>DAHUZT010000056.1 GCA_027315005.1 Acidimicrobiaceae bacterium | reverse complement strand
GCTCGACGCGGCTGGCGGCGCGGTCCGGCCCGGGCTCCACGACCACCACGTGCACCTCTCCGCCGCCGCCGCCGCCGGCGGGTCCCTGCCGCTCGGACCGGCCCACGTCGAGGGCACCGACCGGTTCGCCGAGCTGCTGCGCCGACGGGACCGGGAGCTCCCGGCGGGAGCTTGGATCCGCGGCGTCGGGTACCACGAGCGGGTGGCCGGACAGCTCGACCGACGCCGGCTCGACCGGATCGTGGCCCACCGGCCGGTGCGGATCCAGCACCGAACCGGAAGCCAGTGGATCCTCAATACACCTGCACTCGAGTCGGTCCTGGCCGGCGCGGCGGACCAGGGAGGGATCGAACGTGACCGGGCGGGCTCCCCCACCGGCCGGCTGTTCCGTATGGACGAGTGGATCGAGGCGGCCGCGGGCCGCCTCGATCCGGGCCTCGACGTCGTGGGAGAGCGCGCGGCGCGTTTTGGGATCACCGGCCTCACCGACGCCACCCCAGTGGGCGACGTCGATCGGCTCGACACCTTGGCCAGCGCCCGGGCCGACGGCCGACTTCCCCAGCGGGTCACGATCATGACCACCCCGGGCACCGGGCCGGGCTGTCCGCCGACGCTCGGTCTCGGCCCGGTCAAGGTCATCTTGGACGACCAGTCCCTCCCACCCTTCGACCTGCTCGTCTCCGAGGTCCGGGAGGCCCACGGTGCGGGGCGGGCCGTCGCCCTCCACTGCGTCACCCGGGTCCAGCTCGTCCTGACCGTCGCCGTGCTCGAGGAGGCCGGGGTAGTCCGGGGGGACCGGATCGAGCACGGGGCCGTGATCCCGGCCGAGACGATCCCGGTCCTCGGGCATCTCGGGGTCACGGTCGTGACCAACCCCGGGTTCGTGCACGATCGCGGCGACGACTACCTGGCCGACGTCGATCCGGAGGATCGGAGCGACCTCTATCGCTGTCAGTCGCTCCTGGCGGCCGGCGTGCCGGTCGCCGCCGGGACCGACGCCCCCTTCGGGCCCGAGGACCCCTGGGCACTGGTCCGGACGGCGGTCCTTCGGAAGAGCCGGTCGGGCCGGACTGTGGGTGCCGGCGAACGCGTCGACCCCATGGTTGCACTCTCCCTGCTCCTCGGTTCGGCCCAACACCCGGCTTCCCCGAGGGTCCTCGCTCCTGGTCAGCCGGGAGATCTGTGCGTCCTGGCGGTCCCGTTGGTCGAAGGGCTGCGCACGCTCGACGCGGACAACGTGGCGGCGACGGTGATCGCCGGAGAAGTAGTGGCGGACAACCGCTGACCGGCCGGCGCGACGGTCACGGTACGGTTGGCGACGCGTCCCGGCCGTGTCCTGTGCGTTGAGGCGCGGCCGGAACCCATCGAGCGAACGGGAGGGCACACGTGAGCGAACGACAGATCGAGTATCGGCGGCTCGGACGGACCGGGCTCCGGGTCAGCCCGCTGTGTCTTGGGACCATGAACTTCGGGATGACCGCCGAGGAGGACGAGGCCCACGCGATCATGGACCGGGCCATCGACCACGGCCTCAACTTTTTCGACACCGCCAACACCTACGGCGGGGGCGGTCGGACCGAGGAGATTGTCGGCCGGTGGTTCCAGGGCGGCGACGGCCGGCGGGAGAAGGTCGTGCTGGCGACCAAGGTCTACGGCGGTCGGGACCCTTGGCCCAACACCAGCCGACTGTCGGCCCGCCACATCCGGGCGGCATGCGACGCCAGCCTGCGCCGACTCCAGACCGACCACATCGACCTGTACCAGATGCACCACGTCGACCGGGACACGCCGTGGGACGAGATCTGGCAGGCGATGGACCTGCTCGTCGCGCAGGGCAAGGTCATCTATATCGGGTCGAGCAACTTCGCCGGCTGGCACATCGCCAAGGCCAACGAGCGGGCGGCACACCGGGGCTCCTTCGGGCTCGTCTCCGAGCAGAGCCTCTACAACCTGAACGCACGGATGGTTGAGCTCGAGGTGCTTCCGGCCTGTGCCGACTACGGGTTGGGGGTGCTGCCCTGGAGCCCGCTCGCCGGTGGACTGCTGGGGGGAGCCCTGGCCAAGACCGACAAGGGCCGCCGGTCGAGCGACCGCATGCAGGCGTCGATCGAGGCCAACCGGACGAAGCTCGACGCCTGGGAGAAGCTCTGCGCCGACCTCGGGGTCCCGCCCGCCGATGTCGCGCTGGCCTGGCTGCTCGCCAATCCGGTCGTGACGGCACCCATCATCGGGCCGAGGACGATCGAGCAGCTCGACGGTGCGATGGCGGCGCTCGACGTCACGCTCGACCGAGAGGTCCTCGACCAGCTGGACCGGATCTTCCCCGGTCCTGGCGGCCAGGCGCCCGAGGCTTACGCCTGGTAGCTCGGGGCCGAGGGTCGCGCGCCGTCGCTGGTCGCCTGGGACCCCGCCGGTCGTTCGGGCCGCCGGAACGCTTCGGGCAGGCCGAAAACCCCAAGGGGGCCACCATTAGGGTTCGGCCATGCCCGAGCGCGTCACCTCAGTGCCACCGATGCCCATGACCGAGCGGCTCGACCCGCAGATCGCCGCGGTGCTCGCCGGCATGGAGCCCACCTTCGTCGCACCGACGACCCACCAGGAGATCATCGAACGCCGCCGACAGGGTCGACTGTTCCAGATCGAACTCACCGACCGGGTGCAACGAGACGACCACCTGGTCGACGGGGACCCCCGGTCCGGGTTCGGGTCCATCGTCCGTCCGGCTTCGACGCCCCGCTCCCGGCCGTCGTGTCGATGCACCCCGGCGGCTACATCCTCGGCAGCTATGAGGAGGACGACTTCCGTCACGACCGCCTGTGCCCGAAGCTCGGGTACGTCGGTGTCTCGGTCGACTACCGGCTCGCCCCCGAGACCCCCTATCCCGGGCCCCTCGAAGACTGCTACCGAGCGCTGCTCTGGGTGTTCCAGAATGCCGGGCCACTGGGGGTGGACCCCGGGCGCATCGGTATCTTCGGCGCCAGCGCCGGCGGCGGGCTCGCCGCGGCCCTGGCGCTGCTCGCCCGGGACCGGGGCGAGGTCCCGGTGGCCTTCCAGCAGCTCGTCTACCCCATGCTCGACGACCGACGGGTCACCCCGATGAGCAGCTGGGACGCCCTTATCTGGAACCCGCAGAACAACGAGCTCGGCTGGTCCTGCTACCTCGGCGAGCTGTTCGGCTCCGACGACGTCCCCCAGTACGCGGCACCGTCGCGGGCGAGCGACCTCTCCGGCCTCCCACCGGCACTCCTGTGCATCGGCGCCCTCGACGTCTTCTGCGACGAGGACGTCGAGTACGCCCGAGCGTTGAACCACGCCGGGGTGCCGGTGGAGCTGCACGTCTGCCCATCGGTTCCCCACGGCTTCGACATGATGATGGACCTGGTCGAGGTGTCCCGACGCAGTGTGCGGGACCAGGAGGAGTGGCTGGCGGCCCGACTGGCCTGAGTGCCGCGCCCTTCGAACATTGTCGCCGTTGAGAGGACGTAGGCTCCGGGGCATGCCGCTTGAAGGGGACTACGAGCCCAGCGCGTTCCAATGGGTACGGGACCAGGTCGCCGAGTACGAGGCGTCGGGTGGCCAACGGGCCAACACCCTGCGCGACACGGGACTGCCGGTCATCGTCGTGACCACACGGGGGAACAAGACCGGCAAGATCCGCAAGTTCGCGCTGATGCGGGTCGAGCACGAGGGGCGCTACGCGCTGGTGGCCTCCATGGGCGGGGCTCCGAAGCACCCCGTCTGGTACCACAACCTGAAGGCGGACCCGACCGCGGTCACCATCCAGGACGGGCCCGAACCCTTCGACGTCGAGGTCCGCGAGGTCGCCGGCGACGAGAAGGCGAAATGGTGGGAGCGGGCGGTCGCCGCCTACCCGCCGTATGCCGAGTACCAGGCGCGCACCGAGCGTCGGATCCCGGTCTTCGTGGCCACCCGCCGCGGATAGCGGGCCCCCGGAGCTCACGACCTACCTCCTAGGCTTGACCGGAACGGCCAACCTGAGCACAATCGGGACGGACCAGGGCTCGCCGTGATCTCGCTTGTCCGCGGCCCGCGCCCGACAACCGTCACCGGCGTGGCCGTTTGAGGTTCCCTGGTCGACGGTTCGCTGCAGGAAGGGGGAACGGTGTCCATCCGGGGCAAAGCGTTCATCGCCGGGATCTACGAGCACCCATTGCGGGAGATCCCCGATCGCTCCAACAGCCAGATCCACGCCGAGGTAGCGGCCGGGGCTCTGGCCGACGCCGGGCTGTCATTCAGCGACGTCGACGCGTACTTCTGCGACGGCTCGGCCGGCTTCGGGCCGCTATCCAACGCCGATTACATGGGTCTGCGCCTGACCCACATCGACTCGACGGAGACTGGTGGTTCCTCCTACGTCGTCCACGTCGGGCACGCCGCCGAGGCCATCGCCGCCGGCAAGTGCCAGGTGGCCCTGGTCACGCTGGCCGGCAGGCCTCGAAGTGCCGCCATGGGCGGTGGCCGGGGAGGCTTCGGGGACCCGACGCCGGACGCTCTCTTCGAGGGACTGTGGGGGATGTCGGGGGCGGTGACCGGATATGCCCTCGCCGCCACCAGGCACATGCACGAGTTCGGCACCACCAGCGAGCAGATGGCCGAGGTGAAGGTCGCGGCGTCGCTGCACGCCCAGCACAATCCCAACGCCTTTCTCCGCGAGCCCTTCACCGTCGAGCAGGTACTCGATTCCCCGATGATCTGCTCGCCGCTGCACCGGGACGACTGCTGTGTGGTCACCGACGGGGGCGGGGCGGTCGTGGTGGTGAGCCCGGAGGTGGCTCGTGGCCTCAATCGGACCTCCGCCAAGGTGCTCGGGCACGGCGAGGCCATCAAGCATGCCGAGAACGGCCGGCTCGACCTCACCTACACCGGGGCGGTGGTCTCGGGCCCGCGGGCCTTCGAGGAAGCCGGGGTCAGCCACGCCGACATCGACTACGTGTCCATCTACGACTCGTTCACCATCACGGTCATCGAGACCCTCGAGGACCTCGGCTTCTGCGAGAAGGGGACGGGGGGGAGGTTCGTCCTGGATGGGACCCTCGTCGCCCCCAACGGGCGTCTGCCGTTCAACACCGACGGCGGCGGCCTGTGCAACAACCACCCGGCCAACCGGGGCGGCATGACCAAGGTCATCGAGGCCGTCCGCCAGCTGCGCGGAGAGGCTCATCCCGCCGTGCAGGTGCCCAACTGCACCATCGCGCTCGCCCACGGCACTGGCGGCTCGATCGGCGCCCGCATGGGCAGCTCGACCCTCATCATGGGAACGGAGGACGCATGAGCAGCACGTTGCCAACCCCGGTGCCGGCCGTCTCCCCCGGGACCGAGGAATTCTGGGCCGCGACCGCCGAGGGCAAGCTCCTGCTGCGTCGTTGCGACGACTGCGGCACCCCGATCTGGTACCCGCGCCCGTTCTGCCCGGCGTGCGGGAGCCTCAACACCTCGTGGTTCGAGGCGTCGGGCCGGGGCACCGTGTACACCTTCACCGTGGTACACCGGAGCGGGGTCCCCGGGTACCGGGATGCCCTCCCCTACGTGGTCGCCTACGTCGAGCTGGACGAGGGCCCACGGGTCATGACCAACATCGTCGACTGTGAGCCCGACCAGGTGAAGGTAGGCATGCCGGTGCGGGTGGTCTTCCAGGACACCGGCAAGGGCAGCGCCCTCTATCGGTTCCAGCCGGACCCCTCGGCCGGTGGCGGCGGGTAGCGGCCCGATCGTGGGGCACGACGGTGGGGGACCCGCAACCCGGAGCAGCGCGCGGCGTTGAGATGACCGCAGGCCACGCGTTGGAGGGCGTCCGCATCCTGGACCTCTCGAACGGGATCTCCGGGCCGCTCGCGGCGATGCTGCTGGCCGACCACGGGGCAGAGGTCGTCCGACCCGAGCCGCCCGCCGGCGACCCGGAGCGGACGCGTCCGGGGTTCGCTATGTGGAACCGCAACAAGACGGGGGTGACCTTCGACCCCGAGTCCGAAGCGGGACGGGAACGCCTCTGTCGGCTGCTGGGCGGAGCCGACCTCTGCGTGAGCAGCGGCTACGGACCCTTCGCCGGGCTCGCACCCCCGGCCGACGCCTGTGCTGCCAATCCCGCCCTCGTGTTCCTGTCCATGCCGCCGTTCCTGGGCGAGACGCCCTGGGCCGGGGGCGCCGAGTCCATGGGGTTGCTCTCGGCAATGACCGGCATCGCGCTCCGCCAGAGCTCCTTCGAGGGTGGGCCCATCGACTCGGTCTTCCCATACCTGCTGTATCTCCAGGCCGCCTGGGCCGCGGCGGCGGGGGTGGCCGCGCTCATCGAGCGGGAGTCCTCCGGGCACGGTCAGATCGTCACGGTCGGCGGCGTGCACGCGGCGATGGTCGCCGCCAGTGCCTCTTTGGTCATCGACCCCGAGGGGCCCGAGATCCTGGCCAACTACGGACCGGGTGGACCCCACCCGATGTACACCCGGTACCAGTGCGCAGACGGCGGGTGGCTCTTCCTGGCCACCTTGACCACGAAGTTCCAGGAGCGGGCCCTCGAGGTCCTGGGGCTGACTCACGTCCTCGAGGATGAGCGGATCGATGGCCGGATCGAGGCCATGCTGCTCCCGACCAACCGAAGCTGGGTCCGAGAGCGCTTTGTGGAGGTCTTAGCCGGTAAGAGTCGGGACGAGTGGATCGAGCGGTTGCGCGCGGCGGACGTGCCTACCGGGCCCCTCCTCCAACGGGAACACTGGCTCGACGACCCTGCCCTCGAGTCGGTCGGCATGCGGATCGAGCTGGACGACCCGACCCACGGGCCGGTCGACGTCCCCGGAAGCCCGGTCAACCTGGTGGCGACACCCTGGGAGCTCCGCCGATCGGCGCCGCCGGCAGGTGAGGACCAGCCGGTCGAATGGCCGGCGGGTCGGTCGCCGGCCGGCCTTCCCCCCGAGGGCGACGGACCCCTGGCGCGGTTCCGGGTGCTCGATCTCGGAACCATCCTGGCGGGCCCCTACGCCGGCACCCTGCTGGCCGAACTCGGCGCCGACGTGGTCAAGGTCGAGATCCCAGGCGGCGACAGCTGGCGCGACCGGGGCATGCCCTACATACGCGGCCAGCGTGGTGTGGCCATCGACCTCCAGTCGCCCGAGGGCAAGGAGGCCTTCTACGCCCTGGTGCGCTCGGCCGACGTGGTGCTCGACAACTACCGGGCCGGTGTGCTGGAGCGCCTCGGGATCGACTACCGGCGGCTCGTCGAGGTCCGGCCCGACATTGTCTCGGTCTCCATCACCGGCTTCGGCAACTACGGCCCGTTCTCCTCCGAACCGGCCTTCGACCCGCTGCTGCAGGCGCGAAGCGGGATGATGACCGCCCAGGGCGGCGACAGCGAGCCGGTGTTCATGACCGTCGCGATCAACGACGTCACCACGGCGGCTCTGGCCGCGCTGGGAACCGTGCTGGCCCTGTTCCATCGTCGACGCAGCGGTGCGGGCCAGGCGGTGTGGCTCTCGCTCGTCGGTACCTCGGCCTTTGCGCAGAGCGAGGAACTCGTCCGCTCGAATTCGCGAGACCAGCCGATCGTCGGCGGGCGCGACTTCCGGGGACGGGGGCCGCTCGACCGCTTCTACCAGTGTGTCGATGGTTGGGTCCGGATCCAGGCACCAGATGTTGAGAGCCTGGTCAAGGCGGGACTCCTCGAGGGAACGGTCCCGGCCGACGACCTGGAGCTCACCGCGCGGCTGGCGGTTTCGTGCAGCGGTGTTCCTCGTGACCTGCTCGTCGACCGGCTGGCCGCCGCCGGGGTCCCGGCGGTCGCCGCCCGCCGCGTCTCCGAGCTCGTCGCCGACCCCGAGTACCAGAAGTGGGGGGTCTTCAACCGCCTGGAGCGGCCCGGGATGAGCTGGGTGTTCGCACCCGGCCGGTACGCCCGGTTCTCCCGGAGCCAGCATCACCGGACACTCCGCCCACCGGGCGTCGGCGAACACACGGCCGAAGTGCTCGCCGAGGTGGGACTCGCCCCAGAGGAGATCGACCGACTGACGAGCAGCGGAGCCATCCGCCTCGGGTCACCGATGGTCTTCCGTCCGATGGCCGTCTACCGCTGACCCCGACGTCCGAGCGTGCTCAGCGGTTACCTTCGTTGTCGAGGAACGCCCCGACGATCCTCGAGTAGAACTCGGCCTGCGGGGTGAACCCGAGCGAGCGGTAGAAGGGGCCGGCGTCGTCGGTCTGGAGACCGACGTGTTGACCCGGCACCGCGGCAGTGAGTGAACGGACCATCGCCGACCCGATTCCCCGCCGACGGTAGGAGGACTGGACCCACACGTCCACTAGGTACGCGTTGCAGACCCCATCGGACAAGAGGCGCGCCATCCCGATGACCCGGTCCCCGTCCCTGACGATGGTGACGTGACGAGACCCCTCGAAGCTCCGCCGCAACGCCTCGGGCGATCTCCCGTTGTCGAAACGGTCGGCGGCGAGATCGGCCTTTGCCGCCGCCCAATTCACGCCTTCGAGGCTGTCGTCCACCCGGATCACGGTCGAAGTATGCCCATCCGGGGATTCCCCAGCCGCCTGCCCGCGGAGTGGCCCGAAGGTTGCCGGTGTGGCAGGTTGCTTCGGTGACACCAGGCATCCGGCCCTATGCCCTCGCTGACCGCCAGGACGTGCTCGACCTGTCGATTCGAGCATGGGAACCGGTCTTCAGGTCGCTCAAGGCCGTCCTCGGCCCCGTCATCTTCGATCGCCTGCACCCGGACTGGGTGCTCGACCAATCGAGTGCGGTCGACGCGGTGCTCCACGACGATGACACCGACGTCTGGGTCGCCGAGACGGAGGGTGGGGTCGTCGGGTTCACCGCCATCCGGATCGACGGGCAACGCAAGCTCGGCGAGATCTACATGATCGCCGTCGACCCCTCGGCACAGAACGAGGGCGTTGGATCGCTGTTGACCGACCACGCACTGGGGCGTTGCTCGACTGCCGGCATGACCGTCGTGATGGTTGATACCGGCGGGGATCCGGGGCACGCCCCGGCGCGGAGCACCTACGAGAAGGCAGGGTTCTCTCCCCTCCCGATCGCCCGGTACTTCAAAGCCCTTTGACCGGGAGCGACCGCAGAGGTCACCCCAGGTTCCGACAGCGTGACTCGAAACTCCAAGGCGGCCATCGCGCGCTCGTCCGTCGTTTCGACCAATGGGAGCACGCCCGGCGACGCCGAGGTTGCGGGGCGACCGGCACGAGCTCGACCCGTCCCAGCCCGGTGCCGGTCCGGCCGGGCTGACGAAGCGCGCAGAGGCAGAGGTTAACTGAGGGCCCGCAGGACATCGTTCCGGCTTGCACCGCAGGACATCGTTCCCTCCTCACAGGTCTCTAGCCCACAGGACATCGTTCCGAACCCTGGAGCGGGCTAACCGCAGGACATCGTTCCGCTCGACGGCTGGGATTGGGCTCCGACCAAGAGGGGGGCCAGATGTCCGAGGAGGAGCTGCGCAAGGAGGCCGCACGACGTCATCAAGCTGGTGAGGGT
>DAHUZT010000052.1 GCA_027315005.1 Acidimicrobiaceae bacterium | reverse complement strand
TGTTCGGCCACGCCGGGCAGCGAGCGCCGGACGAAGGTGCCGCGCCCGGCCTGCCCTTCGATGAGTCCCTGTTGTTCGAGCTCGCGGTAGGCACGGTGCACGGTGTTCGGGTTGATGGCGATCTGCTCGACCACGTCGCGCACTGTCGGAAGCTGATCGCCAGGACGCAGGATGCCCAACCGGAGCGCTTGGCGGACCTGGTCAACGATCTGGCGGTAGACCGGGAGACCGGAGTGTCGGTCCAGCCGAAACTGGATCAGCGCTTGATCCTTCATGCGTTCTAATGTACTAGTCATTTAGTACTATCGCAAGCGGCTGTATGGGAGATGGGTACAGACCCACGTTCGAGTTGGCAGGTCAGGAGGAGAACCTCCCACCCGAGCACCGGCACTGTGAAGTGCTGCCGTGATGCCGGTCCACGGTTCCAGATTGACGCGGCGGGTTTCCGAATGCCGGCTTTCTTGCCGGGCGTGGATCGGGAGTGCCAGACACTCCCGAGGTACCTGCGCTGTTCCCGCGATGGCAACGGTCGTTGTTCTGGCGCAGCGTTCTGTGCCGATGGTCCTTGCTCCAGCACAGGCCTTTCACCGATTGACACAACCGGCTGTGCTTACGGTTACGGAGTGCCAAGGTACCGGCCTCCGCCGAAGTTGTAGGGCGGTGGACTGGACTCGACCAACCGTTCTGCGAACTGGAGCATCAACGAGAAACAACCTATGGCGTCATGGACATCTCGCCACAGAGGGGTCCCGCCATGGTGTTGCCAGCCGATGTGCAAACAGCGTGACCGGCAACACTCGCCATTCGTTCGAAAGTTCGACGACTTATGCAAAGGGCGTTCCCGCGCGTATCTGTAGTTCGGGAGGGCACCTCTGGAGGTCTGAGGCTTCACCGACGGGCAGAGATCCCGGGAGACGTCTCCTTGCGATAGTGCTCCTACGAGGTCGAGACCCTCAGTGCCCTCCGATCCGAAGGCCCACGATGTTTGAATCGACGAACGAGTGTCTGAATGTCGGTCCGTTGCCCCGCAGCCACCGAACGCGCCAACCGATCGCTCCGTTGCACGTGGTCGCCCAGAACGACGGCGCTGACCGGCGTGGGGCTGCGCCAGAACCGGCGTTCTGTGTGGGGATCACTGTGACAAGGGAAATGAACCGGGTGCGGCTCCCCCAGAGTGACGTCTCAAGCTGCCCGAGGAATATCTCCGTTGGCGTAGCGGGACTCGTGAACACGCTCGCGTTCCCGGTTGAGGTGGAACGCCCAGTACTTGTCGAAGTCGTCGTTGGGCCGCACGGCCCGTAGCCTGAGGATCGCCTCGGCGCCTTCAACGCTTCAGCGCGCACCGGTCACGTCCATTCGATCTGCCACCAGATATCGACATGTTCCCTCGATCACCCCGCTGGCCGCTGGCCAGCCTTCGGCCAGGGCTTGTGGGTAGTCCAGGTAGCTCGCCTTGTTGATCAGGTAGGTGGCACACGGATCGGCTTTGGTCCGCTTCTGCTTGCTCAGTCCCATTGTCGTTGCCCGCCGTCTGATGCCAGCGGCCACTTCCCGGGCGTTTCCTTCCAGCACGGCCAAGGCTCGATCACGCACCCAGGCCTCTGCCGCAGCGTCGCCTTCGGGGAAGAAGCACCACACCGCTCCCCAGAGGTACTCGAGCACGTGAATGAAGTCGACCACGATCGTGACATCTGCTTCTCTCGCTCGCGCCTCTGCCTCGATGCGTTCGATCTGGTGATTGTTGCCGTCCACCAGGGCCACCCATCGTCGGGAGTGGTCCGGGTCTCGCCGCTCGGCCTCGTCGAAGACCTTGACGATCACGGCTGCCGCGTCCTCGACCACACTGGCGGTCACCCACTTGGACCTCGCCTTCGGCGCCGGCGGCGGATCGTCTCCGTGCTTGGAGGCCAACACGTCAGCGGGACTGCGGACCACGGGAGTCAGCTCGTAGACGGCTCCGACCTCGGCTAAGCGCTTGCGGTTCCGCTTCTCTCCTTTGGACAGACGACAGGCCAGTTTGTTGGTTGCCGCCGCCGCGGCCTTCGCGGTTGCTGGACGCAGTGCGTCCGGTCGCATGACGATGCCCTTGCCGTCGGCGGAGATGACCAGCACATCGTCGTCGCCAACCTCTCCATTCACCGTTGTCCGGGTGGCGTAGAACTCCTCGACGTCAAAGGAGGCTCTGGCGGCGAGGGCCTCCACTTGGCGCTTGGCCACCTGTTGGCCTGTGGCCCGGGAGATGGCGTCGCCGGCCTCCTCGAAGGATCCCCGTGAGGACTCGACGGCCGCGATCCGGCGGAGCCCGTGGCTGTGGCGCTCGATGGGCAGGTCGAGGACTCCATCGGCAGGGTAGAGGTTCTGATGTCGGCGATGGCGATAGGCGAGCCGTTCCACCTCGACCTCGCCGAAGATGGTCGCCAGGGGTCGCTGGTGGCCGGCCTCCACGGTGCCGTGGGTCACGGCCTCGCTGTCAGCCACTGCACAGAGCCGGGTCTCGTTCGCTGCCCGCATGTTGAAGTGGTCCTGGCACATCCGCCGCAGTAGCTCTCGACCACGGCGGTCGAGCTGGTCCTCCACGTCGGCATGGGTGAGAATGGATGCCTCAGCTCCCTAACAGCCAACCGAGCGCTTGTTCGAAGCACTCCCGTGAGCTCTCGAACGCGTCCGCTGGAGGGACGGACCGGCTCATCGTCCACTCCGGCGGTCACGAAGAAGCCGGCGGGTCCGCAACGACGCGATGCCCGCTACTGCTCTGGCCTCCAGGTCGGCCTGGGCCTGCTCGTAGCGGGCCAGAGCAGCAGCAACCTCAGCGACCTCGGAGCTCTTCAGGGTCATCGTCTTGGTTCGGCCCCCTTCGGTGAAGGTCAGGGCCGGGCTCTCATGAGGATCACCGGTGGCACACCGGCACGACGCCTTGCCACAGCGGCGGCGGAACGTGATCAGGCTCCCATGAAGCAGCAATGGTCGGGCACTGGTGGCGATACAGGGCATCGTAGCTCCTATCTGTAGTTATGTATAACTACAGATAGCTAAGCCTGCTCTCCGTCGAAACTGGTGGATCTTCCAGATTGCCGCCGGTTCAGGGTGCCAGGATCACAGGCGGAGCGTCGTCACTCCAGCGGAGCCGCACCCAAATGAACCAAACCTTGCTACCGGTTTTGCTACTGCACTCCACGAATAACGTACGTCCGGCTCACCTGCTTGCCTGTGGTGGCGTTGTACGCTCTCAACTCGAAGTGACCTGGCGACCTCTCCTAACTCTGGTACTTGGCTTGCGGGCGTTGGCGCGTCCCATGCCGAGCTCCTAGGGAAAAGGGTAGGGCAAGGCGACTATTTGGGATATGGGGAAGACAAAGAACCAGCCCAGGGGCAGTAGCTCAGTGGTCAGAGCAGGGGACTCATAATCCCTCGGTCGCAGGTTCGATCCCTGCCTGCCCCACCAGGTCGGCCATCGTCGAGTCACTTCGGCCGGCGGTAGAGATCCCAAAATGGTGCCTGAAGTCGGCGAGTTCGGGATCGTGTGGCGGCACCGATACAGTTCCCCTGGTTGTTCCCGGGGATCCGCCGTATCTGACCGGTCCAGCGCTGCGGGTACCCGCAGAAGTGTTGACCACAAACGACAGGGGTTTCGTACGCATGCGCATCCTTTACTGTGACGTCGACACCCTGCGGGCCGACCATACCGGTCCTTATGGCTACCAGCGGGATATCACTCCCAACCTTGATCGTGTTGCCGCCGAAGGAGTGGTGTTCGACCGTTGTTTCTGTTCCGATTCACCCTGCGCGCCTTCACGGGCGGCATTGACCAGTGGGCAGTTCGGGATCACGACGGGAGCCATCGCAAATTTTGGACCGGCAAGTGACATCCGTATGTTCGAACGGACCCGGCACGGCCCATTGTTCGGTGGCCATCTGTACCGCAACGGCATCTACACCAGTTCGATCTCGTGTTTTCCCGAACGCCACATGGCCTACTGGTTCCTCGGAAACTTCCGCGAGTGGATCAAGCCGACACTGTCGAATGGAGACGACGAGGATGCGGCGAATGTCACCACCGCGGCCATCGACTGGTTGCACAGGCATGGTCGGGACGACGACTGGTTCCTGCAGGTCCATTTCTGGGATCCGCACATTCCCTACTTCGAGCCCCCGACCTGGTGCGAGCGGGCGGCGGAAAGTGGTGATCCACCGCCGTGGCCGGACGAGGAGACCATCGCTGCTCATGCCGACATCTACGGTCCTCACACGGCGCTCGACCTCTACGAAGGAGATGGGAGCTGGTCCGTGCCTCCGGAGGGATCGCCCAACCCGGGCACCATGCCTGACTCGGTGCGCTCGCGGGCAGACTTTATCCGGTTGGTGGACGGATACGACGGCGCCATCCTCTATTGGGATCACCATCTCGGAGTGCTCATGGACGAGCTCTCCCAACTGGGCGTGTTGGAGGAGACGGCGGTGATCGTCGCCTCCGATCACGGCGAGTCACTCGGTGAGAACGGGTGCTACGGGGACCACCCGATGGCCAACGAAGCATCCCACCACGTTCCGATGGTCATCCGGTGGCCCGGGACGACCGACCGCCTCGACGACAGAAGGCGTCACGTCACGGGGCTCGTCTACCACCTCGATCTGTGCCCTACCATCTGCGATCTGCTCGATCTACCGGTTCCTCCCGGATGGGACGGCGAGTCGTTCGCTTCCGGCGTCCGCGGGGACGACTTCGTCGGTCGGGACCACCTCGTACTGAGCCACGGTGCCTATACCTACCAACGTGCGCTTCGCACTCCCGATCATCTCTACATCAAGACGCTCCATCCAGGTTGTTGGCGGTTGAACCGAGAGCAGCTCTACGCCATCGGCGATGACCCCCACATGACCAATGACCTGGTGGAGGTGGACAGGCGACTCGTTGTTGACCTCGAAGGTCTCCTCGACAACTGGCAGAGCGGACACGCCACGCTCAAGGGGGCGATCGCCGACCCCATGGAAGCGGCACGCTACGAGGGACCTGCCGATGCGTTCTTCGTCGACGGTTATCTGAACCGCCTCCGTCAGACCGAAAGGGGCCACCTGGCCCTTGACCTCGAGCACCGGCTGGCGGAGGAATGGGTCACGCGCGGGACGTGGCGATGACCAGGTCGGACCGCCGTCCGGTTCCCACCTTCGATCATCGCCCGTCCGCATTGAGTAGCGTTCTCGATCCTGAGGGCGTTCTCAGCCGACCCGCTGGCCCTGCCCGGGTCACCGGAGGCAACCGCGTCGGGGCGTACCACGGTGCCGGCGGGTGGGGATTCGCCGAGTGCAGCCACAACCAGCTGCGGAACCGGGAGCGTGGATCGGAATGGGAATTGCATGAACATTGAAGAGTTCTACAGCAGCGACGAACGCCGCCGGCAGTCCGCGGAGGAGGAGCTCGGGACCGATTGGTTCGACGCCCAGGGGAGCAGATATGAGCTGTCCTGGGTGGAGGACACCGGAGAGCTCTACGTGATGCTCGAGCTGGTTCCAGAGGTTGACGCCTGGACACCCTTCGGCGATGTCGAGGTCGAGAAGATCCCTGCCGATCGGTTGCTCGTCAAGATCGTCGGATACATCCGGACACAGGCTGAGGTCGAGAGCATTCTGGAAGGCTGGGCAGAGCACATGGTCCAACCCGATGGAATCGCGTGGGTGGCCGAACAGTTGCGTGCCCACGATGTACCTACAGAGGCCCCGGCCTGAACGGTGGAGTCCGGTCCCCGGTCATGCCCCCGGTGATGTCGCTGGGGTAGGGTCCCCTGGCAACGGACGCCGGTGACGGAGCACCCACGGAGTCGGATGTCTCGGAACGGAGAGCGGGATGTACGTGCTGGTCGATCTTCGAACGGGGGGACTCGAATTGGTGGGCCTGGACGACACGGACCACTTGTCCGTGAAGACCATCGGCGGTCGGCGGGGCGATGGCACAGATGGAGGGCTAGGCGCCCCGGTCGCTGCCCTCGGTCTACGGGGGGCGGGACGAGTCGAGCCCGGAGGTGACGCCCCGATCCCACAGCCGGCGGTCATCCACCTCGCCAGGGAAGCCTCCTCGAAAGAGGGCAGGGACGTCTCTCCGGCGTGGCTGGGCTCGTTCCAGGCGATGATCGAGCTTGCGAGCGAGAACGGGTGGATCGCCGGAGATGGTGCCATCCGTGCTCACATCGACTGGCAGGGCTGACCGATGCGCTTTTCGTATGCCGAGTCGATGGTGGATCCGACGTACTACCTCCCGCTGGCTCGTGCCGCCGAGGAGGCTGGATATGACAGTATCGTCGTCCCGGACAGCCTCTTCTATCCCCTCGATTCTGACTCCACCTATCCGTTCTCCCCGGACCACAGCCGTGAGTTCCTGGAGGACAAGCCGTTCATCGAACCGTTTTCGCTCATAGCAGCCATGGGCGCGGTGACCGACCGGATCCGGTTCGTCACTTTCGTGTTGAAATTGCCCACACGGCATCCACTCCTGGTAGCGAAGCAGGCGACCTCGGTGGCGGTGCTCACCGGAAACCGGTTGTCCCTCGGGGTGGGGAGCAGCCCGTGGCCCGAGGACTACCAAGTGGTGGACGTTTCCTGGAAGGGTCGAGGCGTTCGCATGGACGAATCGCTCGATATCCTGCGGGGTCTCGCGGCGGGGGGGTACTTCGAATATCACGGAGAGGTGTTCGATCTGCCACCGATCAAGATCAACCCCATCCCGACCGAGCGGATACCCGTCCTGGTCGGGGGACATGCCGAGCCGGCACTTCGCCGAGCGGCGCGTGCAGAGGGTTGGCTCCATGGCGGTGGTGATCCACGTGAGCTTCCCGCATTGATCGAGCGCCTACAGCGCCTACGGGTCGAGGAAGGTACGAGCACCAGACCATACGAGGTCCATGTGATCTCTCCAGACGCATTCAGCGTGGAAGGCATTCACCGACTCGAAGTGCAAGGGGTGACCGACGTAATCGTCGGCTTCCGATGGCCCTACTCGGTGGGACCTGACACCGAGACGCTGCAGACCAAGCTCGACAACCTGCGGCGATTCGCCGACGAGGTGATGGCCGAGGTGATGCGTTGAGGACGGCCCGGGAGTTGGCTCGCGCGTCGATGTCGGCTGTCGAGGCCCGTGATCGCGAAGGATGGCTGGCACTCTTCGTCGAAGACGCCTGCGTCGAAGATCCGGTCGGCCCCTCCGCCTTCGACCCCGACGGTCATGGACACCACGGCAAGCAGGCCATCGCCGCATTCTACGATTCGGTCATCGCTCCCAACGAGTCGATCCGGTTCACCATCCGTCAGTCGATCCTCTGTGGAGACGAGGCAGCCAACGTCGGGACCATCCGGATCACCTTCCCGGGAGGATCGGCCGTGGAGGTGGAAGGCGTGTACGTCTACCGGCGATCCGACGACGGGCGAATCGCTTCGCTCAGGGCGTACTGGGAGGAGGGGAGTGTGAAACCCGCCTCGTGACCGGTTCACCGAGTTCGGGTTTTCTGCCGCCCGAGACGTTCTCGCGTACCTACCCTGGGGTGTCTGTCCCGCGGATCACTCCCAACTGCTGAAGCCGTACCGTTCGTGTGGTCCCATGGCGGCGAACTCGAACATGCCGTAGCCGACATGGCCTTGTGACGTGAACCGAGCGGCGTACTCGGTCAGACCCCAGTTGGCATAGGACGGTTCGACGGGGGGGACGGACTGTCCTTGGACGACGAGTTCCCCCTGGTACATGCCGTGCCTCCAATCGGGTTCGAACCCGTAACCCGTTCCCAGCAGCAGTGGAAAGGTCAGAAGCGGCTGGACTTCGACCTCAGCCGTTCTGCGACCGTGGGCGCCGAAATAGGTGAGTGTGGCGGACTCGACCATGCGGGTACCTTGGACGAAGCGAATGGTGTGTTCGGGCCGTCCCAACCACTCCGGATCGCGCCCCGATCCGAGGGGAAAGACACGATGGGCGTCCTGCATGATCCGCTCCCCCGACGGCCGTTCCTGGACGATGGTCACGTGGGCCTGGTCGCCGAAGCGGACGGGAGCGTAGATCCAGAAGAACCCTCCCGCCGGATCCGTGGCACGGATCCCGGGCGGCTCGGGCTCTCCGACCGGCCTGATCCCCCACGACCGGTCGCGTGAACCCCAATAGCGTTCCGGTGTCAGCTCGACCTCACGCGCACCCACTCTGAGCCTGCCACTCCAGGACCCGAGCTGGGCAAAACGAGTCGAGTCGAAGGTGACCCGATTGAACTGCCGATCGAAATGGCGGGCCTCGAGATGTGCTTCGGAGAAGGCGTCGAAGACCGCGTCCAGCTCGATGCCCCATTCGTTCGGTTCGCAGCTGACCTTGATCTGCTCCAACCCCCTTCTGACCTGGATCCTGATCGGACCGACGGAGGCATCCATGCGGTCGGAGCCGAGCGTCCGCGACGCGCGCACCACCCGGTGTTCATCACTCCACAGGACGGAGAGGAAGGCGTCTGACACGCCGAGGTTCGGGTACTGACCGATGCCGATGACTGCGAAGAGCTCGTCCTCGGTGCCATGGACACCGTCCGCACCGAAGATGTTGAAGTAGTAGCGATCGTAGAAATTTCGATCTGAAGTACCCACGTGCCGCATCGGTTCCGAGATCTGGTGGACGGGATAGTCGTCGAGCGGTGAGAGCACGTTCACTCCTGGATTTGTCGGTGGATCGTCCTGTGGCCGCATGCCTGCTGGAGCGGGGGCTCTGTGTCCCGGGGCTCTGTGCCACCGGTCATGGGCCCCTCTTCAGGGCGCACCGCGATCCGACCGCGGTGGCCTCGGTCGCCCGCACCCAGGATCAGCATGCGATGAGGTGAGCGTAGTCACGGTGAGCCGTGTCCACCTTCGCCCCGCAGAGGAGTACAGTCGGGCCGTTGGCGGTCCGCCGGCCCGGTTCAGGGACCGGGACGTTCGAGGCCGTTGTCGTCAACACTGCAGCTCGAACCGCCGACTGCAGGTGGAATGCACTACAGGGAGGGCCCCCGTGAAGTCCTATGACCGGCTGTTCATCGGAGGGGAGTGGGTCGAGCCATCGTCCAACTCGGTGTTCGAAGTGATATCTCCCACCACTGAGGAAGTGGTGGGGAGGGTTCCCGAGGCGAAGGAGGCCGACGTCGACCGGGCGGTCGCCTCGGCTCGTGATGCATTCGAGAACGGTCCGTGGCCCTCTATGGCACCCTCGGACCGTGCAGTGGTGCTGACGAAGGTGTCCGAGGCGATCCGCGACGATCTCCAGGGGATGGCCGAGCTGATCTCCAATGAGATGGGTTCGCCGATCGCCTGGGGGTCGATGGCCCAGGTTCTGGCCCCGACCATGATCCTCGACTACTACGCCGGGCTCGGATCGACGTTTGCCTTCGACACGGTCCATGTTGGACTGCTTGGTCCGGTGATGGTGTCGAAGGAGCCCGTTGGGGTGGTAGCCGCCATCACGCCGTGGAACGTACCGCTCTTCTTGGCCTGTGCCAAGCTGGCACCGGCTCTCCTCTCCGGTAGCTCTGTCGTGTTCAAGCCGGCACCGGAGACGCCACTCGATGCCAATGTCCTCGCCGAACTGTTCACGGACGCCGGGCTCCCCGAGGGTGTGCTGAGCGTAGTGCCGGCCGGGCGCGAGGTTGGTGAGTACCTGGTGAACCATCAGGGCGTCGACAAGGTCTCGTTCACCGGTTCGACAGCCGCGGGGCGCAAGATCGGCGCCGCCTGCGGAGCCAATCTCAAACGGTTCAGCCTCGAGCTCGGTGGGAAGTCGGCCGCCATCCTCCTCGACGATGCCAAGCTCGAAGAGGCGGTTCCTCTGATGCTTCCCAACGCGATCATGAACAACGGAGAGGCCTGTATCTCGCTCACTCGCATCCTGGCCCCCCGCAGCAGGTATTCGGAGGTCACCGAGGCACTGGTGGAGAGCGTGAAGGCGATGACCGTCGGCGATGCACTAGATCCGGCGACCGAGGTCGGACCGCTGGTCGCCGAGCGCCAGCGCGACCGAGTCGAGAACTACATCCGGATCGGACAGGAGGAGGGGGCGAAAGTCGCCATCGGGGGTGGGCGTCCCGATGGTCTCGAAAAAGGATGGTTCGTGGAGCCGACGGTCTTCGTCGACGTCGACAATACGATGAGGATCGCACAGGAGGAGATCTTCGGACCCGTTTTGTCGGTGATCCCCTACGAGGACGAAGCCGACGCCGTCCGCATCGCCAATGACTCCGAGTACGGGCTGTGCGGCGCCGTCTTCAGCGGTGACAACGATCGTGGCCTCGGTGTGGCGCGGCAAGTGAGAACAGGGACCTACATGGTCAACTCGAACGTTCCCATCGACTTCAGCTCACCGTTCGGGGGGTACAAGGCCTCTGGAGTGGGCCGCGAATTCGGAGAGGACGGGCTCGAGCTCTTCCTGGAGAAGAAGACGATCAACCTGCCTGCCGGGTATACACCGGACGTCTGAGGTACCGGTCGACTGGGAACGTCGGATCGGCGTGGTTCCAACCCGGGACGCGGCCGGACATCCGTGACCGTGGCGAGAGCGCGCCGGCCCCGACAAGGAGACGGATCCACGGTCGGAGCGCCGAGACGGTGAGGACCGTAGGGACACTCAACTGATGCGTCGTGGTGCCCACCGGCAGTCCAAGCCGCAAGCCGGGCGCCGGTCCGGTCGGGGTCGCCCCATCGTCCTCTCCTACGTTCCGGCTCTGGATGGCCTACGGGCGGTCTCGGTCTCGGGACTCATGCTGTACCACGGTGGGCTGCCCTCGGCCAGGGGCGGGTTTCTGACCATCGACGTGTTCTTCGTCCTCTCCGGCTTCCTGATCACCTCGTTGTTGCTGGGGGAGTGGGCCCGGAAGCTGACCATCAAGCTCGGAGCGTTCTGGGCCAGGCGGGCACGTCGCTTGTTGCCGGCTCTTCTGGTGATGCTCGCGGCAGTGGCAATCGCAACCAAGTTGCTGGCAACGCCGGGTCAGTACGCCAATCTGCGACTCGACGTGCTGTCCACACTCTTCTACGTGGCCAACTGGCACTTCATCGCCATAGGCAGTAACTACTTCGTGCTGACCGCCCAGCCCAGTCCTCTCCAGCACATGTGGTCGCTGTCGATAGAAGAACAGTTCTACATCATCTGGCCTCCGGTCGTCCTGGTGCTTCTCCAGGTGGGGCGACGTCTACGGCCATCTCGACGGCTCTGGCCAGTCATGGCCGCAGCAGGTCTCGGCGCGCTGGGCTCCGCTCTGGACATGGCGCTGTCCTACCGATCAGGGGCGTCGGTGATGCGGCTCTACGAGAGCACCGACACACGAAGCCAGGACATCCTGATCGGGGCCGCACTCGCCATCGGTATGGCCATGTGGGCCGAGCGCCGGAGACCGCTGGCCCCATCCGGCACCGCGGTTCAGCGAGATGAGCGGAGCACCCGATCGCATCCGGCGTCGGGTACCGCCGGGGACAGTGCACCCCTCCGCCATCGGCGGGACCTCCATCGTCGCCGAGGTGGCTCCCTACTCTTGATCACCGCGTGGGAGATCGACAACCGCATGGTCCGGATGATCGTTCAGGCACTCGGTTGGGCGGCAGTCGGCGCCGCCGTGTATCTGGTCACAACGTTGAAGGCACCTGGGAGGTTCCTGTTCCAGGGTGGCTACCTCGTCTTCGCCACGGGTGTCGCGGTCGTGCTGTTCTGTGTGGTGACCGCTCAGACCGGCGCGCTTGCCCGGTCACTGGGGAACCCGGTCTTCCGGTACGTGGGGAGGATCTCCTACGGGTTGTACCTGTGGCATTTTCCCCTGTTCGCGTTCGTCGATGGCGGTCGATTGCACTTGTTCGGATACGAATTGCTGGCGGTTCGGATCACACTGACCTTCGTCGTGGCCACGGCCTCGTACTATGTCATCGAGCAGCCCATCCGACAGGGAAGGTTCCGCTCGGTCGTCGAATGGAAGGCCTGGCTGATGACGACAGGTGCCTTCCTCGGCGTGATCGGGCTCACCGTGGCAGCGACGATGCCGGCGGCGGCGGAGACCGCCGGAGGTGTCCCGTCGATACGTTCGCAGTACTCGGGGCCCCCGGTCCGCGTGCTGGTGGTCGGAGATTCCGTTGCAGCGACGATGGCATTCGCCATGCTGGCGAGTCAGCCTCAGCAGAACTACGACGTGAACATCGTCAATGGGGCGATCATCGCGTGTGGCATCCTGCGAAGCACCGGATATCGGAACCATGGGTTGGAGTACCCCGAGACCCGCGCGTGCAACACGTCGTCGCCTCCTTCCGAGCAGTGGCCGGCGTTGTGGAAGGGTGACCTGAAGCAGTTCAATCCGAATGTGGTGATACTCGCCGCCGGCCGCTGGGAGGTATCCGAACGTCTGATCGGTGGACAGTGGATGCACATCGGCGAGCCGGTGTTCGACGCGCAACTGATGGCGGCACTCGAACAGGCGGTGGCGATCGCGACCTCGAAGGGTGCATTGTTGGACTTGATGACCGCTCCTTGCTACGACACGGGGGAGCAGCCCAATGGTCAACCCTGGCCCGAGGATTCTCCGGTTCGCCTCGCCGAGTACAACGCGATGGTGCGCAGAGTTGCCCGGCAGCATCCGGCCACGGTCCATGTCGACAATTTTGGCAGTCTCCTCTGCCCGGGAGGGGTGTTCACGGCATCCTTCAACGGAGTCCAGGTCCGATCGGGCGATGGGGTCCACATCCTGCCCACCGCTGTCGCCGGTTCGTGGTTGGACGCACGGGTCCTTCCGGAGGTGATCAGGCTGGGTCGCATCCAGATGGCCGGGCGTACCTTGCTGAGCCCGGGAACCGCTACTGCGAGCACGCCGTCGTCTCCGGTGGCAGTGCCGGACACCGGCAAGCGGACACCCCCCGGCCCCGGTCCATGAGGTCGAAAGTTCGGCGGCCATATCTGTCCGCCCGTTCGGCGGTCCGTCCGGAGAAGCCTCGAAGGTCGTTGATCAGGACGAAGAGGGAGAGGAGGACGGTGGCGGGGGGATACTCCGTGGTGGGGGTTCGAATCCCGACTGATCGGCTTGTTGGCACTGGGCAGACAGGGCTGTGACCAGGGTCGATTCCGGAACGCGGTTGCTTTCGGAGATGGTCGTCATCAGTGCCTGCCACTGACCGTCGTGATAGGCCGCCTGAGCCGCAAGGGGGAGTGCGGCTCGGAGCTGATCGTAGGCGTCCTGGCTCAACCGGTTCGCCTGCGACTGGTCCGATGCATGCTCGGACCGATGCAGCAGTGAGATCGACCGGTTGACGTGGGCGCACGCCTGCTGTGCGAGCGCCGTGCCGCCACCACCACAGGCGCTCAGACCGAGACCGAGGCCCGCGGTGAGTGAAGCACCCGCCATCAGTCGCCGCACCGTTCGCCGGCGGGCGGAATGCGTCACCCCAGCCAGCTGCCGGCAGAGTCGAGAAGGTACCGGCTGACCGAGAGGCATCGGTCGAACACCTCGCACAGCATTTCCTCACCTGCCAGGATTCGGGCGAGGGAGACGGGTGAGCGGGCCACGATGTTGAGGCGACGTTCGGCGGCGTCGGTGGCCGATGCATACGAATCGATGGCTGAAACCTCGAGGGGGAGCTCGATGCCCCCAACCCCGGCCAGGTCGATGGCCAGGCGCAGTAGGTCAGGACCGTTGGGAAGCGGGGGAAGGGCCCAGGTGAAGGTCAGCGGGAAGTGGAATTCGTCGGGTGGCTCCTCATCCTCGGTCAAGGCGAACACCGCGTCCTCGAATGACAGCAGGGTCCTCGGCTCGACCTCCAGAGCGAGGTGCAGATCGAGTGGACCACCGCAGCCGTCTTCGGGGTGGAGCTCCACCTCCCAGACCTGACGAAGGGAGTACGTCTCGACGAAATGGCGCTCATCGTGCACGTGGAACCCGTGGTCGACGGAGTGATCCTTCAAGTCGGCCACGTACCCGGCCACATCGATGACTGCCACAGACCTGTAAGCCTACCGGCCGGTGAGCCGCTCCGGTAACGTCGACCCAGTGCAAGACGGAACCCTGATCGAGGTCCTTCGCGAAGCAGCGGCGGCGGTGAGTCAGGCACTCGGCACGCTCGAAAACTGGGGCCCGTCGGGGACCCGGAAGGGTCAGTACCACTCTGACCTGGTCGCCGATGCCGCCGCGGTGGACATCCTCGATCGAGCGGGGTTCGGGATCCTGTCGGAGGAGTCCGGAGCTCATCATCCCGAGCGCGAGACGATGGTCGTCGTCGATCCGCTCGACGGTTCGACCAATGCTGCACGGGGCATTCCCTGGTACGCCACCAGTCTGTGTGCCGTCGATGCAGACGGCCCGAGGGCAGCGGTCGTGGTCAACCAAGTGTCCGGTGCCCGTTACGAGGCGGTCCGAGGTGGTGGTGCCGTGCGGGACGGCCGGCCGGTCCGGCCATCGGGTTGCACGAGCCTGGCCCATGCCATCGTCGGGTTTTCGGGATATCCCTTCCGCTACTTCGGTTGGTCGCAGTATCGAAGCCTCGGCGCAGCCGCCCTCGATCTCTGCGCAGTAGCTGAGGGCATGCTCGATGCCTACGCGGTCGTCGGGGGCTCGGAGCTCGGCAGCTGGGACTATCTCGGTGGCATGTTGGTCTGCAGCGAGGCCGGCGCCGTCGTCCGCGAGTTGTCCGGACGTGACCTGGTCGTCCTCGAACACGGTGCCCGTCGCACCCCGGTGGCGGCCGCCACCCCCGAACTGAGCCAGGCAGTGATACGAGCGGCGTCGTGACGAAGGCGGCTCCGAGGCAGCTCCGAGGTGGCCGGGGATGGTCGGGCGGGGCACTACCCTCTTGCCCTGACGCGGGCGCTTAGCTCAGCTGGTCAGAGCAGCTGGCTTACAACCAGCAGGTCGTCGGTTCGACTCCGGCAGCGCCCACTGAATCTGTCACGGCGCGAGACGTCGACTTGGGTGCGGTTTGGTGGGGTTCTTCGGCGAGGTCGGTGGGGAGGCCGCCTCGTATGAGGTAGGTCGGTTGGATGGTGCCGGGCTCGACTACGACGAGGCGGTGGACGAACGCCTGGGCGACGGCCTTGCGTCGGGTGTCGGAGCCGGACGCGATGAGGTCTTCCAGTTCGGCACGTAGCGCGTCGAGGTCCGCTTGGGCGGGAGGGTCCATGGTGGCTACCTGTGCTGCCTCGGCCAGTTCGTCGCGGCGGGACTTGAGGGTGCGGGCTCGGTCGCCGAGGTCGCGTACGCGGGGGCCGAACATCTCGTCGCTGACGGTGCCGGCTTCGAAGGCGAGGATGTAGCGCTCGATGGCGGCTTCGGTCTTTTTCAGTTCGGCGGTGACAGCGTCGATCTCGTCTTTGTGTTGGCGGGTCGAGGTCGCGACCTGCTGGGTCTTGACCGCGATGGCGCGTGCGATGAGGTCGGGATCGGCGTAGCAGTCGACCACGGCGTCGAGGACGGTGGCTTCGAGGACATCCGCGCGGATGCGCTCGCTGTCGCAGGCGTCTTTGCCGTAGCTCTGGCGGGTGAAGCAGGCGTAGTAGCGGTAGCGGTGGCCTCGTCCCGCGGCGGCGACGCCGACGTAGTTGCACCCGCAGCGCCCGCAGGTGATGAGCCCGGTGAGCAGGTAGTCGGGGTGGGCGTGGGTCATGCGCCGGTCGCAGCTTTCGCCGCGCTCGGCGAGGAGCGCCTGGGCCCGCTCGAAGAGGACCAGGTCGATGAGGGACTCCTCGGGTTGGTGACAGACGTCGCGGAAGGACACCTCGCTGAGGTAGCTGCGGTTGCGCAGGATGAACAGGACCGCCTGAGGTGACCAGCGCCGGCCGCTCCGGGTGCGGCAGGCATCGGCGTTGAGCTCTGAGGCGATGGTGGCGGCCCCGGCTTGGTCGATGCCGTAGCGGGTGAAGATCCGCTCCACGAGAGGGAACTCGCTCTGCTCGATTGCGAGGTGCATGTCGTCGTCGAAGCGCAGCCCGTAGGGGATGGCCCCGCCGGGCCACCCTCCGCGGGAGGCTTTTCGTTCCATGCCGGCCACGACGCGGTCGATGATGGTGGCCCGCTCGAATTCGGCGAACACGCCGAGGAGCTGGACGAGCATCCGCCCGGCGGGGGTGGAGGTGTCGATGGGCTCGGTGGCGGAGCGGAACGCGACGCCTGCCTGCTCCAGCTCTTCGAGCAGGCCGAAGAGGACCTTCAATGACCGGGCGAAGCGGTCGACGCGGTAGACGAGGAGGATGTCGTAGCGGCCGAGGCGGGCGTCGCGAAGCGCCTGGTCGAGGGCGGGCCGCTCAGCGTAGGCGCCGGAGATCTGGTCGGTGTAGGTCTTCGCGTGTTCCCGGCCCGGCCCGGCTGGCTGGCGACGAACGCGGCCAGGCGGGTCTCCTGGGCGCCGAGGGAGAACGGCTGGTGCTCCTCGTCGGTCGAGATACGCAGGTAGCAGGCGACCCGGGTGTGCCCGCCCCCGCCCCCCAAGGTGGCAGCCGGGGCCGGTGCGCCTCGTCGTTTGGTGGCGGTCATGGGCTTCTCCGATCCGCCCGGGCTGGGCCGGGTGACGAGAGGAGACCTCGACGCGCTGGCGCTGTCAAGGCGCCGGGGATGTGCGTGTTCGGCGCTGCTCGGCTTCGCCAAGCATGCCGGCGATCGCCTCGACGGCCCGCTCCTCTTGTCCCGGGGGTCATCAGGAGGTAGGTGGGCGACAGCAACCGGATCTCACTGGCCGGGTGGCGCCGGCGAGTCGGATGCGCTGTTGGCGTGCGGGTGCCGTCGTTCACTGCCCCGGGCCCTTGGGTTCCAGCTGGGGAACCTTCACTTTGGCTGAACTCACGGAGGGTGGCGCCTTCCTCCACGCGATGAGGTCTTCGTGGGCGGTGACCAGGCGAGGGACGCCCCGGGCGCGGGCTTTGCGGACCTGTTCGAGGGCGAAGAACGACGCCCGGGGGACGAGCTGGTCGTCGCGAAGACCGCAGATGAAGGCGACGTTGCGCTCGTAGAGGACGAGGCCGGCTTGCTCGCCGACCCGGGCGAGGGCGCCGGGGAGGTCGATCAGCCGGCCGCTTCGCCACCACGGGCGCACGGCCATGACCACCATGCCGCCGGGCCGGAGCAGGACGGCGACCCCGGTGAACATCACCCGCATGGCGTCGAGCAGCCCGGTGAGGCCGACATGGGCGAGGTTGGCCGGGTCGGTCGAGTACCGGTCGTGGGACTTGCGCACGCCACCTCCGGGGACGGCGGTGACCTGTCCGTGGAGAGACGGCCCGTAGGGGGGCGAGGTGAGGACGAGGGCGACGAGCCCACGCACCGCGGGGTCGACGAGGCTGGCGACGTCGCGGCCGTCGCCGCAGATGACCTCACCCTCTCCGGTGGCGCCTTGGGATCGGGCGTGGGCGACGTTGCCAGCCGCGAGGTCGGCCCAGTGCTGTTCGTACTCGATGCCGATGGCGTCGCGCCACAAGTGGGCGGCTTCGACCAGGGTGGTGCCAACCCCGCAGAGCGGGTCGACGACGAGGTCGCCGGGCTTGGTGTAGGTGGCGATGGCGCGTTTCGCGATGGCGGAGAGCATGCGTGCGGGGTGGGTGCCGGACAGCTCGACGTAGCGGCCGGCCCGCTGAGCGCGGGCTGGCTGTTGGGCGCTGCGCCAGACCGAGAGGGGAAGGTCAGTGGGCATGGGCGGTCTCCTGGGGTGCGGGGGTGAGCTGGGCGGGGCCGGCCGAGAACACGCAGAGGTCCTCGTGGACCACGAGGTGGGCCGGTTCGCCTCGGGTGCGGGCTTGGTGGGTTTGGGTGCGCTGCCAGAACGAAGGGCGGGCCGCGAGGTCGTCGTCGCGGATCGCGGCGTGCAGCGCGATGACGTGTTGGAGGTAGGTGAACCCGGCGGCTTCGGCCAGGGCGACGGTCAGGCCGGCGAGGTCGAGGGTGCGGCCCTTCCTGCGGGTGTTCTTGGTGACGACGGCGAGGATCCCGCCGGGGCGCAGCACGGTGAAGCAGGCGCCGTAGATGGTGGCCATGGCCGCCTCGTAGGCGGCGCCCCGCGCGTGGCCGAGGTTGGCCTTGTCGCTCGAGTAGTTCCGCTCGCTGGTCGGACAGAGGTCGCCGCCTCGGTCCCAGTTCGCCTTGTCGACGTTCCCGACGTCACAGGCGTACGGCGGTGAGGTGCAGACGAGGTCGACCCGCCCGGAGTCGTCGCCGAGCAGGGTGGCCAGATCGGTGGCGTCGCCTTGGTAGACCTCGACGAGCTGGCGGTGCTCGGGACGGAGGACATGCTCCGCGTTTTCCCGGGCCAGGTCGGCCCAACGGGCTTCGAGCTCGACGCCGATGGCTCGGCGTCCGAAGAGGGCGGCTTCGACGAGGGTGGTCCCGCTCCCGGCGAGGGGGTCGACGACCAGCTGGCCGGGGCGAGAGTACTCGGCGACGATGCACCGGGCGAGGGCGGGGAGCATCTTGCCCGGATGCGCGGCGCAGCCGGGGTGGTAGCGGCCGGCCCGTTGGTACTGGGCGCTTCGCTGGGCCACCGGCCAGACGGCGAGGGGCACCGGGTCGCGGCGACGGTGACGGATCGTGGGGGTGGATGGGGATGGGGATGGGGTCGGGGCCCTGGGCGGCCCACGACCGGAGGCGTGCCAGCCCCCAAATAGGGGTCTGAGGCTCGTTTCCGGACACCGGTTTCTTGGCCGGGATGGCCTTGAGGTGGGCCGAGAGGTGGAGGTAGCTCCTCGTGGGCGTTGCCCCAACGAACAAAAGGAGCAGGTCATGACCACCACGACGCCCACGTCCACCCCCAGCGACGCCGCCCTCTCGGCCCACCCGGGAGCGACCGCCGCCGGCCTGGCCGAGGTGGCCGGCATCGGCCGGTCGACCGCGGCGAGGTGTCTTGCCGCCTTGGAGCAGGCAGGCACCGCCCGCCGCACCCCCGGAGGGCGGGAGGGTGGCCGGCACCTCCCCGACCGCCGGCATCTCGCCGTGGCCGACACCCCCGGCACCCCGCCCGCCGGGGACGGCCCTGATGGGGCGCCTGCCGGCCGGCTGGGGAAAGGTGCCCTGCGCGATCTCGTCCTGGCCTACCTCGCAGCCCATGCCGAGCGCGATCCGGACGGCGACGGCCTTGGGCCGACGGCCATCGCCAAGGGCCTCGGGGCAGGTCCGCGGGCGCGGTCGCAAACGTCCTCCAGCGCCTCGAAGAAGAGGGCACGGTCCGCCTGGTCCAGGCCGTCCCCCGGCGCTACCGCACCATGGGCAGCTGAACCGGCCGCGGCCGGGGCGGCTACTGCACGGCTGATGTGGAACGGAGTGTCAACCTCCCGCGCGGATCTCGTGCGGAGTGGTTTCTGGGCGCGTCGAACCGGAGGTTCGATGCCTGAGTGGACCTGAGCAGTCGACGGGGCCCCTGCGTCAGGACGGAGCGCCCGCAGCGAAGCGAGGACGAACGGTCTTGACGCAGGGGTGGCGGCTGCTACGCGCTCCCCACGGTTCGCGGCGGGGATCGGTCGAGAACTCGACCATGCACCGGGACACAGGTGCGGTTCGACGAACCGCCACGCTGATGTTCGCGGGTTCTCACCGCAAGATGACGATGCGCAGAACGGTGCCCCTCACTGAAATCGCGTCCGGACCGGGGGGTCCGGGGGCGCACAGCCGAAACGGGGATCTTCTCTGCCGCGGCGGCGGCCCGGTGCATGGTGGAGGCCTCGCTCACGACCCCGCCGAGGGTGGAGCGAGCTGGTGGGGAGACATCTCAGGCGACCATCTCGGCCCACAGGAACCCGGCCAGCTCCCTCGCCACCGCGGTCACCACGATGTTGCGGGAGCTCTTGGTGGCCGAAAGCCGGCGGAACTTGGACGTCAGGTGGATCTGGGCCTTCCAGGCTCGGGCGACGGTCTCATCGCTGGCCCGGGCTTGTCGTTTGGCGATGACCGCACCGGTGGCCGGGCGGTGCTGGTAGGACCAGGCGGACTCGACCAGGGCGGTGCGCAGGTGGATGTTGCCG
>DAHUZT010000032.1 GCA_027315005.1 Acidimicrobiaceae bacterium | reverse complement strand
AGCTTCGGGTGTTGCACGAACAGCTCTCCCACCTGGCACTGCACGATCCGTTGACCGGGCTGGCCAACAGGTCCGTGCTCCTGGCACAACTCGACCGGGCAATCAGCCGTCTGGAGCGCCATCCGGGGGGACTGGCGGTTTCCTTCGTCGATCTGGACAATTTCAAGACGATCAATGACGTCCACGGTCATGCCCGTGGAGACGAACTGCTCATCGCGATGGCCGCGAGGTTCGCCGCCCAGATCAGGCCGGGGGACACGATCGCCCGGTTCGGCGGTGACGAGTTCGTCGTGCTCTTCGAGGATCTGAGCAAGCCAGTCGAAGATGCGAGTGTACTGGCCGAACGGTTGCGAAGTGCTTCGAGCGCACCGGTCGAAAGTGGCGGAGAGTCGTTCTACGTGACCGCGAGCGTGGGGGTCGCCGTCGTCACCGGGGCCGGATCCCGGTCCGAGGACGTTCTGGCCCGAGCCGATACGACGATGTACACAGTGAAGCGGGCGGGACGGAACCGGGTGGCCGTCGCCGAGCTCGGAGAGGGTCCTTGTCCGATCCGGTTCGCCATGGCCAGTGGACTGCACCGGGCCTTGGAACGCCACGAGCTGCGCCTGGCCTACCAGCCAGTTTGCGAATCGGGAAGCGAGGCCGTGGTCGGGTTCGAGGCCCTGCTCCGCTGGGAGCACCCGGATCAGGGGATGATCCCACCGCTGGAATTCATCCCGGTGGCCGAAGAGTCCGGTCTGATGGTCGACATCGGGGCATGGGTGCTCGAGGAAGCGTGCCGGCAGGCCGTGGAGTGGAATCGGACCCTCGGAGAGAACCTCCAGATGTCCGTCAACGTCTCGGGCCGTCAGCTCAACGACACCGGGTTTCCCGCCTTGGTCCGCGAGGTGCTCACTTCGACCGGGTTACAGCCCGACCGGTTGGTGCTGGAGATCACCGAGAGCATCCTCCTCGGCGAGCACGAGGACCACGAGGCCGTCCTGAGTGAGCTGAAGGCCCTCGGCGTTCGACTCTCGATCGACGACTTCGGTACGGGCTACTCGTCCCTGGCCTACCTTCGCCGATTTCCTGTCGATCAACTGAAGGTGGACCGTGGATTTGTGAAGGACGTGGCCGAGCATGGTGACACTCGGATCATGGCTGCTGTGATCAGGTTGGCTCACGATCTCGGACTCGAAGTCGTGGCCGAAGGAGTGGAGACCGAGCTCGAACTCACCACCGTGCAAGGATTGGGGTGTGATGTGGTACAGGGGTTTCACCTCGGCAGGCCTGTACCCTCCAAGTGCATCGAGGAGGCGTTCGCCCTCAACCGCAACCGGTGCAGCGAGGGATCGCCGGTCCTAGCGGCTCAGGGAACGACTATCGGGAAAAAGGTGTAGAACTCGTCGAGATGGTCGAAGATGGCACCGGCGGCAACGAGGTCGCCCGATGCCATCGCTTTGCCGGTGGTCACCAGGTCGCCGATCGTGCTCGTCCCCTCGAGCACCTCACGCAGGCCCTGCTTGTCGATATTGATGGTGACGGATGCTTTGGGATCGTTCCGGTTCGAAGCGCAGTGGAGCGCCCGGTTGGCCAAAGAAAGTACCCAGCGCTCGTCGAGATCGGTGAAGACGAAGTTCACAGAGACCGACAGTCCTCCGACCTCTTCCGCCTTCAGCCTGACACCCATCGAGTCGAAGATCTGCTCCACGGACATGGCGTCGTAGTAGCCGCTCATCGGAACTGGGCGGCGGGGCAGCGTCCCGTGTCGAAGCTCTTCAGCGCCGGTCAGGTAGGCGTTGCGGAATGTGGCTGACTGGGACTGGTACCCGAGTTGCTCGAGGGCATCGGCTTGGAGCTCGAGCGCCTCCGTGTTCTCGGGGGCGGCAAAGACGAGATGATTGACCAGCTCGGCGACCCATCGGTAGTCGCCATCGGCAAAGGCTTTCCGGGCAGCGCCCAACAGCCTTTCGGGACCTCCGGCCAGCTCGACGTATCGAAGCCCCGCTTCAGTTGGTGGGAGCTGCCAGAGGTGGGCCGGATTGCCATCGTAGAAGCTCAGATAGCGCTGGTAGACGGCCTTCACGTTGTGAACGAGATCACCGTAGTAACCGGTCGTATGGGCGTGAGAGGCGAAGTCGGCGGGGAGCTCGAGGAGCTCGGCGATCTCGGTGGCGGTCTGACCGTGGTTGGCGTAGCGCATGGTCTGATCGTGCATCCAACGGTAGAGATCCCGCTGGAGAGCCAGATAGGTGAGGACATCTCCATTTCCCCACCGGGGCCAGTGGTGCGAGGCGAACTGGAGTTCGACGCGAGGTCCGACCAGATCGATCAGCTCAGCGATGTACTTCGACCACCGGAGGGCATTGCGCACCAGCGCGCCGCGGATCGGCACCAGGTTGTGCATGGTCTGGGTACAGTTTTCAGCCGTGCACAGCCAGCCCCGGTCAGGTGAGTAGAAGTTCATCTCGGCGGGGGCTTCGGTCTCCGGTGTCAACTGGAAGAGGATACGGATGCCGTCCACGTCCAGCTCGGTTCCCGTCTCTGTGATCTCCTCGGTGGGCGCGACGAGGTCCGACGGCCAGAAGGGGATGGCCTTCCCGAGGCCACAGTCGACATGGCCCCGCGGACCGGCCTGGAGGAGTGGACCGAACTGGTAAGCGGCACGACGCAGCATTGCCGGCCCGGCAATCACATTCTCACCCACCGCTTCCGCCAGGAAGTGCTCAGGTGCCAGGATCCGGCACCGCCCAGAGGCAACGTCGGATACGGTGGTCACCCCGAGCACACCGCCGAAGTGGTCGGCGTGCGAGTGGGTGTAAATCACCGCCACCACGGGCCGCTCACCGAGTCGGCTGTTGGCCAGATCGAGGCAGGCCCGGGCACACGGTTCGACGGTCAGCGGGTCGATCACGATCCAGCCAGTCTCGCCGGCCACGAAGGTGACGTTCGAGATGTCGTATCCCCGTACCTGCCAGATGCCCGGTGCCACCTCGAACAGGCCGTGGATGCCGTTCAACTGGGCCTGGCGCCACAGGCTCGGGTGCACGGTGTCCGGGTTGTCGCTGCCGCGGACGACGAACTCGTATCGGTTGACGTCGATCACCGTGCCGAAGGGTGACTCGATCACCCCGGTGGGATGCTGCGCAAGGCGACCGCGTTCAGCCCGGTCGAAGTCTTCGGGGTCGAAACGGAGGGCTCGCTGGCTGTTGAGCGAGCTCGTGCGCTCGGTGGCGTCCTTTGGGGTGGTCCTCACGGTCGGCAGCCTGGCACCGCACGGTCCCCGCCAGCAATTGGGATCGGGCTGGGCGGAGGGGCCGTTTGCTCGCTCCAATCGTCAGATCCCGGCGGCCACCCCTGGTCGATGCCGCCGAGTGCAGTCAGGGACGTGCCTTGGCCACCCCACCACCGAAGGGCTGGTTCCCCTCAGGCTGGTACGCCCGGCAGGGTTCTCCACGCAACGAGTTGCACGCCGGCAGGGTCGTTGTGGCCTTCACACCGCTCACTGCGTTGACCACCAGAGCCGAAGCTGCCGCTCCACCGAAGCCAACCGTGGCCGACTGACCGTTGTCGAGCGTGTCGAATTCCCAGATCGGGCGATCACCACCGGGAGCCGAGACCACGACTCGGAGCTCGGTGCCCGGCCTGAAGGTGTGAGCGATCGGGTCGATCGGGATCTTGACCAGTGAGTAAGTGTTCGGAGACAGGTCGAGGGAATCGCTACCGAGATAGGTGGGATTGGTGAACAGGGCCGTCGAGTTGGGCTGATCGACCTGGTTCGAGCTACGCAGAAATCCGGAGGTGATGTACTCTTCTTGGCCGGCCGAAGGTCGGACCTCGGTAATGGTCGCCTGGAAGTCCTCGACTGGGGCGGCAGCTCTGACCCAGAGATCCAGCGTGGCTGGTCCGACGATGGTGGTGGCGGTCCTGAAGGGAGCGGTCTGGAACGCGATACCGTCTGCCGCGGGCACCGGCGTCCAGTCCCATCCCGGATCAGCCGCCCATGCATTCCCGCCGGGGGGCAGGCTGGTCGCCGGCCGCGCCGTAGGGTCGAGGGTGAAGGTCGTGCTCCTCTGTGTTGCGGGAGGTCTCGTGCGAAACCGTCCGTTGAAACTGAAGTAGAGCCTCTTGACCCTCCCGACCGGCGGCCAGCTGGAGAAGTTGGCCGAGTAGGTGGACTGGATGGCCCCCGGCCCGGCTGCACCGGCCCCATTGTCGAACAGCACCCGCACCAGCGGGGTCTGGGCCACGAACTGGGCCCGAGCACTGGCCACGTTTGTGGCCTGTGTGAATCGGATCGCCGGCAAGGGTGCCTGAGACGAGACGTTCGAGGCGACGCTGGCGAAATTGTCGAGGACGGCGGCGGCCAGCGCATCAGGCTCGGTGGGAACCTTCTGGGCGACGTAGATGTCGAGGAATTCGAGCCATCGGCTGATGGTCTGGGGGTCTGTCGAGTCGATGTGGCCACCGTTGACCATGTTGGCGAACACGGGGGTGGTCTTCGGGATCGCGTCGATCAAGGCAGGCCACTGTGGACCGGTCTGTTCGTCCTGGAGTGCGCCAGACAGAAAGACTGGGACCCTCACCTGGCGAGCCCAGTTGGTCATGGATCGACGATCGAACAGGGATGGCATCCGGCCCGGCCCCGTGCCCGGCGCGACCAGCTGGGGGCCGACCAGGCTTGCGAGGCTTTGCGATTGGTAGTGGAGGGCCTGATTGGCAAGGCAGGTGGAAGACGCTCCACCGCTGGCTGCCAGTTCCGCGTCGATCTCGTAATAGGTCCATGGCTGGCCCACGTTCGCCACCGGAGTCGGGGCGAGGGGCACCAGGTGACCATCGCTGCGGGTCGCGGCCGGCATGGCATCGTTGATTCGCGAGCTGATCCAGCTTGCGGCGAAGCCATCGTTGTAGATCCCACCGGGATAGCCGGTGGAGAAGAGATCGTCGGTGGGGCTCATCGGCGCTATGGCGGCCAGGCCCGGGGGATCGGTGCCCGCTGCCGGGAACTGTGACAGCCCCGAGTAGCTGATGCCGACCATGCCGACTCTGTGGTGAGCCACCCACGACTGATGGGCCACGATTTCGATGGCGTCGTAGGCGTCGTAGTCGGACGGGTAACCGAAGAGGTCGAAGGCGCCCCCCGAGCACCCGGTTCCCCGCATCTGGAGACTGACCGTGGCGAAGCCGGCGACACGAGCCACGACCGCACCCACGTAGGTGGCGGTGTCGGGAAGCAGATTAGGGTTGCCGCACGCGCTGCAAGGCGTCTTGAGGACCTGAGAGATGAGGCCCGGAATCGGGTCTGTCGGACCGGCGACGTTGTATCCCGAGTACTCGATGACCGTCGGACACGGACTGGTCGCAGAGCAGACCACGCCGTATGGATAGCGCACCGTTGCGGCCAGCTTGATGCCGTCGCGCATGGTGATGTAGTTGAGCCCCTGGTGCATCGGCTGGTCGGTGTAGAGCGCTGAATTGGTCCGGGGATTTTTGCCGGGGGCGAGAACGGCGAAACGGGCGGTGTGCTGGCCCGTGGTGTCGTCTACCCAAAAGTATCCAGGTCCGGGGGTGAGGTTCCGGATGATCAACGAGCCGAGGGAATCGGCGTTGGCAGGATTGGCTGCATTCGAAACCTGCAGCCCTCGCCGCATGAGGGTGATCCGGTCACCCGGATTGGCCCCGGTCAGCCAAGCTTCGTCCACCGAACCCCTGCCTACGAAACCATTGCCACCTGGGGGGGTGGTGGTTCCGGGCCGTTGCGGTTGCGCCCCGGCGGAACCGGCTGGCCCACGACCTGCACGGCCGGAGTGGGCCCGAACGACGCCAGATGTGCCGCCGCGGACCAGCGGCGTCGCACCACCAGAGGCGCCGACGGCCACCGGGCCGATGAGCATGAAGGCGGTCGTTGCAACCACCAACAGCGATGTGATCCTGACCCGGCCAAGAATTCGCATAGCACTCGCCCCCCAGATGTCTGTTCATCATGCCATCACCAATGGGCCCCTATGCAAGGCGAGCCTCACCCGGGCGATCGCCAGCCGCTGCCGGTCATCGTCCTGCCCGGCGGGAAGGCGGCCGGGGAAGCACTGCGGCCGTCGTCGAGAATGGGTGTGTGCACGAGCAGGTGAGCTCCGGCCGAAGCAACCCGAAGGGCCGTTCACGGCTCACGTTCGGCCGGGTTCGGATGAAGACCACTCCTCACCGCTGGGGCGTGGAGCCCGTCTCGGAGCGGGCGGTGTAGACAGACCTCAGGTCGAGACGCCGTGCGACCAGGGTCGCACCGACGACGGCGATCAAGATCGGTACCAACACGGCTGTGGTGGTGTGGGTGAGCTCGAGGAGGAAGGCCGCCCCGGTCACAGGTGCCTCGATCGCAGCCGCCAGCACACCAGCGGTGACGACGACCACGTAGCTGGTCATCGGCGAGCCAGGCCACGCCGTGATCCAAAGGTGACCTGTGAATGCGCCGACTATCGCACCGAAGCTGAGTGTCGGAGTGAAGAGTCCGCCGTAGGCCCCACTTCGAAGGCACGACACCGTGGCCAGAGGCTTCAGAACGCTGAGGATCGCGAGCGTCAAGAGACCCGCACTTCCGACGAAGGCGAACTGGGCGAGATCGACACCGTTTCCCAGGAGCAACGGGTAACGAATGGCAGCCACTCCCAAGACGGTGAACACGAAAAGCGGTGCGACGAGGAGACGGCGGCCGGTGGGCTGGCGGTTGCTCGCCCAGGCGATCGCTTTCACATAGCCAGCGGACACCACACCGAGCACGGGGCCGATCACCACCGCGAAGATCATCAAGGAGAGCGTCGGGCTGGGCAGCGTCGGAAGTTCGTAGACGGCCCGGGCGGGTAAGGCGATCCATCCGACCGCGGTCGCAATCGATGCCGCAGCCAATGCGGGAAGCGCTGTGGAGACCTTGATCGAGCCCAGGTAGATCTCGAGTGTGAACAGCGCCCCCGCCAGCGGGACGTTGTAGACAGCGGCCAGTCCGGCACCGGCCCCACAGGCGATGAGCAGCCTCCGATGACCGGGAGGCAGGCCGAAGCGGCGGGCCAACGCGTCACCCGAGGCGGCCCCGGCGTGCTGTGGTGCTGCTTCACGCCCGAGCGAAGCGCCCATGGCGACGGTGACCTCGGAGAGCGCTCCGCTGATCAGCGTCCGCACCAGCGAGAGCTTCCCCGTACTGGACCACACGACATGGGTTGGTTCGCCTCCCGTACCGCCATGGTTCCGCATGATCCACAGCCCCAGCCCGGTGACGAGACCTCCCACCGCCAACACCACCACCAATCTCAGGTCGCTGCGGTGGGAGGCGGCGGTCGAATATTCCCCGGAGTGATATCCGAGCGCGATGTGTTGCACGGTCCGGAGGATCCCCATCATCACGATTGCGCCAAGACCAGCGGCGATTCCGGTCAGCACCAACAGCACCCAGAACCGGAAGGTGAGCTCGGCCAGACGCGGCGTCACGTTGGCTTGCTCCTCACCCTGCGGGTCGTGGTTCATCGGTTGTGTCCCCCGCTCACCGCCGTCCACACCGCGGCATCGCCGCCCGGTGAGGACTGAAGCTCCACCTCCACCATCCCAGTCCGCTCGCGAGGATCTGGGTCACGACGATCACGCAAGGCTCAGGCAACAGCCCGACCAGGAACTCGCCTTCGCCGGTGCTGACCTTCGGGATGCCCAAGGCAAATGACGCCCGTCTCACGAGGTCGGACGCTCCCGGGGACCACGAGGCGAACGGTAGCATCCATCCGGCGTTGCCCGAGGAGATCGAGGCCGGATTCCGCTGTGCAGGCCGTTCCGGAGAACCGGTCCGGCAGACGCGTGTTTGCCCGCTGTCTCGAAGACACGGAAGATGGGTGCATGCTGGGCAGCTCCTCGGAGGGGCAGTACCTCCATGGACATCATGACAGCGTGCTTCGCTCGCACCGTCAACGAACGGTCGAGAATTCCGCCGCGTATCTCCTTCCCCGCCTACATCCCGCAGCGAGAGTGGCCGACGTCGGCTGCGGACCAGGAACGATCACCATCGGACTGGCCACAAGGGTTCCCGACGGCCAGGTCATCGGAATCGATAGGGCCCCCGAGGTACTGGAGGAGGCCAGAGCGGCAGTCCCGGAGGGACAGTCCAACATCAGCTTCGAGATCGGTGACCTCCACCACCTTCATTTCGGGGACGAGACCTTCGACGTCGTCCATGCCCACCAGGTCCTCCAGCACCTCTCGGACCCGGTGGCCGCACTCGCCGAGATGCGACGGGTCTGCCGACCGAATGGGCTGGTAGCGGTGCGCGATGGCGACTATGGAGGCATGCACTGGTACCCGGCATCTCCCGATCTGGACGAATGGCGGGCTCTGTACCGAGACGTCGCCCACTTTGTGGGTGGTGAGCCCGATGCCGGGCGCCATCTCCTCGGCTGGGCACGGGCTGCAGGATTCTCCGGCGTCGAACTATCGGCCAGCATCTGGTGTTTCTCGAGCCGCGAAGAGCGACGCTGGTGGGGAGGTCTTTGGGCCGAGCGCGTCACGCGTTCTCGATTCGCCGAGGAGGCGATCGGGTCACGCCTCGCCACTCCGTACGACCTCGAACGCCTCGCCGATGCGTGGCGGACCTGGATGGCCGCCGACGACGCCTGCTTCTTCGTACCCCACGGCGAGCTGCTCTGCTCTCCCTGATCCGGAGCGACGGTGAACAGCCGAAGGTCAGTTCTCGGACGAGCCAGTCCACAATTCGACGTGCTCTGTCCCCGCGAAGGCATTCGTCCAGCACCACGCGGCCAGCCGAGGCCGGCAAACCGTCAGGACGACCTCGACCCAGACGACGGGTCCGGCCATACTGGCCGAGCTCGGGGCCGAGCCTGGGTCATCCCGGTGACGTCGACCCCGCCGTCGGATGGACCACGGTCGGTGACGGCTGGACTTGCACGATGCGTGCCAAATGGGACCAACCCGTGGCGACCTCCCGGCTGAGCACTCCGAGTCCGATGCCCACGACAAGGCTGGCCACCACCAGTCCCCGCCGGAGATGCGCCCCCCGGAGCGCAGGGCGTGGTGACTGGGCGTCTCGCGAGTCGGCCGCTGCCAACCGGACCGCTCGAAAGAAGTGTGAAGCGAAGTGGATGGCGATACATCCGAACCACAGGACGAACGACACCTGGTGAACCCGCAACAAAAGCAGGTCCGAGCGGGGTCCGTTGAGCCACAGCGCGATACCGGAAACCATCAGCAGCACGGTCGAACCCATGAGGAGTGGGCCGAGAAGGCGCAGGAGCGGGTGGGGGGGGCCGGCCCGGCGAAACCGCGGGTCGCCCAGGTAGTACCGAGCGAAGCGCCACGAGGTCGAGCCCATCTTCACCAACAGCGGCGGGACGATGATCAGACCGATGACAATATG
>DAHUZT010000044.1 GCA_027315005.1 Acidimicrobiaceae bacterium | reverse complement strand
AGCGGAGCTCTACAACGAGTGGATCGCCAACGACCGGGAAGCTCAAGCCTTGCTTGCGAAGATGCGAGAGGTTGCCGCCAAGGCGGGCGAACTGACCTTGGCGGATGCCCTCACAGAGTAGGGCGGAGGTTTAATCGCAAGTTTAGGTATTCGTCGTCGCCGCCGGTGCGCCGCGCTGGGATGAAGGCGGAGAGCGGCAGACGCGGGAAGTTGTAGCCCGGCAAGAAGCCTTCCGAGGCGAAGTAGCGGTAGGAGTAGAAGTCCGACTGCATGTCGCTGCTCGCCTCGTTGAGTAGGAGCTCCTTCTGCCGTTCCGCCTCGGCCCGCATTCCTCGGGCGATTTGGCGCTCCTTGGGCGAACGGTTGTTGTCGTTGGCGACGTGGTTCTGAGTCGCTTGTTGCCCCTCGGCCGCCCGGTAGAGGTCACGCCAGCGGCCGCACGCAGCCTCGAAGCTTTCGGGTAGCACGGCGAGGGCTTCTTCCAGCCAGCGCGGCGTGTACCAGTCTGCGTCGACGAGTTCGTCGGCCATGGTGGCGAGAACTGCTTCGGCTCGCTCGCTTGCCCTTCGCCTGGCTCCGGCGTTGGCGAGATCGGCAGCCCGATCGGGCAGCACGGCCAGGGATGCAGGACTGGAGGTGACGTCGAGCACGTCGGAAAGAGAGCGGCCCAAGTCCATTTGCGCGCACGCCAGCCAGATGGCGTGCACATGCGCACGCACCAGGTCCTCGTTGGCCAAATCGAGACGAGGTGGGCGGACCTTGCCAGAAACCATCAACCACGGCCGGCGGAAGAAGTACTGGTCGTGGGCCGAACCCGTCGAGCAGTAGCTGATCACGAGCGCCGGTTGACCGGAGCGCCCGGCTCGACCGGAACGCTGTGCGTAATTGGCGGGCGTCGGCGGGATGTTCCGCAGGCCCACCACGTTGAGGCTGGCGATGTCGATTCCCAGCTCCATGGTGGGCGAGCAGAACAGGACCGGGAGCCGATTGTTGCGGAACCGTTCTTCGCGCTCGACCCGGTCGCGGTTGGTGACCTGGGCTGTGTGCTCTCGGGCCTCGAAGCCGGCCAGCGTGGCCGCGGAGACCTTGTAGAAGGCGATGAAGAACGCGTTGGCTTCCCGGCCGACCGATCCCTCCTGTGGGACCCGGATCAGGTCACGGGCGGGCCGGGTGCCGTCGCCCGGCTGCCAGCGTAAGGCGGCGGCGGGGATCTGGTAGCCAGAGTCGCCGTGGTCGGAGACGTCGACCTGCTGAACGAGTCCACCGACCTGGAGGATCTCGAACAACTCGGACAGGACCTGGGCAACGTCGGCGGTCGGCAACGGTGGACGATCCCGAAACGCCCGGCGGCGGATGTGCTGGCCGATGAGGCTCCGGGAAGTGATGCCGATGTGGCGGGCCTGGCGGCTGTCGACCGGGCCGAGATACGCGATCCGGGACTTCTCCAAGCGGCCCTTCTCGGCGTCATCGATCGCCCACGGCGAAATCAGGTGCTGGCTGGATCGGTTCTCCAACACCTCCTGATGGGAAGGGTCAAGTTGGTCAACCTTGACTACCAGCTCGCGGCGCAGGTGATCGAGCACCGCGCGCGCGAGATCCGCTCGCTCGTGCGCGGCGGCACCCGCAAGTGCCTCGTGGCAATGCGCCCAGTCGGAGTCATTCGCGCAGAGCTCATCGAGGTGCGCATAGCCGACCCTGAGCAGATCGCACTGTTCCAGGTTGGGCGCCGTCACCCGCCAACCGGCGCGAAGATCGACGTAGAGCCTGCAGGCGATCACCTCTCGCAACGCCTTGTCGATCTCCTCCTTGGCGCCATAACGCGCCTCGGGGTTCTGGGCGTAGTCGTGTGGGTCGAGTCCGAGCGCGGCCGCTGTCGCGGCGGCGACGTCCGTGTAGTCGAGACCGGTGGGGCCGGCATCCTCCATGGCGCGGTACAGGGCGGCACGGATCAGGCTGACTTGGACGAAGTCATTGAAGTGGCCCGCCTGTAGGGAGGCGTCCTGGCGGTTGTCGGTGAAATTCAACAGTTTGCGGGGCACGTCGACGCCGTGGGCTTGCAGGAACCGCAGCACCCCGATGGTGAGCATCGTGGTCGCTGTCGAGCGACCCTCGAATCCCAGGGTCGAGAGTTTGGCGATGTCCGATCGCATCGTGGCCGAGTATGAGGCGCCCGAGTACAGACAGAAGCGGAACGGTGCGGGTACCCACCACGCCTTGGTCGTCCCGTCGGTGGGGGAGTCGAACACCGCGGCATCTGGTCGTACCCATACCGGTACCGGCCGACGGGCGCGCATCTCAGAACGCAGTCGGGCTCGGCCTGTCGAGTCCTCCTCGATCCAATCGGCTGGCATGCGCTCCAGCTGTGCCGACTCGTCGTCAGGCCATGGGTTGTCGGGGCCTGGGACGTAAAGGAATCCGACCCGGCGGTGGTCCGAGGGGTCATCCGCTCCGGGGGTTTCGTCGGTGTCGCCGAGGTCGCGGCGTCCAAGCCGGTCCTGACCGCTGATGGTGCGGCGCTCAACGACGTAGTACTCCTGGCCGCTGTCCCGGCAGAACGCGACCGGCAGCAACCGGCGGTCCCGGTCGCCCGGGGCGAACTTTTGCTCCGAGAGCGAGATGTAGCGGTCTTCGGCCGGTTCCGGCGTGGCGAACACGGCGTTGCCGCGGGAGACGAACTGGTGAAGCTTGAACGCGAACACCGGTCGGCCGGTGACCGGGTCGGCGATCCGCGCGCCGGCGAGAAGAGTGACGCGCAGCGCCGCGACGCAGTCGTCGTCCGAAATCCCGGTGATCGTTTGGAGGTCGCCGGCCAGACCGTCAGTGCCGCGCAGGGTGCGAGGCTCAGCCCGGACCAGGCGGCCCTCTCTTTCAGTCAGGCCGATACGTGACTCGATCCAGCGGGCCAGGAGATCGGAGCGGAACTCGTCGAAGTCGCTCGGCTCGTACCCGGCTCCAGCGGCCATCCGGGACTTCAGCTGGTCGATAGCCGTGCTGGTATCGGGCAGTGGCTCGGTTGCGCGCTCCAGCGTCTCCCCGATGACCCGCTCGGGGCGGACAAACGCTCCGAACAACCGGGTTGCGACCGTCGCGATTTCGGCCTGCTGATCGGCCAGCGAACCTTCGGAGGCCAAGGTGGCCGAGGTGCCCACGCAGAGCAGGCGCTGCGCCGCGGTGGCCTCACGGACCCGCCGGCACAACAGCGCTACGTCCGCCCCCTGCCGGCCTCGGTAGGTATGCAGCTCGTCGAGCACCAAGAAGCAGAGATCCTGGGCCTCGGCCACGAGCGCCCGCTCAGCCGAGCGGGTCAGGATCAACTCCAGCATCACGTAGTTGGTGAGCAGGATGTCCGGCGGGTCGCCGATGATCCGCTGGCGCTCCTCGTCACTCTCCTGGCCCGTGTACTTGGCGAAGGTCACCGGCCCACGACCATCTGGATAACCCGCCTTCAGGAACTTGCCGAGCTCCTCCTCCTGCGAATTTGCCAAGGCATTCATCGGGTAGACGACGATGGCCTTGATGCCCCTCCGTGGCGGTTCGCGCAGGACGAGGTCGACGATCGGCACGATGTACGACAGGGACTTCCCAGACCCCGTCCCCGTCGTCAGCACATAGTTCTCGCCCGCGCGGGCCGCCTCGATCGCTTCCACCTGGTGGCGGAAGAGAGTCAGCGGGATGCCGGAGCTGCCCAGGCCCTTCCCCAACCGGAACGCCGCCTTGCAGCCGGCGTGCAGGAGACCGTTCTCAGCTAGAGCGTCGATCGTGCCACCGACAGTGAACTTCGGGTTGAGGCTCAGCCACGGTTCGGGCCACAACACACCTTCGTCCAGGCTGTCCTGCACCGCCGCCCGGATCCGTCCGTCCCGGATGTGCAAAAAGCCCTGGATAAAGGCCTGATAGTCCCCGATGACAGCGTCGCGCAGGGCGAAGACGTCCATCGTGGCGCCGGTCACGTCAACCTCCGACCTCTTGCCGCGGAAATCAGAAGTACCCGAGCCATCCTCCTGAGGGTACAGATCCCCTGTGTCGGACGTCGGGCCTGGCAGACAGTCGTTGGCGTATCAGACTCGGGAGGCACGACGAGTCACGCCCTCCCTACATCGGTGTGACCCACCAGATGAGCCGATGTCGGGGTTTCCAAGCCGCCCGAGGTCGCCACACTACGCTTCGCGCGGCGATCACAGGGGGTGCGCGGGTGTCGAGTCCGAGGGAAACGACCAACTCAGGCGATGAGACAGAGGAGTTTGCGCCAATGATCGGGACTGGGATGCAGCGAGTGCCTTCTGGCGCTGGCGCAGAGTTTGATGCTGCCACGGCTGAACAGCTACGGATCCGCCTGGACGAGTTCGATGCTGTCAGGACCCGTGGGGAGGTTGAGAGCCGCTCCGTTCACCTTGGGGGCCCGACGTCACGCTAACGCTTGCGCAGTGGTCGGGCGACGGAGGAGTCGCCCGAGTCGTCAACCTCGTGGACGAGCGAGCTGTACCGTGGTTGCTCGACAACTACGGCGGCGCTCGCCCCAGAGTCCTTCAGGCCGTGATCGCCCATGCTCTGTCGGTCGGCGCGAGGACCGCCGTGGTCGAGTACCGCTACCTCGACCCGGACTGGCGAAACGAGCACCGCGAGTTCTATGCCACCACGTTTCGACGGTACCCGTCGATTGCCCATCGGCTCCACTTCTTCGCCGAGTCGCCTGACCCTCTCTTTCTCGATCCCGATCGCCCCGCCCGCTTCGACGGTCTCACATATCTCGGTTATAGCGTTTTGCGCCCAGTACCAGCGGCGCCGGTCGGGCGGACGATGCTGGCTTCCAACAAACCGAGTGAACTGACCTGCGTCGCCAAGGACAGGGTGAACCTCTTCGGAACGGACCTCGACGTGGTAGGTGCCCCGTTCGTTGCCCAGGATGCTCAGCTCAGCAGGTGTGCACAGGCCACCACCTGGGTAACGGCTTACTTCCACCATCTTCGGTTCGGTGGGCGACGGGTGCTGCCCGGTGAGATCGCAGCTGCTGTCGCCGACAATCTCGAGGTCGGCCGGCAGGTCCCTTCTCCAGGACTCACCATCGGACAGATGGCTGATGCCGCGCGATCGATAGGGCTTCCGCCGCTCGTCTATCCACTGCGGCACCTTGCACCGGGCGAGAGCGTCCCCAGCGTCCTTTGCCGCTATCTCAATTCCGGCATACCGGTCACTATCGCAACCAGGTCCCACGCGTTCGTCCTAGTCGGGTACGGGCGCAGCCGCGGCCGTGATGACAAGGAGCTCCTCCAGTTCGTGCGGCACGACGACGAGGTTGGACCCTATCGCGTGGTCAATTGGAAACTCGATGAGCACGGGCCCTGGGAGTATGCGATTGTTCCGCTGCCACCGAAGGTCTACCTGCCTGGCGAGAACGCCGAGGCGATCGGATCCACCCGCATCCGAGACGAGCTAGACCGAACCCCAACCGAAGCGGCAAGCCAGCTGCTGCGGCGCCTCGACGATCCGGAGCGCCCGCTCTCTTTCCGGTCCACCGTCGTGCTGTCGAACGAGTTCAAACGGACCCTCCGCGAACGCCACTACCCCGACGACGTGGCCGCCGCGTACCAACGGATGCAGCTCTCCCGATTTGTCTGGGTGGTCGAACTCACCGATCGAACGTTGCGCGACGCCGGAGAGCCGTGTGTCTTGGCGGAAGCGGTGGTCGATGCCACCGATCATGTCCGCGACCTCCACGTGCTCGGCTGGCGGATTCCGGGCCGGGTCTGGGGCTGGCAGCCCGACGAAGACATTCAAACGGTCAGGGAACCGCTCGATCCCACGGACCCGACAATCAGCATCGCTCAGCCCCGCGACCTGGCCTAATGGATTCCGGGCGGCATCTGTCACGCCCGGACGTAGAGGGTTAGGAGGCGAGGTGGACATCGCGAAGCTCATCGAACAGCTGAAGACCGGGGACGACACTGCCGGACCCGTTCTTGTCAGCGTTCTTGGGCCGAGACTGCTGGGATACGCAGATCTCATCGCCAGCGACCTGCCGCTCGTCGACCGAGAACAGGCGGTGGAGCATGCCATCGAGACGGCCATCCGAAGGATCGATCGTTACGACCCGAGCAAAGGGACCTTCCCGGGGTGGGTGAGGGCGTTCGTCCGACATGCCGTCGCGGACGTGCGGCGCCGCCAACCTGGCGGAGCACCCCTGCGACTCGACGAAGAGAAGACGAACCTTGCCGTACCCGAAGACGACGGCGAGGAGGAGCACTTCAGACCGACATCCGCCGCCCTCACTGCCCTGGTCTTCACTGCGCCCGAGGCTGACCAGCTGATTCTGCGCCTTCGTTACGAAGAGAGCCTCCCTCACGCCCAAATCGCAGAGCGGTTGGGCGTGTCGGAGCCAGCCTGCCGCAAGAGGTTGGAGAGGGCCCTGGATCGACTCCGTAGGCGAGCCACGCAAGACCCCGACCTGAATCGCTACCTGGATGGAGGGAACCAATGACCAACTACGACGAGACCGCCGGCACTGAAGACCCCACATCACTTCTGGAAGATCTCCGCCAGAGCATCGAGGCCGAGAACGACACCAGCGACCTTCCCGAAGAGTCCACGGACAATGAGCGCTGGGGAGATGAATACCTTGGGAAGATCCCGCTGGTCTCTTCGGCTGTTGTGTCTGCCGCGGTCGACCTGATGGTCCAGCCCCAAGAACCCCGACCCGAAGCTCGGGCGGGCATGCTCGAAGCCGCAAGTCGAGCCCTGGCCGATCGCCGGAAGCTGAACGGCCTACTCCCAGTGCTACTGCGTACCGTACGGGAGCAGACCTCCAAATCCCTGGCCGACGTGGCAACCGAGGCCCACCTGCCGGAGAAGACAATCCATGAACTAGAGACGGGTGACACGGAAGTGAATCTTCATCTCCCAATCAAGACTGTCGCCGCATGGATCCGAGCCCTTCCGGTCGACCGAGGTGCCGCGCTTCTTTCTTTGCGTCGCTCTCTCCAAGCTGGCTGGCCCGGTGAACTCGCCCCTGCAGCCGGAACCTCGGATCGCCCCACCAACGTGGACGACTACATCGCGAAGGTTGAGACGGAACTCAACACCGCAGGCAACAGGGGCGCCAGATGACTACCACCGGCACGGCTCCAATCGTGAACCACACAATGCTCCGCTCATTCGCCGAGAGCAGAGTCAACCTCCCAAAGACTGAGGTCGACAAACATCGTGATCAAGTGCAGCGGTTGCGAGATCACTTGGAACGAGTAATCGAATCGCACGACCACTACAAGCTGATCAAGACGCTTCACTCCGGAAGCGTGGCGAAAGGTACCGCCTTGAAGGTGATTTCCGACATGGACGTCGCTGCCTACCTCGACGCCAGCCAAGTGCCTGTGGGTGACGAGCACAACCTCATAGCGGAACTCGCTGTCATTCTCCGTACCGCCTACGGAGCCAGCAAAGCAACGGAGGACTTTGAAGAGCAGGCGCACTCGGTCAAAGTGCACTTCCACGGATCAGGGCTCGATGTCGACGTCGCTCCTGTCGTTTACGCCGGACTACCCGATGACCGCGGAGACCTCATCACCAAGAGTGGGGACCGAGTCGAAACCTCCGTCCGTCTCCACCTCGAGTTCATCCGAAGTCGAAAGCAACGGTACGGCAAGGACTACACCCAACTTATTCGCTTCCTCAAGTTCTGGGCGAGAGAACAAAGACGAGTACGAGGCGACAACTTCAGATGCAAGTCCTTCCTCCTCGAGCTCGTCGTTGCCCATTTGGCTGCAAATGGACTACCGCTTTCGGACTACCCAACAGCCATTGAGGCAGTGTTTGCTTGGATGGTTCGTACGAGTCTGGCCGAGCAGGTGGCCTTTGAGGACTACTACGACTTCACGGCTATCCCGGAAACCAGTGACCCCATCCGAGCTATCGATCCGGTGAATCCCGCCAACAACGTCTGCAAGACGTACACCAAACGGAACACGGATCTTCTCCTTGACGCTGCCACTGACGCTCTGGATGCCATAACCGCTGCAAGGTACGGAACAACCAAAAGCTACGCCCTCGAATGCTGGCAACGGGTCTTCGGCCCGACCTTTAGGGGGAACTGATATGTCGGGTACATACACGACGAGTAGAACCTTCACGATCACGCACGCCCGATACGTGACCAGCAAGGTCGCCGCCGATCTTCGACAGCTTCAACTGTTCTACGGACAGCCCAACGATGAGCAGATCGACGCGTACGCCGAAGAGGCGGCGTTGCTCCTCCGAGACGGCTACCTCGAACGAGTCGACTACGGTTTTCGACGCCAAGATCCACAAAAGGGTGCCCAGTGGCTACTGCTCCTCCGCTACACCGCTAGAAACGGAGTACTCGACGACGACCATTCAGGCCGCATCCCGCCTGGCGTCGACCTGAGCGGCACCACCTTCTGGTCCTATCTCACCTACACCGCCCCATTCTTCGCCCTCAGCGACGCTGAGCGAAACCGGGTCAAGGCAGCCCTACCCGTGCAGCGCAACACAGGACGGGAGGCTGGATTCGTCTACGGCACGTGGAGCGGTGACCGGACCTATTCGTCCGCAGGTCAGGGCGTCGCCCGGTCGGTCTTCAAGCCGCTATGAGTACCACACCGGAACTCTTCGAAGCGGTCATCGAACTGCCCGACTCGGCGGCAAGCGCGCGCTACGAGAGCCTCGTCGGCCTTGACGAGATCAAGGAACGGTTGAACAAGGAGGCCCAGCTCCTACTGCACCCGACGTCCCTTGACCAGTGGAGCCAGCGCTTTCACCAAACCCATATTCCAGCCTGTGACGCTTTCGCCGACCGCCATCCCGTCTTCCTCTTTGCCGGCGACGTCGGCACTGGCAAGACCGCCCTAGCAGAGTCGTTCGGTGACCACGTAGCTCGCTCCATCGGCGTGCCGATCTACCTCTACCGTCTCAGCCTGGCATCGCGTGGCAGCGGCGCAGTAGGCGAAATGACTCAGCTCCTCGCGGCGGCCTTCGATGAGGTCCGCCGTGTAGCCGCGGCACCCCCAGGTCGCGACGACGAGTACACCTCGGCCGTCATCCTGCTGATCGATGAGGCCGACGCCCTCGCACAATCCCGCGAGGCGTCGCAAATGCACCACGAAGATCGAGCAGGCGTAAACGCTCTCATCCGCGGTATCAACAGCCTGACTGAGCAACGCCTACCAGCCGTTGTCGTCCTCGCAACCAATCGCTTGGGCGCCATCGACCCCGCCGTTCGCCGGAGGGCAGCCGCGACCTTTCGGTTTGAACGTCCAAACGACATCCAGCGCGAGGCCGCACTGACGAACCTCCTCCGAGGGGTCGAACTCCGAACCCGCGAACTCGGCGCGCTCGTGAAAGCAACCGGCCCGTTAGACGGTCGTCCCTATGGGTACACGTATTCTGATCTCTTTCAACGTCTTGTTCCCGCTGCCGTTCTCGCCGCGTACCCCGACCGTCGGCTGGACGGAGGCATCCTTCTCGACGTAGCCACGTCGCTTGAAGCGACGCCGCCATTCACTGCCGAGGACTAGATGGCTCAGCCACTTTCGGCCATGATCAGCTATCAATGGGCTGACGCAGAAGCGGCCGAGCTCTTGCACGAAGAACTAGCCCTGCGCGGCCTCATCGTGTCCCATGACCGTTGCAGCTTTCCCGCGGGAAGTCGCATCGGTAGCAACATGGACGCGGACGTCGCTAATTGTGATGCCTTCGTCGCGTACCTTACCCCGAACTCTCTCTACGAAGGGGCACCACCGGAATCGCCACGGCCAGCCATCGACAGCGAATTCAAACCGGCAATGGACCGACTCGCCCGTTCGAAAGCGAAAGAAGGAGAACGATGTCCGGTAATCATTCCTCTCACCCATGGGCTCGGAGATCCCCGCAGCGAAGCACCAGAACGGGTTCGCAAGGCCACGGGCAAGGACATCTCAAGCCTCTGGACGCCAGTAACTCTCGACCAGACGACGACATCCATCACCGAGTCCGAGGCCGCAACGGTCGGTCGATGCCTACTCTCGGCGCTCCTGGGTTCCGGAGACGATGATGCCGCTCCGACTGATCCGATCGAGATGATGGTAGTAACGCGGGGTGAGGGCCAGCCGCCCGCGTTCTTGTCGATCGACGGCACCAACCTGCTCGGTGGCCAGGACAACTGCCCAGGAGAACCCTCGGCCTGGGCCCGCTACATGTCCGGCCTGCGGGACCTTCAGAGCTCTCTGGCACGCTGGACCCACCGCCGAGAACTCCAACTGAGCATCCGTGCCCATCTGAGCGCGGCCATCGCATTCGGCCGCGTGTTCAATCAGGCAGCCGGCTGGCGCCCTGCTATTGCAGGTCGACACGGCACTACCCGTGCGAGCGACGCAGTCGGTCACGAGCAACTGCGAACATCCCTGGACAAGGGGGAACGGGCCGGAGACCTCTCCGTCGAGATCGACCTCCTCGACGTCGGAGTCAGCGATCTCACCTCGACCGTATTGATGAATGTCGCCGACCCAGTTACGAACCGGCTCTGTGTCTGGCGTCAGGGTCCTCGATCCGACCTGCCGCCAAATGACATTGCAGCCATGGCATCAAGTGCCACCGCTGCCATCAGAGATGCTGTCTTCGAGATCAGACCCGCTCGCGCCCATATCTTCTGTGCCTCGCCCGTGGAGTTCGCCGTTCTCTTAGGGCATCGTCTCACATCACTTCACGCCGAGGTCCATCTCTACGAGCGAGATGGAAGCAACTATGTTCCCTCCATCGTGATTCATGCCGGCGTCTGAGACTCTTGTTCCCATTACACGCAGCCCGCTACAGGATTCACTTGTCGCAAGAGGTTTCCGGGTGTCCCCAGGAAGGGCTTCATGCTCACGCCCAAATCAGCATTCCCGCCAACAAGGGAACGCCCGTCGGCTCGCTGTCTCTCAGTCGTGCGCGATCCCGAGATCAAATCGACAACGCGCCAAGGCCTCGCAAACTGCGCTCACTGGTCGTGGGCGCCGGCAGCGGCGGAAATTCCAGCGCGATCCAGCGGAAAATGGTGGGCAATGCGGTCACTGCCGGTCACTCGAAATGTCCCTTCACCTGGGAAAACACCTTTTGCCAGCATCGGCAATTCCGCCTCAATTGCACTTTCAAGGCGGATACATGGGGTTCACATCGCTTGTTGTCGCTCCGACTATTTGTTACATGTAACATGCGGTTCGTGACCGGAAAGTCGGAGGCGATGTCGGTGCGGGCCCGGGTCCGCGCCCACCGGGCTCGACTGCGAGCCGAAGGACTTCGCCCTGTCCAGATCTGGGTGCCCGACGTCCGTTCTCCTAAGTTCGCCGCCGAAGCCCATCGTCAGTCGGCGTTGGTCGCGTCGTCGACGGACGCCGACATGGACCAGGAGTTCATCGAAGCCATCTCGGCTGATGAGGAGTGACCCGCGGGGAGATCTGGACCGCGGCAGCCGGTTCGGGGTATGTCGGCAAGCCTCGGCCGGCGGTCATTGTCCAGGACGACCGGTTCGATGCGACCGACTCGGTGACAATTTGCGCCTTCACCACCGACCCTGCTGAGGCACCACTCTTCCGCTTGCCCATAACGCCCAGCACTCAGAACGGGTTGCACGACGTCAGCATTCTCATGGTCGACAAGATCACCACCGTCCGGCGAACCAAGCTCGGAGAGCGGGTCGGACGTTTGTCCAGCGAGGATATGGTCCGGCTGGATCGCGCCATCGTCGTGTTTCTCGGGCTTGCCGGGTGACGTGGGATCGACATCCAACAGCCGGATGAGGTGTTCCCGCAGCTCGGTACGGTCCGAATAAGCGACAAATCAACGCCGCTGACGGCGGTACTTGCTTGCGACGTACTCATCGACCCAGGCGCGGGTGCTTCGCCACTGCCCGTCTGCTCCCTTTTGCGCGTTCAACCGACCCCGTTCGATGGCCGCTCGAAGTGTGGAGACACTCTGACTCTTCGTGGCCAGCGAAACGATCGGGACCAGCCGATGTGGCCCAGCCACGGCTGGGACGACAAACCGGTAGAGATTGTCAGTGACCGCTCGGGCGACGAGTTCGCCAAGAGGACCGGGGTCTCCACCGTCTGCTCGCCGCAGAGCCCGGAGGTAGCGGTTGCGATCGCGCGTGTAGACGATGGCCGGCGGGTAGCCGAGGCGAACCAAAAGGAGATTGAGAAGTAGCCGTCCGGTTCGCCCGTTGCCATCGAGGAACGGGTGGATTCTTTCGAAGGTGGCGTGGGCAGCAGCGAGGGCCTCGACAGGGTTGGGGGCGGCCCTGATCGTCACAAGCGACGAAACCCAGTCAGTGGTGGTGGCCGGCACCTCAACCCAGGACGGCGAGGCCATCCCGCCGGCAAAGGGTTGAACGTCATGGCGCCGGAAGCTGCCGGGTTTCTCTTCTGCGGTCGCGCCCGGGTGTGGGGCGACCCCCCACATTGGTGCCATCGCCACTTCATGGACGTAGCGCACCTCGGTGATCGTCAATAGCGCGTCCGAGGTCCATCCGCCGGGTTCGAGGGCCTGGCCGTAGACCCACTTCGCGGCGTCGGCGTAGCCGGTGACCTCCATGTATTCGCGGAGCTCTTTGTTCCCCACGGCGCGCCCCTCGGCGAGCAACGCTTCGACCTGGGCGATGACGAGCGTGTTGCCTTCGAGAGCGGTCGAGTGATGGGCCTCTTGGTACCAGATCGACGTCCAGATGCCCTCGGCTTCGACCGGAGATGGCAGGCCACCCATGCGCTCCCGAAGCTCGGCGATCCCCTCCTCAAGACGGCGGTAGACGAGCTGCCGGGATGGGCGTCCAGGGCGCGATTTGTCGTCTTCCATCGAACTTAATCCTAACACGACAAACTCTTATGTTGTCGTGTTAGACTTAATTTCGTCCTATCTCTACAAATGTCACCCGCGAGCCGTATCATTCGTGCATGCCTGCGGAGAAGGTCCGGCTCAGGATCGGCAATCTGGCCAAGGCGGTGCTCGTCAGTGGACAGGCCTACCAGGACCCCAAGGACGCCCTGAACGAGTTCGTCTCGAACGCCGCCGACGAGTACGTCCAAGCTGAGCTCCGAGGAGAGCGGATCCGCGTCATCTTGCGGAGGAAGGGCCGCTATCCCCTCATCGCCGTCGACGACGGCGGAAGGGGCATGTCGCCCGAACGCCTGCGGACCGTTGCCCGAAGCCTCTTCGAGTCCTCGAAGGCAAACGACACCCGAACCCTCGGGGAGAAGGCAATCGGGATCCTCGCCTTCCAGCAGTTGGGTGGGCGCTGCGAACTCGTCTCGAGAGCCGACGGAAGCTCGGAGACCTGGGTCCTGCGGCTCGAGCGGGGAAAGGCCACGGCCGTCCTCGAGCGCGAGCGTCGGCGCCTTCGTCAGGTGCCAGGCACGACGGCCTACCTGTCGGACCTCGACCCCGACGTTTTGCGTGTCCTGACCCAGCGCAAGGTCGTCGACTACCTCCGGGCCAGGAGGGGCCCGGCCCTGGCCAACGGCGACTACGAGATCGAGGTCATCGAGGGTCGGAACTCGGAGCTGGTGCTTCCGGAGAAGCCGGATGGGGTGCGGCTCGCCATCCCACCCCGCCACACCCTCTGGGGACGCATCGAGTTCTCCCTTTACGTCGCGCCGGCCGACGGCCATCGTCGCCGGGTGGCAGTCGTCGGCCGGGCCGGGACGACGGTGATGGACGACCTGTGCGAGCTCGACGAGTTCGCCGGGTATCCGTGGAACAGTGACCAGGTACACGGTCAGGTCGTCTTTGCCGGCCTCCAACAGACCGCCGGCCGGCGAGCAGTCATCCGGGACCGGGAAGCCTTCCCGCTCTTTGCCGACGCGGTGAAGGCAGTCGAAGACGCCGTCGCCCACGCCGTCGAGCGGGTCGCCCGGGAGGTCGACGCGCAGACGGCCGACCGGCTGTCCGATGTGATTCGACGGGTCTTCGGCCGAGTCCTGAAGGAGCTGGCCGATCTCGAGAACCCGATGCGCTCGGCGAGTGGGACCGAGCCGGGCGAGGGTGGTCTGCTGGAACCCCAATCGACCCCGCCCAACCAGTCCCAAGACGACTGGGGACCCGAGCAACCTCCGGAACTCACCGAACTGATACCGCCGCCAAACGACCCGGTGAGGCGATCCGACCAGCCCGACTCCGCCAGGCCCGACCGGACCGGCTCCAACCGTTTGCCCTCGATCGCCCCCGACCCCCAACCCGGAGAAGCGAGGAGCCGGTTCGATCCCGAACTCGGGATCGTGTTCTTCAACGAAGTCCACGGCGACTATCTCATGGTCAAGGACGCCGAGCCGCTGCTGCTCGACTACCTGGCAACGCTCGTGGCCAAGGAGTATGTCGTCTACAACAACCCGCGGGCACCGGCTGACGAGCTTGGTGAGGAAATGGTGCGCATGCTCGTCCGGGTCCGACGGCACCTCCCGAAGCGCATCTGAACCGAGAGACCCGTCGCGCCCCTAGAGGTCGAGAGCTCCCGTGACGGCCCTCATGCGGCCCCGGTCCCCCCGGCGTTTTCCCGGCCTTCGACCGTGCCGTCCCCGCCCGCTGGCCATCCCATATTGCATCCCATCTTTTTTGCCCAAACCTTCCGAAATGACTTGGGACCGGATGGGACAGTCCGGGCATGAACTCCCTGGTTGAACCCGATTTCTGTGCTCCTCTTTGGCACTATTCGGGACGGGTGGAGAGGGTCCTTTTCTGATTAGGAAACCGACGCTCTATCCTCTGAGCTACCGGGGCTGAACTGGGAGTCTTGGTTGAGTAGGCTCAGTTCTGGCGCTATCCCATCAAATCCCATCTCCGCCAACATGGTTGCGATGACCGCCGAGACCGCCGGGGTGATCGCCGCCTGCCGAACGGTGCTCTCGAGGTCCGCGTGCATGTCAAACGCGATCCTCTCACGGGCAAAGTGCGCCAAGTGAGCCGGACCACTCGGAAAGGCATCGCCGAGGCCCGCCGCGTCCGCGCCCGCCTCCAGGCCGAGGCTACCCAGGAGGAGCAGGCCGGCCCGACCATGTCACCGGGGCCCTTCTCGACGAGTGGCTGACCCATTGCGAAAACCGAGGGCTCGCCACCTCGACCCTTGCCGAGTACCGCCGAAAAGTCGCCAAGGTCATCGGGCCTGCCCTCGGGGGGATCCGGTTGAACAAGGTCTCAGCTCACCGTCTCGACACTTGGTATCGCCAGCTTCTGGCGGCAGAGGTGACGCCGAGGACGATCAGCCACTTCCACCGCATCATGTCTGCTGCGCTTCACCAGGCCGAGCGGTGGGGACGGGTCGACACGAGCGTCGCTCGCCTAGTACAGCCTTCGAAAGTGCCGGTGACCAGGGTGACGGTGCCGCCACCCGAACGGGTGCAGGCGCTCATCAAGTCCGCCGCGGCGTCCAGAGCACCCGAGATGGCCACCATCATCACCATCGCCGCCCTGACCGGTCTTCGCCGTGTCGGACTGAGGTGGTCCGACGTGGACTGGCGAGGCAGGTCGGTGGCGGTGGAGCGGTCAATCTGGCAGATGCCGTCGTGCCATGCCCGCTCAAGGGTGACACGACACGGCGAACTTGGCATACCGGATCGCCCGAGAGCTTCCTATGACGAACCTGACGCGATCCCAGTGGCCAGCCTTGCGCCGGCCTTCGAATGTGGAGTCCCCGCCCGGCGGACCATCCCATCTTTCTTGCCGGAACCTCCCGAAAAAGCTCGGAACCCGATGGGACGGTTTGAGAAAAAACTCCCTGGTTGTACCCGGATTCCGCGTTGCCAGTTGGCACTCGTCGTGACAGGTAGAAACGGTCCATTTCTGATTTGGGACACCGACGCTCCATCCCCCGGGTACCGGGGGGACCTCGGAGGGCGGCGCGTCGAACGACACAACCACGCTACTACGTGCACCTCCGTGGCCCGAGTTAGACGTCCGGGAGCGTCGCACGGGTCCCTGCGGGGGCCAATCGACGCCGGGGGCGGCTCATCGAACCGGCCGGGCAGGATCTCCTCGGTTGCGGCGACATTCCGTGATCAGCCAGGTAATTTGCCCAATGCCACCCGACCTGAGGAGGTACCGGGGATGGGATTGTTCCAACGTGCCCACGACATCGTCGAAGCCAAGGCCAACCGTGCGCTCGACTCGGCAGAGCGACCCGACGAAATGCTCGATCTGTCCTACGAGAAGATGCTGGAGCAGATCACCCAGGTGAAACGCTCCCTCGTCGACATCGCCGCTTCTCGCAAGCAACTCGAACTCCAAGAACAGCAGCTCCAACACTCGGTCGACCACCTGCAGGACCAAGCGAAGCAAGCGCTATCGGCCGGTCGGGAGGACCTGGCCAAGGAGGCCCTCGCCCGCAAGGCCACGGCGCAGTCGCAGATCGACGGGATGGAGCCCCAGCACCAACAACTGAGCGAGGAGGAGCAGAAGCTCGAGCAGACGCTGGCAACGCTCCAAGAACGGGTGAACCAGTTCCGCTCACAAAAGGAGGTGCTCAAGGCCCAGTACAGCGCATCTACGGCGATGTCGAGCGTGGACGAGAGCGTTGCTGGCATCTCCAAGTCCCTGGGCGACTCGGGTGCGGCGCTCCAACGGGCCCAGGACAAGATCGCGAACATGCAGGCCAGGTCGGGCGCACTCGACGAGCTGTTGGAGTCCGGGACGCTCGAGGACGTCGGTGGCGGCGACGACGACATCCAGCGGGAGCTCGACGAGGTCGCGTCGAAGTCCGACGTGGATCGTGAGCTCGCCGCCCTCAAGGCGCAAATGGGCTCGACCGCGGCGGTGGGTCCAGGATCGGACGTGAGCCAATCGAATTGAGTCAGCCCGCGTGTCGGACCCCGTTTGGCTCGGACCTATTGTCTTCTCTGAGATACCCCGAGCGCGACGCGTCGTCAGTCTTGCGCTGAGCTCCGGCCCCTTACCCGAGGAGAGTCAATGACCCCAGTACAGGAGGGTCCGGCATTCAAGGTCGCCGACCTCAGCCTGGCCGCCTTCGGGCGCAAGGAGATCGAGCTGGCCGAGCACGAGGTGCCCGGGCTGATGGCGATGCGCGCCGAGTACGGAGCAACGCGACCACTGGCGGGCGCGAGGATCACCGGGTCGCTGCACATGACGGTCCAGACCGCGGTCCTCATCGAGACGCTGGTCGCCCTCGGGGCCGAGGTCCGCTGGGCCAGCTGCAACATCTTCTCGACCCAGGACCACGCCGCCGCCGCCGCGGTGGTCGGTCCGGACGGCACCCCAGATAACCCTAAGGGCGTGGCCGTCTTCGCCTGGAAGGGAGAGTCCCTCGAGGATTACTGGTGGTGCACCGAACAGGCGCTCACCTGGGAGGACGACGATGGCGATGGGCCCAACATGGTCCTCGACGACGGAGGCGACGCGACACTCTTCGTCCACAAGGCGGTGGAATACGAGAAGGCCGGGAGGGTCCCCGATCCCGCCACCGCCGAGAGCGCCGAATTCGGGGTGGTGCTTTCCCGCCTGGCCGAGAGTCTCGCCGCCAACCCGAGCCGATGGACTCAGGTGGCCAATGGGATCCGAGGAGTAACCGAGGAGACCACGACCGGCGTCCACCGGCTCTACGAGATGGAGCGCTCCGGCGCGCTGCTCTTCCCGGCGATCAATGTCAATGACTCAGTCACCAAGTCCAAGTTCGACAACAAGTACGGGTGCCGTCACTCCTTGATCGACGGGATCAACCGGGCGACCGACGTGCTGATCGGCGGCAAAGTCGCGGTGGTCTGCGGATTCGGAGACGTCGGCAAGGGGTGTGCAGAATCCTTGGCAGGCCAGGGAGCCCGGGTGGTGGTCACCGAGATCGACCCGATCTGTGCGCTGCAGGCTGCGATGGAGGGTTACCAGGTGACGACGCTGGAGGACGTCGTGGCCACTGCCGATGTCTTCGTCACCGCGACAGGCAACAAGAACGTCATCACCGCAGAGCACATGGGACAGATGAAGCACCAGGCCATCGTCGGCAACATCGGCCACTTCGACAACGAGATCGACATGGCCGGTCTCGCCAAGGTGACCGGGGTCGTCCGCGTGACCGTCAAGCCCCAGGTCGACAAGTGGATTTTCCCAGACGGTCACGCGGTGATCGTTCTCTCTGAGGGCCGTCTGCTCAACCTGGGCAACGCCACCGGTCACCCCAGCTTCGTGATGTCGAACTCCTTCACCAACCAGACGATGGCCCAGATCGAGCTGTTCACGCGGGCAGATCACTACGAGAACCGGGTCTACGTGCTGCCGAAGCACCTCGACGAGAAGGTCGCCCGACTCCACCTCGACGCCCTGGGCGTGAAGCTCACCACGCTCAGCGACGAGCAGGCTGCCTACATCGGCGTGTCAACGGACGGGCCATTCAAACCCGACACCTACCGGTACTGACACCCGATTACTGACACCCGATCGGCGCCTCGGAGTTCACTCGGTCAGCAAGGCTGAGGCAAGCACGTTGCCCTGCACGTCGACCAGCCACGCGGCCTGCACCTCATCTGTCGGGACCGAAAGGGCATAGGCCCAGCTACCTGAACCATCTTGCAGGTAGAACGAGCCCACGGTGACTGGGTGGCCGTCGATCCGCACCCGGCAGCTCACCAGTCCGGCGGTCCGGACCCCGTGCACCGACATGAACAGCCATCCCGGGTGGCCCGGGGCGAGATAGACCTCTCCCTTCACCACGCTCCCTGACGTCAGGCTGGCCACCAGGGCCGTGGGGACAGAAGGCGGCGGCGGACTCCCCAACCCGAAGCCGAGCCCGAGGGCCAACCCCAACATTCCCACGAGACCCACCGCGGCCACCCCAAAGCGTCGTCGGTGTCGGCGGCGCGGTCCGGCCAGCCCCATTCGCCCGAAGAGCCGGGTCTCGAAGCCCGGTGCGGGTTCGACGACGGGGGCGAGGGTCAGCATGGCGTCGGAGGCAGCGGAGAGCCGATCGACCTCCTCCCGACACCCGGCGCAGCCTTGGACGTGGGCGAGGACGTTCATCCGTTCGAACCCCAAGAGGGTGCCCAGGGCAAGCTCGGCCAGGTCCCCCCCGAATCTTCGGCAATCGTCAGTCGGGTTCACTGGTCGGCCACCGGGAGATCGAGCGCCTGGCGCAGCTTGCGGAGCCCTGTCCGGATCCGGGTCTTGGCCGTACCGAGCGGGATGGACTCGTACTCGCTGACCGCCGTAGCGGTGAGTCCGTAGACCGTGGCCAGGACCAGCGCACGACGTTGCTCGATCGGCAGCGCCCCGAGTGCCTCGAGGACCGCGGTATCGACACCGATCGTCTCTGCGGCCTCCTCTGGTTCTCGATCCGCGCTCACTTGCGCGAGCAGAAGGAACCGCGCCGGATCCACCGGCGTGCTCCGTCGCACCCGCAGGGCGTCGATGGCCAGATTGTGGGTGATGGCAAGGACCCAGGTGACGGCGGAACCCCGGCGGGGGTCGAAGACCTGGGCGTGCCGCCAGGCTCGAACCAGCGCCTCCTGGGCTACGTCCTCGGCCGCCTGAGCGTCCCCAAGCATGGAGTGCGCCAGGCCGTAGACGCGGCGCTGGTACCGGCGGACGAAGGCGACCGCGGCCGTCTCGTCCCCGATTGCCATGCCGGCCAGCAACGCCTCGTCGGACAGCTCGTTCACCTGGTCAAGCCGATCCCCGCCTCGGAGTCCACGAGGCCCGATTCTCCCACCTGAGGACATACGGCTGGGGGCCGGGGCCGGATTGACCTTGTGGTCTGGTCCAATCCGCGCGTGGCTCCGAATCGTAGGTCACAGTGACGACTGCGGATCGGTGGACAAACCGGCGCGACGCGACGACAGCACAAGGAGCACAATGACCCGTACACCCCGACGAGGAGCCCTCGGAGCCCGGTTGGCTCGACTCCTGGCGAGCGCCGCCGTTGTCGGCGGCTTCGGCACGTTGGCCCTGACCCCATCACCGGCAGGGGCGACTCGAGTCCATCACCAAGCCGCGAACCGGCACCACCAACGGGCCGCGACCCAGCACCGTCACAACACCAAGGGTCGGCACCACGGGACCGCGGAGACGGTGAAGTTGGTCAATCACACGGGACTCGGGAAGATCTTGGTCGACGCCTCGGGTAAGACCCTCTACATCTACACCGGTGACTCGGCAAACAAGGCCAACTGCACCGGTGGCTGCGCCAGCATCTGGCCGCCCCTCACCATCGCCAAGGGGAACAAGCCCAAGGGAAGCCGCGGGGTTCGCTATCTCGGCACCATCAAGTCCGGTGGCCGGCTCCAGGTCACCTGGGATAAACACCCGCTGTATACCTACTCGCTCGACAACGGCCCCGGATCGGTCAACGGCAATGGGGTGAAGATCGGCGGGAACGTCTGGTACGCGGCCACGTCCAAGCGGGTCGCGTCGCACGCAAAGCCGGTCAAGCACAGCACGACGACGACGACGACCGGTTCCACTTCGCTACCGCCGGGCGGCTACGGATACTGAGCGGGCCGGTCGCCTGTATGGCGCGCCGACCAATCCGGCCATGCCGAACCAGACTACCCGGAGTGGGTGGCTCCGATGGCTCGCCCTCGACGGCTCGCCGCACCGGCCAGCGGTCACGGCCACAACCTGGGTTGCCTCGGCCCTCACGATCACCTCAGGCGCCATCCACCTCCATCTCTACACCGCCGGCTACCGGGCCATCCCGACGATCGGCTCCCTGTTCATCGTTCAGGGAGTCACCGCCATCGCCATCGCTCTTGTCGCCTCGGCGCTGCGACGTGTGTGGACGGCATTGCTCGGTGCCGGCTTGATGGTGGCGACCGTGGCTGGCTTTCTCATCTCGGTGAACGACGGGCTCTTCGGCTTCCAGGACGCGTTCAGGGGGACCAACCAGATCAGCGCCTTCGTCGTCGAGCTCGCCGCCTCGGCACTGTTCCTGGTGGCCGCAGCCGTGGCTGTCGCCGGAGGGATCGGACCATCAGGGCCGTGAACGACGGGCTCAGCCCGGATTGGGACCGAGCCCGAGGAGGGGCAGGCAGGGTTCGAGGCCTTCGAAGACCAAATCGTCCCGCCTGCTCTGTCCCCAGCGTTCCCGGGTGAGCACGAACCGCGTCGCGGGAGCGGCTCCGCTCGGGCGAGGCAGCCATGACGACCCGTTCTCCTCATACCCCAAGGCAAGGGACACACCGCGAGAGGCTGGCTTGTCGTCGAAGGCCTCACTCTCGGCCCGCTGCGCCCCGAGTCCGATAAAGGCCAGGTGCACGACGGCCGAACGCATCTCCTTGCCGAGGCCGTGACCCTGGAAGGGCCGGCCGAGCCAAGAGAACGTGCCCACCGTCCTGACCTTGTCGAACTCGACACCGGTCATCTCTTGGCTCCCCACCACCTGGCCGTCGACCACCACGGCGAAGCTGAGGTGCCACCACTCCGGCGACGTCCTCGACCGGGCCGACCACTGGCCGCGCAGCCAGCGCAAGATGCCCGGACCCGGGTCGTAAAAGGTGGCCTCGCCGTCGAAAGGCTCGCTCCCCGGAACAACGACCCCGGCAGCGTGGATCGCCGCCAGTTCCGTCAGGAGTTGGTCGGTTGCGTAGTGCAGCTCCAGTCTCGGCGTGTGAACGCGCAGGCCGAAGAACGGCCAGAAGACATCATGGGCTGGCTCAAACACGGGCATCTTTTCGCTCGTGGGGCCCGAATCCGTCGGTCCTGTGGGGAGGGCAACCGCTCGGACCTGGCCATCGTGGAGCGTCCTCGGGCGGCTAGGGTTCGTCTCCTGACCGGCACCGTCCGGCTTCCCGGTCATTCCCGTTGTGGTCGATCCTGGTGGGCGCGACGAGTGGGACGACGCTCACTTGAGCGACTACGAGAGCCGCCCTCGACCCACGCGGGCTCCCTGTCCCGGTGGCTACGACGAAGCTACTCGACGCAACCCATAACCTCACCGAGGTGGATCACCCACCCGCTCCCTCGCTCCACCTGCCCGCGGACGTCCTCGAGGCGGGCCTTGAGGACGTCCGCCAATCCCCGACTGACGGCGGCGTACTCGAGTTGATCGTGGCACGTCCGGCGGTGGACCGGCGAGAGGTGCTCGACGCGGGAGAGTTGGACCTCGCCGTTGGCCTGGTTGGCGACAACTGGAGGAATCGAGGCAGCGGCGCAACGCCGGACGGAGGGGCCGACCCTGATGCCCAGCTCACGATCATGAACTATCGGTGTGCGGCCTTGGTGGCTGGCCACAGTGACCGCGTGCCATTGGCCGGCGACCAGCTGTATGTCGATTTGGATCTGAGCGCTGCGAAACTGCCGGCCGGCACCCGTTTGGCCATCGGCGAGGCGGTGATCGAGATCACCGCCAAACCCCATCGAGGATGTGACAAATTCGCGGCTCGTTTCGGCGTCGCGGCGCTTCGATTCGTCAACATCGGCGTCGGTCGTGATCTCAACTTGCGGGGCTGCAATGCCTGTGTCGTCGTCGGCGGCCGGATCGAGCGTGGCGACCGGGTACTGCGAATCAACCCCAATGGCCTTTGGGACGCCGAAGAAGGGCGCTCCAACGAGTCTCGATCGACGGCAGGACATTCGCCTCGTTCGGCGCTCTCCTAGACGTCACCAGCCGGGCTGGGGACGTCGGTATCCCGACCGATCTCCCGACTCGACAGCTTGCAAGACTGGTCCGTTTCGAACCGGATGCGAAAGACTCCATCCATGGACTGGCCGGCGGAGTTTCTTTGGGGAACGGCTGCGTCGTCCACGCAGACCGACGGCGCCGCCCCGGCCTCAGACTGGTGGGATTGGGAGCGCAGCGGGCATGCGCCCATCTCCGGCGACGGCAACAGGTTCGCCACCCGCTATGCCGAGGACTTCGAGTTGCTGGCCGGCCTGGGGCTGACGCACCACCGGCTCTCGATCGAGTGGGCGCGAATCGAACCCGAAGAGGGACGCCGCGATCCCGGTGCGATCGCCCACGCACGTGACGTCCTCCAGGCTGCCCATGATGCCGGCGTCGTGCCCTGGGTCTGCCTGCACCACTTCACGCTCCCGCGCTGGTTTGCCGCTCGAGGCGGGTTCCTCGTCGAAGCCAACCGGACCACGTATTGGCGGCGCCACGTCGAGTTCATGGCCGAGACCTTCGGCGACCTGGTCGGAGGCTGGAAGCCGGTGAACGAAACGAACTACTACGCCGGTGCCGCCTACGGGGGTCGGGGCTGGCCGCCGGGGCACACCGACCGGAACGAACGAGCGCTGGCCGCTGAACAGATCCATCTGGCCACCGCCGAGGCCGCGGCAGCGCTCCGCCGGACGGGAGCCCCGGTCGCATCCATCTTCGGGCTGTCCTGCGAGGTTCTTCTGGACGACGACGAGGCAACGGCCCGAACGGCGCGTTCCCTGAGTGCGGTGAACTGGGAGCCTGCCATCGGCCTGTTCCGCGACGGCGTGCTCCGCATCCCCGGACGCGAGCCGTTGGAGCGTCCCGACCTCGCCGGCTGCTACGACCTCTTCGGCTTCTCCTACTACGCCACGGCCGGCGTGGCCCACGGACAGGTGGTCCGTTACCCCACGGACGCCCCCGCCTCACCGCTCGGCTACGCCATCTGGGCCGAAGGCCTGGGACTCGTCCTGGAGCGGCTCCACCACGAACTACCGGGAACCCCCCTGCTCATCGACGAGTACGGGATCGGGACGGCGGACGACACCCAACGGGTTCACTATCTCGAAGCCGGCCTACAGGTCGTGCACGATGCGCTCCGGCGAGACATCGATGTCCGCGGCCTCTTTCACTGGACCGCCGTCGACAACTACGAGTGGCT
>DAHUZT010000034.1 GCA_027315005.1 Acidimicrobiaceae bacterium | reverse complement strand
CCGCGTCCCTACCGGTCGCAGCCTTCTTGGGTGCAGCCTTCTTGGGTGCGGCCTTCTTGGGTGCGGCCTTCTTGGGTGCGGCCTTCTTGGGTGCGGCCTTCTTGGGTGCAGCCTTCTTGGGTGCAGCCTTCTTGGGTGCGGCCTTCTTGGTCACAGACTCCTTTGTGGCAGACTTCTTGGGGTCGCTCCTCCCAACCGGCCCCGATTGATTCTTCGGTCGGCGACCCCGATCTTCGGTCTCCGGGAGTGCGCCCAGGTGCAGATGGCGCGCACCACTCTTGCTCAGATTCCGACGAGCCAATCCCAGCACCACGTGGTCCGAAGTCGGCTTCTCGTGACCACCCAGCTTCGAAACCGAGTTGACGAGTGAAACGTGGGAGAACGCCTGAGGGAAGTTGCCCACCAGTTCGCCGGCTACCGGGTCGTACTCCTCGGACAGGAGACCCAGGTCATTGCTCAAGTTGAGCAGACGGTCGAGAAGCTGGCGGGCATCTCGATCCCGACCCAGCATCGAAAGGCAGTCGACGAACCAGAATGAGCAGGCGAGAAACGCACCCTCGCGCCCGACTAGCCCATCCACATCGCCTGTGTCGACCGGCCGGTAGCGAAGGACGAACCCACCGTCGATCAGTTCACGCTCGATTGCATCTATGGTCCCACGGACGCGTGGATCGTGAGCGGGGAGGAAACCCACGATCGGGATCATGAGCAGGCTGGCGTCCAACTGTTCGGAACCGTAGTACTGGGTGAAGGAACCTTTCGAGGCGTTGAATCCCTGATCACAGACCTGATCATGAATTTCCTGTCGGATCTGCCGCCAGCGCGAGATGGGACCGGGCATCTTGAACTGTTCGGCCGTCTTGATCGCCCGGTCGATGGCGACCCAGGCCATCACCTTGGTGTGGGTGAAATGTCGGCGAGGGCCTCGGACTTCCCAGATCCCGTCATCGGGCTGCCGCCAACCATCTTCGAGAAAGTCCATGAGCGCAAGCTGAAACGACCAGGTTGGTGAATCGTCACGATGGTCCGCGGTCTCCGACTCGAACAGCGCCGACATCACCTCTCCGAAGACATCGAGTTGGAACTGGGCAGCGGCGGCGTTTCCGATCCGAATCGGTGTCGAACCCTCGTAGCCGGACAACCAGTCGACTTCCCACTCGTCGAGACGGCGCTCCCCCGCCGCGCCGTACATGATCTGCATCTGCGAAGGATCGCCCGCCGTCGCACGAAGCAGCCAGTCTCGCCACTCCATCGCCTCTTGGAAGTATCCTCCGCGCATCAAGGATTCGAGCGTCAAGGTGGCATCACGCAACCAGCAGAACCGGTAGTCCCAGTTCCGGCTACCCCCAAGTGTCTCAGGTAGTGACGTCGTCGCCGCGGCAACGATCCCACCCGTAGGAGCGTAGGTGAGTGCTTTCAGGGTGATGAGGGATCGGATCACCTGCTCGCGATAGTCACCCTCATAGATGCAGTGCGAAGACCACTCGGTCCACCAGAGTTCAGTATCTCGAATCGCATAACCCGCATCCACCGGTCGCGGGGGGGATTCGTTTGCTGGGAACCAACTCAATGAGAAGGGGACCTGCTGACCTTCGGAGATGGTGAACTCTGCCGTCGTGGCGAAGTCCCTCCCTTCGCATTCGATGGGAGTCCACAACGACAGGGCATCGGGACCGGCGATTGCGAGGAGTGTGCCGTCCATTCGCCGCACCCAGGGCACCACTTGCCCGTACCCGAAGCGAATTGTCAGCTGCATCTCCATGGCAACCTTGCCACGAACGCCTTCGACCAGACGGACCACTTCAGGGTGTCTCTCGCGTATGGGCATGCAGTCGGTGATCCGAACGGTTCCCTCGTCGGTGACGAATTCGGACTCGAGGACGAGCGTGTCACCGCGGTAGTGCCGGTGGGTGGAGACAGCCTGGGCCCTGGGAGCGATGCGCCAGGCCCCGTTCCCCTCGTCACCGAGCAGTTTGGCGAAACACGCTGCAGAGTCGAACCGGGGAAGGCAGAGCCAGTCGATCGATCCGTCGCGACCGACAAGAGCCGTCGTATGCAGATCGCCGATCAATCCGTAATCCTCGATCTTGAGCGCCATGCCCTCTGTCTAGTCCGGAGAGCACTGAGTCTGGGGTCATCGGTCTCATCCGGACTGATGCGCCACCCAAAATGGACTCCGGCTGCCACCATTCGCCGGGGACGAGCGGGTTCCGGTCAGCCGGCGATGCATCCGCCGGTTCCGACCGGAGCGGCGGCAGCGGCTGCCTGGTCGACCCGGGTGAGCACACCCGGTGATGCCAGGGCGTATCCGATGTCGTTGTTGGTCGTGGACCGGGAGAAGACCACGCCGATCACCGTTCCGTTCGGTTCGACGAGTGGTCCACCCGAATTTCCCGGTCGGACCCGCGCTTGGATCTCGTAGACGTTGCGTATGGTCAGGCCTTGCCCGTAGATGTCCCGGCCCTCAGCCTGGAAGGAGGCCATCACCCCGGCCGCTCCGGCCGTGAACGGGCCTCCGCCGGGAAATCCGAGCACGACCGCCTGCTGACCCCGATTCACTTGTTGAGGGTCGATCGGGAGCACCGGCTCATGGAGCCCGTTCACTCGGAGGATCGCGAGGTCGAAGGATGGATCGAACAGGACGACCGTCGTGCGGTGGAGACCACTGCTGTCGTCGACCATCGGCGATGAGATGCCTGCAATCACGTGAGCGTTGGTGACGACCTCACCGGGAGCGACGACGAATCCCGATCCCTCCTGGATCTGGCCGCAGCCGTCACCCACGATCTTCACGGTCGACGGTCCGGCGCGAGCAATGGCCTGCTGGAGCTGTACGTCGCCCGGAACAGAGACGGGACCGGCGGAGGCCGGTGCCAGCTGGGCGAACACCGAAGGAAACCCCTCGGATGAGAGAAAGGACTCGACCTTCGAGAACACCGAAGGCGGGGCGGGAAGCACATTGTCGAGTGACCTTATGATCTGCGAATTGGAGATCGACGCGTTGAGCGCCATCGAGGGGCTGTTGATCAGGGTGCTTGCCAACAACCACACCGCCAGAAGCGACGCGACCACGGCTACTGCCAAGCCGAGCACCGAGTCGACCGACCCCACGACGGTGTGGTGGATGTGTCGGAATGCGATGGTTCCCACCAGCCGCCCGAGAGAGCTGAACACGGCGGCCAGGCCAAGCATGGTGACGAGAGCCACAACTGTCCGAGTCGATGACGAATGCACCCAGGTCACTGTCACCGATGCTGCCAGTGCGCCGAGATAGAGACCGATGAACAACCCCCCGAACGTGAGCACCTGGGTCACGGCCCCGAGTCTCAAGCCCTGGATGGCGGCCACGATCACCAGCACTCCGATCACCACGTCGACGACGTTCATGGCGGAAGGGGGATCGACGCCTGGGCAGCACCACGAGCCGCACCTCGGTCCTGTTCCCGTGGCTGAGGTGGGTACGTCACGATTGTACGGTAGACGTCGGTCGGGCGTCTCGGGACGTCATCGACCAGATGGAGCACCCAACCGTGGCAAGATCTCATGCGCACGCGGGCCGGACCAACCACCTCCCCGGGGGCGCCCAGCGATCGGGGTCCATTGTGAACAACGAAATTCCACCTGACAACGGCGAACCCTGGTCGAACGTCGAACCACCAGGGATGATGCCTCCGCCGCCATACAACCAGGGCCCACCGCCTCCCCCGGCCGCACCCTATGGATATTCTGCCGTGCCGGTCGACCGTTTCGGTCGTCCGCTGGCCGGTTGGTGGCAGCGATTCGTCGCCATCATCATCGACTTCCTCATTCTCGGCGTGCCGAAGGGGATCATCGTCGCCATCATCGTCGGAGGTAGCAGCTCGAACGGAGTGTTCTCCAACCAGTTGCTTGCAGGTACCGTCGTGATCGGCATCCTGTTCAGTGTCATCGACCTCGCATACTTCGCGCTCCTGAATGGCTCGGAACGGGGTCAGACCCTCGGGCAGATGGCGCTCGGTATCTCCGTCCGTGACGAAGGAACGGGAGGCGCCATCGACCCGAAGCGAGCAGGCATCAGGATCCTCGTTCTGTCCCCTTCGATCGTCGTCTCCTGGATCCCGGTTCTCAGTACGTTGACCGGCCTCTACACCATCGTGGCCGCCCTGTCCCCCCTCTGGGACAGCCAGCGTCGCGGGTTCCACGACAAGGCCGCCCACACGAACGTCATCAAAGTCCGCTGAGCGCATCTCGACGACAGTGCCTTTCCCTCGCATGCTCCTCACTCGCATACTCCGCCACGGTGTCCTGAGGCGCCCCCCGGCTGTGGTCCTGGCTGTGGTCTTGATGAGCATTGTCGCATCGGCCTGCTCCACCTCGGGAACCAGCCAATCGAGATCCCCAGCAGCCCTGGCTGCAGGTGGGCCCTGGCACGGGGCCTTCAACACCAGTGTGCCGCCGCCACCGATCAACTCCCTGCGAAATGTCGACTGTGTGACCCCTGTTCGCTGCCTGGCGGTGGGCTCGGCCGTGGGAAGCGGGGGTGCTGCAACGCCTGTCGTCGCGATTACCCACGACGGGGGGAGGGCGTGGTCAACCGAGCCGATACCCACGGCTATCGCATTTCTCTCCGACGTCTCGTGCAGTATTCAGAACGAGTGTGCCGCCGTCGGACAGACCACATCTGCACAAGGCGCCGTCATCGTGACCCGTACCGGCGGTTCCTCGTGGACCGAGCCAACCCTCCCACCGGGAGTCCTCGATGTCACCACCGTGATGTGCCGGCCCGATCACCAGTGCCTGGCCGTCGGTACCACCGGTTCGTCTTCGGTCGCCCTGGTGGCGACTTCGGTCGGGGGACCTTGGACGATCGCCGGAAGTCTCCCGCCACAGATCACTGGAGCCACCGATGTCACCTGTGTCGGAGCAACGTGTTGGGCCACCGGCGGGGCCGCCGTCAATTCCGGGAATACCACCGCGGGGATGGCCCTGACCACCGACGGCGGTGCCACCTGGTCCGCGCTGACCCTGCCGAAGGGCATCGGAGTCCTCAACGGCGTCTCGTGCCTTCCAGAGCGAGGCCAGGGATCGAGCGCCGGACCTGGCTCCAGCACGTCGTCTCCTCCCTCTCCGGCTGGGGGAACCACGTCCACCGCCGTGCCGTCTTCAGCGGGGACCCCGGTCGGGGCTCCGGGCTTCTGGTGCACCGCGGTGGGGACCACTGCCACCGGTGTGAACTCGATACGGTCAGGCAACGCGATCCTGCTCACCAGCGGCGACGGGGGGGCGGCCTGGACGAGCGCCGGAGTGCCCGCCGGTACCGCTGGGCTCGCAGGCGTCTCGTGTCCGGCGGTGGCCAGCTGTGTCACCGTCGGAACGATGGTGGTGGAATCGGCGCATGGAGGCGTGATCATCCTGAGCGGAACACCTTCCCATCCCTGGGCCAGGCCCGGCGTCGTACCGGCTGCCGAGCCCCTGTCGGGCGTGAGCTGCCCGTCCACCACCGGCTGTGTGATCGTGGGAGAGGCGATCAGCGAGCATCTCGTCGACACCTGAGACGACGGCCATGGCCGGCCGACCGGTCGTTTCGACCCCCTGCGGCCGGTGTCACACCCATGATGCACCGCATCCCTATGATCGTGCGGTGTGTGCTGGACAATGGTGACCACCGAACGATCCGTCAGCCTTCTTCCGGAGCTCCGCTCCGGCCGGCAGCAACAGTGAGCAATCCGGAACCGCTGGCTGTCCATCGACGTCGTCGCCCAACGGCGACCTCATCGTTCGGGGTCGGCCGTCGTGAGACTCATGACGCCTCGACCTTCTACGCCCGCTTCACGCCACCGAGCCTGTCCGACGATGCCGCGATCACCGCACCCAGGTGCGTCGACACCATCTGGCACGGCGACGCTCGCCACATGGACGCATACGGAGACATCGCCGACGGATCCGTCGCGCTCGTGGTCACCTCACCTCCGTACTTCGCCGGGAAGGAGTACGAGGAGTCGCTGGGCGAGGCGCACGTCCCGGTCGACTTTGGCGACTATCTGGCGATGCTCCACGATGTCTTCGATCAGTGCCTGTCGAAGCTCGAACCCGGTGGGCGGATCGCCGTCAACGTGGCCAATCTCGGTCGCAAGCCGTACCGTTCGTTGTCGCGAGATGTCATCGACATCCTCGAGCGGCTGGGTTACCTGCTGCGGGGCGAGATCATCTGGCGAAAGAGCCGGGCTGCCGGAGGGTCATGCGCCTGGGGTACCTATCAACGGCCGGGCAACCCGGTCCTGCGAGACGTGTCCGAGCGTATCGTCGTGGCCTGCAAGGGGCGGTTCGACCGTGCCGTATCGCCCGACGCACGGGCGGTGCGGGGACTGCCCTGCGAGGGGACGATCACCAAGGACGAGTTCATCGATGCCACCCTGGACGTTTGGGACATCCCGACCGAATCGGCCACCCGGGTGGGTCATCCGGCACCATTCCCGGTCGAGCTTCCCCGACGGCTCATCGAACTGTTCACGTACCGGGGTGATTTGATCCTCGATCCGTTCATGGGTTCGGGTTCGACCGCCCTCGCCGCGATTCGAACGGAACGGCACTACATCGGGTTCGACACCGAAGCCGGCTACATCGATCTGGCTAAGCGACGGATCAAATTGGAGCGATCTGACGGTGGACCGGAACGTGGCCGCCAGCTCCCGCGGGTCACCATCGCCCCAAGGCATTCCGCCCGGCCTCTGGAGGCAGGCGATGAATCCCGCGACCGGCAGCAGGGGACGCTCGGTCACAAGGCAAGCGAATTGGCTGTTCGTATCCTCTCCGCTGCCGGTTTTGTCCGCATCGAATCGGGCGTCGCCATCAGCGACCTCGGACTCTCCATCGATTTCCGGGCTCGGGATGCCGACGGGGCGGCGTGGCTTTTCGAGCTGTCCGGCGCCTATTCGGCCAGCCGACCGGGCCTTCGAAGCGGGGAGGTGGCTTGGAGATCTCTCGGAAAGGCGAGCGTCGTCCACCAGGCTCGGGCCCGAGATCGCGACCGCTCGGACCTCGGACCTGTCGTCCTCCTGTCCACCGAGCTTCCCCTGCCCCGAACAGCACCGGGGAAAGCACTCGCAGCCGCCTGGGAACCGGACGGCACCGGCCCCGTTCGCGGCATCATCGAGTTGCTCGATCCGAAGGCACCCGAGCAGCTTCGGGCCCTGGCCCGCTCCGAGCGACATCGTGCCCGATGATCGGACGACCGCGACCGAGTTGGGGACAGCCCTCGGGACGCTCGGCCTGCCCGACCTGGATACGACCCTGAGCGCCCGACCCGAGGCGCTCCTCTTGAGCGAAGACCAGTGGGAGCATGTCGACCGCGTTCATCGCTCCGGGCGGTTCGACGGTTGTCTGGCCCAGGCCTTCGCCAACGGGCGCGCCCTGCTCTGCGCGAAAGGAGGGCTGCGTGGCCGGCTCCCACGACTGGTGGAATGGACAGGCGCCAGACGATCCCCGGGGGACGAAGCGGCCCCCATCGATCTGCGGATCGACCACGTGTACCTGATCAGCTGCAAGTACGAATCCGCCATCCTGGCCAACACGTCACCCGCCCGACTCTTCGACGGCCTACTTGCCGCGTCGGGGAACTGGCAACGCGGTGACTGGTTCGAGTTGGTGGCCGGACCCGAGCTACAAGCCCTGTTCCGATCGTGCACCGACGCAGTCGGTTTGAGCCGGCTGCCTCCGAGCCCGACCGAATGCAGCCGTGACGAACTGAACCGGGTGCGTGATGCACTGAGGGAACGGACCTACCCCGATGAGCGCTCACGAGCTGCCTACGCTGAACTGTGCCAGAAGGTAAGCACGGCGTCCGCCAACCGGTGGGCGAACCGACTGATCGATTCGGGTCTGGCCCCCGAGACGATGCTCTGGCGGCTGCTCCGTATTGGCAATGCCCCGTACTTCCTACTCGGAAACGACCGGCGGACCGGCGCTGCTGCCAGGTACCGGATCGCAGACCCTTGGGACTGGCGAGACCGCTACCGCCTGGACCGATTCACGGTGGTGGCTGCCACAGCTGGACAGCCTCGGGTCGATTGGACCGCCGGATACCACGACCGGCAATCCGGCAAATCCGGATCAGTGAAGGGTCACGTAGAGATCCGATGGAGCCACGGCCGGTTCTCGGGACCACCCGAGGCCAAGGTCTATCTGGATTCGCCGATGGTCGAGCTCCCCGGCTACCACCCGCTAGATCCTGACGTCAGCGGTCGGCAACCCGTTCTTCTCCAACCATCCTTGTGGGAATCGTGTGCAACCGCATAGGAGCACCGACCGCCGGGGCTCTATGGGCGAAGGCGTGCACCAGGGACATCGGTGAAGCCCTCACGGTCACCCTTCGAGGTCGTTCTCTTCGATGTGGGTGGAGTCCTCGTCCAGTTGCAGAGCGTGGACTCCATGCAGCAGCTCGCCGGCATCGACTCGAGGGAGGAGACGGTCCGTCGATGGCTCGAGTGCAGATGGGTCCGCGCATTCGAGTGTGGACGCTGCTCGGCAGCCGACTTCGCATCGGGCATGGTGGACACCTGGCATCTCAGCATTTCACCCGACCGGTTTCTCACCGGCTTCGCAACCTGGCCCCGAGCCCTCGAACCCGGGGCCGAGGCACTCGTAGCCTCGGTGCGGGCCCAGGTCACCGTCGGCTGCCTCAGCAACACCAATGTTCTTCATTGGCGAGAACTGCAGCGGCGATGGCAGCTGCACGATTGGTTCGACCGGTGCCTGCTCTCCCACCAACTCGGCCTGATGAAGCCAGATTCCGCCCTGTTCACGAAGGTGGTCGACACCATCGGTTGCGCACCGGGCCGGATCCTTCTCCTCGACGACACGGACCACAACGTGGTTGGGGCCAGATCGGCAGGGCTCTCCGCCAGAATGGTCCGTGGAACCCTCGAGGCAGCGGCGGCGCTGACCGAGACAGGCGTGCTTCGGGCCGCTCCGGAAGGTCACGATCGAGAAAAGCAGCCGCGGGCACGCTGAGCACGGATGCCACACAGTTGATGGGCGTCACGAGGAGGAAGCGATGAGAGCCGCTGTGCGTGGGGTGGTGGTGGCGGTCGCTCTTCGCGCGTCCTCCCCATGCTGGTCGACCTCCATCGGCGGGGACGGCTCGATCTTGATCGGTTCGTCTCGGAGACGATCACCCTGGAAGGCGTCGATGGGACGCCCCACCGTATGGAGCGGGGCGAAGTGCTTCGCTCGGTCGTGCTGCTCTGACCATCGATCCGGCGGGCGCAGTCCGTTCCAATGGTACCGGTCGGCACGATCGACGACCGGCTCTGACCGGCACTCACCAAGACCGAGGGTCGGTTAGGTCGGACGGAGGTAGCCGTCCCCCGGAGGCTTGATGGCCTGTCCTGTAGCGTGGCTCTGAGACCGAGAGGGGGTACCGCAATGGCCCCGGACGCCGTTTCCACTACCCAACACGATCACGAACACCGTGATGCGGTGACCACGAACACCGAACGCCTGCCCGGCATCGAGCTGATCGAACTGCTGACCTCCATCGTGGGCCCGGACAACGTCGACATCGGCGATCGAATCTCGGACGACCTGTGCCATGACGAATCTCTCGGAGCGGCTCCGGTACGGCCCGGTGCCGCGGTCAGACCCGTCTCGACAGAAGAGGTGGCAGGCGTGGTGCGGGTGGCGGGGTCGCTCGGGGTTCCGATCACCGCACGGGGTTCGGGTACCGGACTGTCAGGGGCGTCCATCCCCGTCGACGGTGGGATCGTGGTGTCGTTCGAACGGATGAACCGAATCCTGGAGATCGACCTCGCCAACCACGTGGCCGTGGTGGAGCCCGGTGTGACGCTCGCCGATCTCGACGACGAGCTCGCTCCTCATCAGCTGGTCTACCCGGTGTTCCCCGGTGAACAGTCGGCCAGTCTGGGCGGCAACGTGGCCACCAATGCCGGCGGCATGCGAGCCGTCAAGTACGGCGTGACCCGGCACCACGTTCTCGGGCTGGAGGTGGTGCTCGGCACCGGTGAGGTGATCGTCTCCGGTGGCAGGTTCGTGAAGTCGACCAGCGGCTACGACCTGACGCAGCTGATTGTGGGCTCGGAAGGAACACTCGCCCTGGTGACGAAGGCGATCCTCCGCCTTCATCCCCGGCCCGCCCATCAGGCGACCTTGCTCGCCCCGTTCGCCACACTCGACGACGTGGCGAAGGCGGTCGCTCCCATCGTGATGAGCGGGGTCGGTCCCCTTGTGGTCGAGTACCTCGACGTGATCTCGATGGCCGGGGTGACAGCCAGCGCGGGGTTCGACCTCGGGATCGACCAGGATCTCCAGGCCAGGACCCTCGCTTATCTGGTCGTCGTGCTCGAGCAGCACCGTGTCGAGCGGCTCGAACAGGACGCCCAGGACCTCGCCGCACAGCTCTCCGAGCTCGGGGCGCTCGACGTCTTCGTGCTCTCCGACCGGGCAGGGGCCCAGCTCGTCGAGGCCCGCGAACGGGCGTTCTGGGCCGCCAAGGCCAACGGCGCCGATGAAATCGTCGACGTCGTGGTGCCCCGGGCTTCGATTCCCGAGTACCTCGCCACAGTCGGTCGACTGTCAGAGGAGAGCTCGTCTCTCGCAGTCGGGTGCGGACATGCTGCGGACGGCAACGTGCACCTTTCGGTGTGGCAGTCGGACGGTCCGACACGCCGCGAGCTGCTCCACGACATCGTGGCCGCCGGGGTCGCTCTCGGTGGCGTCGTCTCGGGCGAGCACGGGATCGGCACCGAGAAGAAGGCGTACCTTGCCGAGTTCGAGGACCCGGTGAAGCTCGATCTCTATCGTCGGATCAAGTCCATCTTCGACCCCGTCGGCATCCTCAATCCTGGAACCATCTTCGACCTGGAACCGGCCGAGTCCAGGACAGACCACCGACAGCACAGGAAGGGAGCTGGCAGGTGAACGGAGCCAATGCGCTCATGCGCACCCTCGTCGACCACCGAGTCGATGTCTGCTTCATGAACCCGGGCACCTCTGAGATGCACTTCGTCGCCGCCCTCGACCAGGTCCAATCCATGCACAGCGTGCTCGCCCTGTTCGAAGGGGTGGCGACCGGTGCAGCCGACGGCTATGCACGGATGGCCGGCCGGCCGGCGGCCACCCTCCTCCATCTCGGCCCCGGTCTGGGCAATGGGCTCGCCAACCTGCACAACGCCCGGCGGGCCCGGAGCCCGGTGGTCAACATCGTGGGCGACCATGCCACCGGTCACCGCCGCTATGACGCCCAGCTTCAGTCCGACATCGAGACCGTGGCCCGGAACGTGTCGTCATTCGTCCGTTCGGCCTCGTCCACCGTCGACCTCGGCGGTGATGCCTGCGCCGCGATCAGCGCCTCCGTCGGACCTCCGGGAGGGGTTGCCACCCTCATTCTTCCGGCCGACATCTCGTGGTCGGAAGGCGCTTCCCCGGGTCGCTGCTCTCAACCGGATCAACGCGCGACCAGAGGCGCCCCGCCGGACCCGGAGCGGGTCCTCGCGGCGGCGCGGGCGCTGAGGTCGGGGGAGCCGACCGCCGTGCTCGTCGGAGGAAGGGCTCTGGTAGGAACTGCCCTCGAGCAGGCTTCCGACCTCGCCGCCGCGACCGGAGCACGCCTGCTGGCCGAGACCTTCCCCGCCCGGCTCGAAAGGGGGGCAGGCCGCCCCCCGGTGGAGCGCCTCGCCTACCTGGCCGAGTTCACCGCCATGCAGCTCGAGGGAGTCCGTCACCTCGTCCTACTCGATGCCCGGTCGCCGGTGTCCTTCTTCGCCTATCCAGGCAAGCCGAGCGATCTGGTCCCGAGCGATTGCGAGGTCCATCAGGTAGCAGGTCCGTCCGACGATGCGGAGGAGGTTGTCGCTGCTCTGGTCGCCGAGCTCGGTGTTGCCGTGGGGAAGGGATCTCGCCAACAAGCGATCCGGACCGACCTACCGACCGGAGTGTTGGACGCCCAAGCAGTGAGCCAGGCACTCGGTGCACTTTTGCCCGAAGGGGCAGTGGTCTCAGACGAGGGCAACACGTCCGGTCTGTTCGCGCCCAGCGGCACGGCAGGGAGCCCACCCCACGATTGGCTCTGCCTGACCGGCGGTGCAATCGGTCAGGGGCTCCCGGTGGCGGTGGGCGCCGCTGTGGCGTGCCCCGATCGCCCGGTCGTGGCCCTCGAATCGGATGGTAGCTCCCTCTACACCCTCCAGGCCTGGTGGACCATGGCCAGGGAGGAACTGGACGTCACCACGATTCTCCTCAACAACGGCTCCTACGCCGTGCTCAAGATGGAGCTGGACCGGGTTGGTGCTGATCCACCAGGACCACGGGCCAAAGCCATGCTCGACCTCGGAGGGCCGCCACTCGATTTCGTGCAGCTTGCGAGAGGCATGGGGATCCACGCTGCTCGGGCCGATTCCGCAGAGACGTTCTCCCGAGAACTCGCCCGCGCTTTCGCCACCCCCGGACCGTCCGTGGTCGAGGCGATCGTTCCTCCACTGTTGTGAACCCGAACGTCGTTTGCCCCGACTGGGACTACGAACCACTCACCGGCGCCCCAGAGTGGTTCGTCTCCGCGCTGTCCGTTGCCGAGCAGGATGTCGACTTCGAAGTGGGCGGGTGTGCGATCCATGCGCTGGCGTCGGGCTCACCGGGACGCCGTGGTCTCGTCTTCGTCCACGGGGGCGGAGCTCACGCCCGTTGGTGGACATCGGTGGCAGCACGGTTCAGTGACGACTTCCGAGTTGTCTGCGTCGACCTTTCTGGCCACGGCGACAGCGGGCACCGGTCCGAGTACTCCCTCGAACGATGGACGGACGAGGTCGTGACCGCCGCAGAAGCAGGCGGCATCGAGGGGCCGCCGGTGGTCATCGGTCATTCAATGGGTGGTTTCGTGACCATCGCCACGGCCGCACGTCACGGTGACCTGGTGGCCGGGGCCATCGTCTGCGACTCTCCGGTGACCGAACCCGACCCGGAGATCGGCGCCTACCGCCTGCGCGAGGCATTCGGTGTCCCTCGGGTCTATACGACCCTCGACGAAGCCGTGAGCCACTTCCGCACGGTACCCGCTCAGGAGCACTACCTCGACTATGTCGTCGACTACGTTGCCCGGACCTCGGTCCGTGCCGTCCCCGGCGGCTGGAGCTGGAAATTCGACCGGGAGGTCTTCACCCAGTTCGGAGGCAGCATCCGCGGAATCGCGACACCCTATCTGTCCGCTGTCCGCTGCCGGCTGGCGCTCCTACGGTCGGAGAACGGCCTCGTCACCGAGGACATCGGACGTTCGATGTTCGAGGCTCTGGGACGGGTGACACCGGTCATCGAGTTGCCCGAGGCAGGGCACCACGCCATGCTCGACGAACCGCTCATCCTCCTCACCGCCTTGCGTGCCGTGCTCGCCGACTGGGAACACTCCGAACCCCACCGCCGAACCTAGAACCACAGTCCACAGCCGAGACCGAGGGGTCACCGCACGGTCCCCTTCCCGGAGGCAGCCTACGAGACATGCCCATCGACCCGACCCTCGCCTTTCGGCTTCGCGAAGTCGTGGGAGCCCAGGTGCTCGTCGACCCCGAGCTGGTGGCCTCCTATACGGCCGACTGGACTGGACGGTTCCGCGGGCACACTGCGGCGGTGGTCTTTCCGGCCTCGACCGAGGAGGCCGCCGGGGTGGTCCAAGTCTGTCGTGAGAGCGGGGTTGCCATCGTGCCCCAAGGAGGAAATACCGGCCTGGTGGGAGGGGGCGTCCCCCTTCACGGAGAGGTCGTCCTCAACATGGGCCGGCTGGGTGGATCGGAACCGGTCGACCGGGCTGGCGGGCAGGTCACGGCCGGTGCCGGGGTGACATTGGCCGGCATCCAGGAGGTCGCCGCCGAATCCGGATGGTCCTACGGGGTCGATTTCTCGAGCCGGGCGTCGGCGACGACCGGCGGGAGCGTCGCCACGAATGCCGGCGGGATCCGCGTGCTCCGGTACGGCGATACCCGCGCTCAGTTGCTCGGGGTCGAGGCGGTCCTCGGAACAGGTGCGGTGATCTCCCACCTGGCCGGTCTGGTGAAAGACAACACAGGCTACGACCTGTCCGGGCTGATCTGCGGCAGCGAAGGGACCCTTGCCGTGGTGACCCGGGTCCGTCTGAGGCTGGTCCCCCCGGCACCTGAGCGCGCAGCCGCGCTGATCGCCCTGAGGAACCTGGACGCCGCGCTTGGTACCGCTGCGGTACTCCGGCGTAGCCTGCCCCAGCTCGAGGCGTGTGAGATCATCTTCACGCCGGGGATCGATCTCGTGTGCTCGGTCTTCGGGTTGCGCCGCCCCTTTCTCCGGCCATCCCCGGTCAACTTGCTCATCGAAGTGGCCGATCGTGTCGATCCGACCGACATCCTCATCGAGGCGATCGGATCCGCAGAGCACGTGATCGACACCATCGTCGCCACCGATTCGCCTCGTCGTGCCGAACTGTGGCGGTATCGGGAGGAGCTCACCGCCGCCATCAACACGCTCGGCCCCCCGCACAAGCTCGACGTAACCCTGCCCACCACGTCTCTGGCCGGCTTCATCGATGCGGTCCCAGATGTCGTCTCGACGATCGAGCCAACGGCATCGACCTGGCTGTTCGGCCACGTCGGGGACGGCAACATCCACGTGAACGTGACCGGGCTCCGCACTGACGACGACCGGGTCGACGGAGCCGTCTTCGAGCTGGTGGCCCGCCTCGGCGGGAGCATCAGCGCCGAACACGGGATCGGCTCGGCAAAGCGGCGCTGGCTGCACCTCTCGCGTTCGGCCGCCGAGCAAACGGCGTTCAGGGCGCTCAAGCGAGCACTCGACCCCGACGGAATCCTCAACCCCCATGTCCTGATCCCGGACGCCTGAGCATCCCCTTCCACTTGACCCGGGAACCGAGGTCCACAACGATCGGACGTGGTCACCGTGGCCGCGGCTCGCACGAGGGCATTGCGGGAGAACAGCTCTTCGATTCCCGAGCGCGGCATTGCCGGTGATCGGCCTGACCGGTGTCCACCACGTCCAACGATCGAAAGGAAGCTGTGACCGAACGAGTCCTCCTCGAAATAGCGGGCCCGGTCGCCGTGATCACCAACAACAACCCGACACGACGGAACGCCTTCGATGACGAGATGGACCTGGCGCTCTTTGACATCCTGACCGAACTGAAGGGTCGGTCAGATGTGCGCGCAGTCGTCTGGCGCGGCGAGGGTCCGGTCTGGTCGTCGGGCCGCGACGTATCGGTGATCGGCACCAACACCAGCTCCCTCAGCCACCACGAGCTGATGAACCGCGGGCACCAGGGGATCCTCCAGCTGTTCGACCTCGAGGCGCCGGTCATCGTTGCCTTCGCCGGTTGGGCAATCGGCGGTTCCTTCCAGCGAGCGCTTCTGTGCGACATTCGCATTGCAGCTGAAGGGACCAGGTTCCGCTTGCCCGAGCTCGGCTTCGGGGTCATCCCCGACACCGGTGGGATCGGTCGCCTCTACGAGATCTGTGGCCCCGGAGTGGTCGCCGACCTCGTGCTCACCGGACGGGCGATGGACGCCGAGGAGGCCCGTGGGCACGGGATCGTGTCACGCATCGTGGCCCCCGGGTCATTGGACGATACGGCTTTGGAGATGGCCGAAGCGATCGCTGCCGCGCCCAAGATCACCGTCACGATGGCGCGGAAGGTGATCGCACATCTGAGTGAGCCCAGGGTGAGAGCTTCGATGGAGGATGAATTGATCTACCAGACCTTCGTCAACCAGTCCTCGGACTTCGCCGAGTTCAAGGAGGCCCGATCCGGGAACCGGCGTCCCAACTACACGGGCAGCTGACCCCGGTGTGCAACCGGTTGAAGGCTGTGCGAGTCTCCTCTCATCGGACCCCGGCGCGTCGTGGATCCGGAACCTGGAGATGCACGCCATCTGGCGCTGAGAGGAATGGCAATGACTGACACCGCGACCGCCCATGATCGGACCACTGACGAGCTGCTCAGTGACGTGCGAACCTGGTTGGCGGCGAACTGGGACCCCGACCTCAGCGTCTCTGCATGGTGGGAGCGCCTTGGCGCCGCCGGCTGGTCGGCCCCCGGGCTGCCGGTAGATGCTTTCGGAAAGGGCGCCTCCCGATCCGACGCCATCGCCGTGGCTCAGGAGATCGCTGCCTACGGAGCCCTCGGTGCCCCAGCCGGCCTGGGCCTGCTCCTCGCCGCCCCGACCATCGCCGCCCACGGCACTCCGGAGCAGATCGAGCTCCACGTGTGGAACATCGTGACCGGAAAGAGAGCCTGGTGCCAGCTCTTCAGTGAACCGCAGGCCGGTTCCGACTTGGCCGGGCTCCAGACCCGCGCCACCAAGGACGGTGAGGACTGGATTGTCAACGGGCAGAAGGTATGGACCTCGGGTGGCCAGTACGCCGACATGGGCATGCTGCTGGCCCGGACCGACGCTGACCTACCCAAGCACCAGGGAATCTCCTATTTCGCGCTGGACATGCGCCAGACGGGAGTGGAGGTGCGGCCCTTGCGGGAGATGACCGGTAGGGCGCTGTTCAACGAGGTGTTCCTGACCGAGGCCAGGGTCGGGAACGACGCGCTGATTGGCGGGCTGAACCGTGGATGGGCGGTCGCCAACACCACGCTCATGAACGAGCGGGCCGGACTCGGTTCCGGAGGGGGTAACGCCGCGGGTGGAGGGCTTGTCCAGCCAGGCACCGTCCTCGGTACCCCGGACCGGCGGGTCGGCGACGTGGTCGACTCCGAGAAGCTCGCCGAACCCAACCTGCGTACGAGGGGCGGCAGTGGAACGAACGACAGGGTCAACAAGGGTGGGGGGCGGGAGCATGGGGGCGTCGGGGGCGCGCTCGGAGCGATGCGCGACGGCTTCGGTCTGCTCGCCCAGCTGGCCCGGTCGAAGGGGGTGAGTGCCGATGCCGCGATCCGCCAAGACCTGGTCCGCTGCTACACGCTCGGTGAGCTCGGGCGGTTCAACCGGCTCCGGCTGAAAGCGGTGAGGGACCAGGGAGGTGACATCCCCGGCATGCCCAATATCGCCAAGCTCTCCATGAGCCAGATCGTGCGCCTCAATCGGGATCTCGGTCTACGGATCTGCGGCGCCTCTGGCACGCTCCATGCCTATGACGACGAGGGTAGGACCACACTGACCCAGACTTTCGGTGACCCGCTCGTCGGCATCGTCACCGAGGTCGCCCTGTTCGCTCAAGCTCCACCGATCTACGGTGGCACCGATCAGGTCCAGCGCAACATCATCGGTGAACGGGTGCTCGGGCTGCCGAAGGAGCAGAGCAACGACCGCACGACGCCCTTCTCTGAACTTCCTCACAACGCTTGATTCTCGGAATTTGCGGGGTCCGATCGCCATGGACGACAAGAGTGCAGCGCTTGCCGGCGGGATGTTGCCGGCATACTGGGCGGAGGTGGCTCCCGACCGGCCCGCCCTGTACATGGTCTCCGGTCGGATCACCTTCGGAGAGCTCGATGCCGACGTGAACCGGCTCGTCCGCGCTCTCCGCAGACGCGTGCACCGAAGCCGGTCCGGACCTGAAGGGGAACTGATCGCCCACTGCCGTCGGCACCTGGCACACTTCATGTGTCCGCGGACCGTGGACATCACCGGCCACCTGCCGCGCGAGGATACGGGGAAGCTCTTCAACCGGAAGCTCCGGGACGAGTACAGGGCAACAGCCCGCAAGCAGGAATGACCTGTGGGAACGGCCCCCAGGATCGACCGAGGAGAGTGAGGAACCAACGTGGGAATCTGTGACGGACGAGTGGTCGTGATCACCGGAGCGGGCCGGGGGATCGGACGCGAGCACGCGCTCGAGTTCGCCGGCCAAGGGGCAAAGATCGTCGTCAACGATCTGGGTGCTGAGATCGACGGCACCGGCAGCTCCACGGGACCGGCCGGCGAGGTGGTCGACGAAGTCCGCTCCATGGGCGGGGAGGCAGTCGCCAACGGGGACGACGTCTCCGACTTCGATGGTGCCGGCCGTCTCATCCAGGCGGCAATCGACAATTTCGGTGGTCTGGATGTCCTGGTGAACAATGCCGGCATCCTGCGAGACCGCATGCTCGTCAACATGACGATCGAAGAGTGGGACGCTGTCATCCGTGTACACCTTCGGGGAACGTTCGCTCCGACGCGACATGCGGTCGAATATTGGCGCAATCGGACCAAGGCGGGCGACGACAACGACGCACGGATCATCAACACGACCTCTCCTTCCGGGATCTACGGAAACGTCGGGCAGACCAACTACGGCGCCGCCAAGGCCGGGATCGCCTCTTTCACCGTCATCGCCGCCATGGAGCTGGCGCGATACGGTGTGACGGTCAACGCGATCGCACCGGCCGCTCTCACCCGGATGACCGAGAACCTCGGGATGGCCGATGCAGCCGGCCCGCAGAAGCCCGAGGAGTTCAACCCTCTCGATCCGGCCAACATCGCCCCGCTGGTCGTCTGGTTGGGGAGTCCGGAATCGAGAGGGATCACCGGGCGGGTCTTCAATGTCCTGGGCGACCAGATCAGCGTGGCCGAAGGTTGGGTGGCCGGTCCCGGTGCGAGCAAGGGTGACCGGTGGGATCCGGCCGAGCTCAAAGGGGTCGTTCCCGACCTGGTGGCAAAAGCGGCACCGAACGCCAACATGAATGGTCGCAGGGACTAGCGACGGCACCGGGCGCCCGGCCCGAGCAGCCTCAGGACGTCCACCGACCCCTCGGGGATGGTGAGGACGAGGCCATCCGGTCAGCCTTCCGGTGGGTGGTCCGAGCACCCTGCCTCCAAGAAGCCCAGGCCCGCCCCGCCGAGTAGAGGACCGCTCCAATCGCCCCGACGAAGAACCCGATGGGAAGGCCGGTCACATAGGAGACGGCGATCGCCGCCCAAACGGTGGTGAGGGCGAAAGCGACCGAGATCCCCATGGCGGCACCCGGCCTCTTGGTGAACGAGCGAGCGGTAGCGGCTGGGCTGACCAGCAGCGAGAAGATGAGCAGCGTGCCGACCACCGGGACAGCCATGGTCGTCACCAGGGCGAGTACGAGCAAGAAGCCGATCTCCGTCCGAACCGCCGAGATGCCGCGTGCCTCGGCCGTATCCGGAACCAGTGAGGACAGCATCAGCGGCCGGTACAGCCCGAAGATCGCCACGGCACAGACAGCGCCCATGGCAGCGGTCGGGACCAGGGCCGTGCTGCTGATACCCAGGATCTCACCGAAGAGGAGCGAGTAGATCTGCGGCGCGTATTCCGTGGTCATCGACAGGAACAGTGCACCGAGTCCGAGCATCACCACCATTGCCAGGGCCGTCGCCACGTCGCTCCGGACTCGATGCCCGAGGCTGGCAATGATGATGGCGCCCATCACGGCGAAGACACCCAACCCGAGGACGGTACTGATCCCGACGAGACTTGCACCAGCCGCACCGGCGAAGGCTCCGTTCGGCAAGGCATGGGCGGCGAAGCTCGCACCGCGCAGCACCGTGAAGAACCCGACGATCCCGGCAATCAGCGCGACGATCGTCGAAGCCTCCCATGCGTTGATCATGAAGGCCGAGAACATCAGGTCGTCTCGCCAGGTTCACCGTTCTTGGGACTTGCTCGTACCCGGCCGGTGACCACCTCTACGGCGACGTAGAGCATGAAGATGAGTGAGACGATGAAGAAGCTGACCGGCCAGGCCCGGTGCGACGGGGTCCAGTAGTAGCTGTCGTAGGCGAGAAGGACGCCGAGCCAGGTGGTGAAGGCGGCGATGAGGATGGCGAACAGGATGGCGAATCCGGTCCGCCGGGTGATACGCACGGCAGTTGCCGCAGGGCCGATGAGCAGTGCGGTCGAAAGGATGGCCCCGATCGTGATAGCCGAAAGTGAGACGGCCAGTGCCAAAGAAGCCAAGAATCCGACACCGGTGAGACGAAGGGGAACTCCCCGGGCTGTGGAGAGATCCGGACTCAGCGAACTCAGGATGAGCGGTCGGTACAAGACGAGGCTGACTCCGACGGACAGAACGCTCAGGATCACGATGACCGGGACGATCGAGGGTGGGAGAGCAAAGATGTCCCCGAACAGGACGCTGATCGTTGCGCCTGTCGTACTCGAGGACGTCGTTCCGAGATAGAGAAAGAGAGCGGCAAGACCCAACGCCGCCCCGAGCACGACACCGGTCGCCACGTCCCGGCTGCGACGCCGTTGGACCCCGATCAGGTCCATGCCCCCCGCTGCGACGAGATTCATGACGACGAAACCGAAGAGCGGGCTGGTCCCGAGCAGAAATGCAGCTGAGCCTCCGGCCGCACCGATATCGGAGAAGGCGTGGCCGGCAAACGACTGACCCCGCACGACGGTGAAGATCCCGGAGACTCCAGAAACGCAGGCGGTGGTCGCCCCGACGATCAGCGCCAAGTGGACCGGACCGCTCGAGAAGAAGCCTGGCTCGAAGATCCAGGACGCGCCTGTGTGCGTCACGGGGGCGGTTCCCCGTTGTCGTACTCGTGGTGATGAAGGCCCTCGTTCTCCCTACCGGCCACGACGAGGACCCGGCCGTTCACATCGATCACGTCCACGTCGTGCCCGTAGAGCCGGCTGAGGGTACGAGTCGTCACGACCTCGTCGGTCGTCCCGCTCGCCACACGGCCCGCAGCCACGTACACCACCCGGCTCATCACCGTCAGTAGAGGGTTCATATCGTGGGTGGAGACGACCACCGCGACCTTGTGGCGGGCAGCTATCGAAGCGACCAGCTTCACCACCTCCCGCTCGCTGGAGATGTCGAGATTGGCCAGCGGCTCGTCCAAGAGGAGGAGGCGCGGCCTGCTGATCAGCGCATGAGCGATCATGATGCGCTGCTGCTCCCCGCCCGAGAGACTGCCGACGCGAGAGTCGGCGAACCCGGTGGCGTCGACCGCCTCGATCATCTCGTCGACCCGGGCTGCACGCTTTGCCGACGGCCAGGGAGGACCGAATCGATGGCCGTCCAGTCCGAGCCCGACCAGATCACGGGCCCGCATGGGCACGTCCGGATCGAGGTTGATCTTCTGGGGAACGTATCCGATCAGTGGATTCCGCCGCGATCGGGGTTCCCCGGCCACCAGAATACGACCGGCGGCGGGGCGTACGAGGCCGAGGATGACCCTCATCAGGGTGGTCTTCCCCGCGCCGTTGGAGCCGATCAGTCCGACGAACTCCCCACCCAGGCAGGTGAAACTCACGTCGTCGATGATCAGCCGCCCGGAGAGCACGACTCGAACCGCTTCGACCCGCAGAATCTCCTCTGGGCCCGTCTCCGGTGGATGGGTCACGGGGCTACAGCCGTGAGGTCGACACGCCACGGGCCACGGCCTTGCCGAGCGCTCTCATCTCAGCCAGCATCCAGGTCTGGTAGTCGTAGCCGGGGCTGGGCATCGTCTCGTAGACACCGACCACCGGAATCCCCGCCCTCCTGGCGTCGGCCATGAAGCTCTGGGTGAGCGGGTCGGTGACCTGCTGGTTGTAGACGAAGACCTTGACTTTCCGGTCCCTGAGCAAGCTGGCTTCGAACGCGACGTCCTCGGGTGACGGATCCACACCGTTCATGATGTCGGCCTGAAGGGTGAACGGCGTCAGGATGTGGGCTCCGGCCGCCTCCAACATGTAGTCCGCCACCGGTTCCGTGGTGGCTACCGGAGTGTTCGGATCGGTGCGCTTGAAATGGGTGATCGCCTCCATCCACGGATCCAGTGACCCGACGAAGCGGGCGGCGTTGGCCTCGAAGTACGCAGCATGAGCCGGATCGATCGAGGAGAAGTCGCTCGCCAACCGGTCCGCCACCTTGGGCATCGTCGCCGGCAGGTACCACAGGTGGGGATTGGGGGTGCTGTCCGCCAGACCCAGGAGATGCTGGACGGTGATCACCCTGCGCCCAGGATCGGGTGACGCCGATTCGAGCTTCGACATGAAGTTGTCATAACCGAGACCGTTCTGGACGACCACCTGGGCAGAGCCGATCTCCTCGGCAACCTGGGTCGACACCTCATAGACGTGGGGATCCGCATTGGGGTTGCTGATGACCGATGCGACATGGACGTACCGTCCCCCCACCTGGAATGCCACATTGCCGTATTGGTTCTCGGCGGCGACAACGGCGATCGTCGTACCTGGCCCATCCGGACCCGACGGCACAGCTCTCGGCGACCCACAGGAGGAGAGCAGCACCGCGGCCACGACCGGGAGCATCCACGCCATCCCGGGCGTGAGCCGTCGCCGGCCACGTTCTCCCTCACGTCCCACCATCTCGTGTGCGTAGCCCTCCAACACCCTCCGACCGCTCGAGACCGACCGGCACCAGACACCGACCGCGTCGCCTGCAGTCTCAAGATATCAATAACGGCAACCATTATCAATAATCGTCGGTCTCCCAATCCCTGCGGGCGTGCTCAGGGCGGCCGCACCGCTCTGCGACGCGCCCGGAGAACGCTTCCGGGGGGGGCATCCGGCCGGGTGGCGCGGGCAGCTCGCTCATCGGAGCGGCACGGCCCGGCCGGTGGGAGATGAACTCACCCGGTGAGATGGAACTCAGCCGGTGAGACGAAGGTGGGTCACGCAAGGCCTGGGGCCGCAAACGTTCAGGACGACGCCGGTGCGAAGGAAGTGCACCAGCTGGTGTTGGGCTTCGGGCACCGAGCGCGGTATCACGTCGTGGGGATCGGGCCCCGCCGTCGGCGGCACGTCACCGGCCGGAGGTACGTCGATCTGAGGATCGTCCCAGACGAACAGCGAGCCGGGCGCGGAATACGGCCGGGATCGGGGAGCCGCGACCAGGCCGAAGAATGGATCGCCCGAGGTCCGTCCGGGTACCAACTCCGGCGTATGGACGACGGCACCGATGGTGCGCGCCTCGATCTCGGTCGTCACATTGGAGACCTGGTGATCGCCGAAGGCCATCTGCAGGAGAACCTGATGGGAAGGCGTGCCGGGCAGGGGATGGCTGGTGAGCTGCTCGACGTAGCCGTCGGTCTCCCCCCGGTCCCAGAGCATCTGGATGAGCACGAATCCGAGTTGCTGTTCTGAGGGTGAGGGGTACGAGCTGTCGAGTATCGAGTAGAACGACGTGAAATCGACGCTCCTCGGCAGCAGAATGCTGTAGTTCATGCTCGGAACACCGAGCACGGCTCGCCTTATCTGGGTCGAGACCGCGGTGATCGCCCCTCCGACCAGGCTCCCCTGACTGTTGCCGTAGTAGGTCAGCGGTCGGGCGGTGTCGATGAGCGATGGGCCCTTTCCGCCATTCGCCCGGAAGGACGTACTCTCGGACAGGCCGGCCGGGCTCGACATCAGGCGTCCGAGGAACAGATTGTCCAGGATCGCCTGCTGGAGCCGGTCGGGCACGGTGGCGAAATTGGAGAAGTTCTGCACCAGTCCAGCGTCGTATCCGACATCGTTCCCATCCAGCCCAAGGGCATTGGTCGAGCACTGCAGCAGGTGGTAGCGGTAGGCGGATGCGAGGACACCCGAGATGTCCATCTCCTGAGCTGTACTGAACAGGCCCTTGCCATACAGCACTGGCTGACCGCGCACCACCTTCTGCCCGCTGGCAGCCGGGTTCGCGTCAACCGAACGAGGTATCAGGCAGGCGAATACTGCGGTCTGCTCATTGCCAGGCAACTGCTGCGGCAACCCGTTCGGTCCCAGGTTCAAGGTCGAACCCATCGGTCCACCGGGTCGGTTGAGGAAGCTGGGGACCTCGAAGGTCCCGACGACCTGTCGGGCGATCTGAGCATTTTGGGCGACCGTGAAGTTGTTGACCTGGGTCACGGTGAACGGCGGCACGCCCGAGCCCAGTCGGGAGAACGCCTGGTTCCGCATGGACAGCAGGCGCCCGGTCAGGCTCTGGGTACTGATCACGGTGAAGTCCCAGGCCAGGTAGAGGCCGTTCGACGGCACGCCGGCCCGAGACAGGCGGGCGAGGACTCCGTTGAGATGTCGGGTCACGCGGGCACCAGAGGTTCCCGGAAGCGTCCGCCCCGACGACACGGTGGCAAACGTCGACGGGGGTGGCGGCGCAGTCCCCGCGGTGGTCACAAGGTTCCTCAGGGCGACGATGATGTGGTGCCCTTCGGGAAGGTTGGCTGCCGGATGGATCATCAAGAGCCGCGTCGCCGGGTTGGCGTCTCGGACGTCCGGCTCCGCCCAGTAGGGCAGCCGGGTCATGGTGGTGGCGTCGAGCAGGACGATCGGCGAGTTCGGCTCGAGTGACGCTGCAATGGCACCGCTTCCCACGATGCGGGATGAAGCGATGTCGAGATTTGGGACGCTGACCAGGATCGTCGATCCCGGGCTGAACCCGTCGTTGCCGTTCCACGCCGCCGGGTCGATGTGGACTCCACCGGCGTTGGCCGGCATCGCGGCCATCGGAAAGTCGATTCTGCGGCCCGACGGCATCGAACGATCTGGGATCGTGTAGTAGTCGCTGGGGAACGGGAGCATGCACTGCTGCCCACCGAGCGGATTGCAAACTCCGGCGCCCGGAGCCCCAACACCCCAGTTGCCCCGATCAGGGAACGCGCCAGGACCGCCGCGCGATGCGATAGCCGGGTGCCGCGCGGTGTGTTGGAGCGCGACCGGCGTCCTCGCTGCTGCTCCACGCCTCGCTCGGGCGGACGGAGAGCGGGCGGCGGTGGCGACACCCGGAGCTACGGTAGAGGCAACTACCACACAGACTGTCGCCGCCACAGCGGCGACCGCTGCGAGCCGAACGCTCCACCGGCGATTGGTGCTGCTCCCCTCGACCATCATCCCCCCTACGGGTGGACCGTCGGTCTTCCCGGCAGGCCACCGCATCCGAGGCTAGTTCGCCTTCATGGTGCGATCCAGCCGTGGGATCCGGGCCGACCGATGCGTGCGCCACGGAAGGGACCGCCGGAGCGGTTCAACCGGGGGCGGCCGGCATCAATCGAGTGATGGCACGGTCACCAGCCCGGCCGCCAAGCGCTCGTCGGTCATCTCCTCGTCGGTCATCCGACCACCGAGGTAGGCGTCGTAGGCGCCCAGGTCGAAATGGCCATGCCCGCAGAGGGCAGTGAGGATCACCATCTCCTCACCGGTCTCCTTGGCTCGGCGCGCTTCACGCACCGCCGCGGCCAGGGCATGGGTCGGCTCGGGGGCTGGGACGATCCCCTCCGCTCGAGCGAACTGCACGCCAGCGGCGAAGCACTCGGTCTGCGAAATAGCGATCGCCTCCAGCAGACCCAGCTCGTGAACATGGCTGAGCAAGGGCGACATCCCGTGATAGCGGAGTCCGCCGGCGTGGATCGGATCGGGGATGAACTCATGGCCCAGCGTGTGCATTTTCATCAGCGGTGTCGTCCCGGCAGTATCACCGAAGTCGTATGCGTAGACGCCACGGGTGAGCGATGGGCACGAAGCCGGCTCGACCGCGCGGATGGTCGGCGACATGTTTCCGGCAAGCTTCTCCCGGAGAAACGGGAACGAGAGCCCGGCGAAGTTCGAACCGCCACCAGTGCAACCGACGATCACGTCGGGCGCCGATTCGCCCGCTTTGGCCAGCTGGACAAGTGCCTCTTCGCCGATGATCGTCTGGTGGAGGAGCACATGGTTGAGGACGCTACCGAGCGCGTAGCGGATCTCAGGATCCTGCGCAGCGACCTCAACCGCCTCGGAGATGGCGATGCCGAGGGAGCCGGGATGGTTCGACTCATCCTCCAGAAAGGTGCGCCCCGCCACTGTGAGCTCGGAGGGCGAACGGTGGACGCTGGCCCCGAAGGTCTCCATCATCATCCGTCGGTACGGCTTCTGGTCATAACTGGCCCCGACCTGCCACACTTCACACTCCAGGCCGAAGAGAGCGCAGGCGAAGGCGAGGGCGGTCCCCCACTGGCCAGCCCCTGTCTCTGTGGTGAGCTTTCTGACGCCGGCTTTGGCGTTGTAATACGCCTGAGGCACGGCCGTGTTCGGCTTGTGGCTGCCGGCCGGACTGACGCCCTCGTACTTGTAGTAGATCCTTGCCGGCGTATCGAGGGCCTGCTCGAGGCGATGGGCCCGGAAGAGCGGTGTGGGCCTCCACTGGCGGTAGACGTCGAGCACGGCTCCGGGGATGTCGATGAAGCGGTCTGTCGAGACTTCCTGCATGATGAGGTCCATCGGGAACAGCGGTGCGAAGTCATCGGGGCCTGCGGGCTCCAAGGTGCCGGGGTGGAGCGCCGGGGGAGGGGGGCTCGGGAGATCCGGTACCAGGTTGTACCAGGTCGTCGGCATCTCCGACTCTTCGAGTACGGTCTTGTGCTGGCGAACCGTTTCGTCCATGGCTGTTCCCTTCCTCAACTGAGCGGGTGCCGAAACGCTACCGCGCCCGCGCGGGCCAGGCAGGAGGAAGGTCCCCGGCTGTTGCTCGGAATGGCTCCGGGCATTGTGCGCTCCGGCGGGATGGACCAGAGTTGTTCATGCCGATCCTCGAGCCCGAACACGACTACCCCCATCCGGTGGAGCCCGACTCGGCGTGGAGCGAGTCCTACTACTTCAATGCCTACGACCCGAGCTCCGACACCGGTTTGTTCACCCGGATCGGTATCCGGCCCAACGAGGGGACCATGGACGTGGGCCTCTCGGTGTGGCTGCCCGATGGTGGACTCGCGGAGTTCCGTCACACGGTCGACCAATCGGAGATGGTGGGGTCGCCACTGGCGGTCGGGGGGGTCCGCTACGAGCTCGTCGAGGCCATGCGGTGCTGGCGGATCGTGGCCGACATCGATGCCTCGGCCCGTCAGTGCCGCCCGCCGGTCGGATCGGTCGGATCGGGAGAAGCGGGCGGGCCGGGAGAGGCGACCCGTCCGGTCCACGTCGCCGTGGACGCGGTGTTCGAGTCCCTCTGCCCGGCAGTGGGTTCCGCCGGGCAGCAAAGAGGAGTTCCCCTCAGCGTGCAGGCGTCGTCCGCCACGTCCACGACGGGGAAGGGTCACCTCGAACAGGCCGGACGGTGGACGGGCTCGGTCATCGTCGACGGCACCCGACACGAATGGGATGATGCGCATGGCAACCGGGACCGCTCGTGGGGACCGCGCCGGTGGGAGGGTAGCCCGATGTGGCGATGGTTCAGCATCAACATGGGTGATTCCCTCCACTTCGGGGGCATACGTCTCGGCACAGCGGCCGGCGACCTGCACCGAGGGTGGGTGTTCGAGAACGGCCACATGGCGAGCATCAAGGAGTGGCAGCTGCAAACCGAACTGGCCGACGACGGACTCACCCAGCGGGTCGTACACCTGGTTGCCGTGGACAAACGAGGCCGATCCCATCTCCTGACGGGTGAAGTGATGCGGACGGCCGTCATCGGGAGGCCGGGCGGCACCGTGATCAACGAGGGTCTGACTCGGTGGACCTACCGGAAAGTCGGCGGTGAGGAGCTGCTCGGATACGGCATCGCCGAGTACCTCCATCAAGTCGACGCCGACGGGCGACCCGCCGTAGCGGTGGTCTAGATACGGCAGTGACCGGTCGGAACTGATCTGGTGACGAACAGCCTCTGGCCGAGGAGGAGACCGTGGTGAGCGGTGAGGGCGCAGCGTCGGGCCAGGACTTCGCCGGATCGGTCCGCGTGCTGGAGACCGCACTCGGCGGTCGGGTGGTCCGGGTACGGCGGCTCTCCGGTGGGGCGTCGAGGGTCACCTTCGCATTCGACCTCGAGCACCCCCGGGGGGCGGCGCGCCCTTTGGTGCTCCAGCGGACGCGGAGGGCCGGTGTGCGCCCCGGGGAAGACGTCGAAATGGAGGCGACGTTGTTACGGGTAGCCCGTACCGCGGGCGTTCCGGTGCCGGTCGTCGTGGCCGCCGGCAGGTCGGCTGGTCTCCCGGCGGGCTGGCTGGTGGTCGAGCGGCTCGAAGGGGAGACGATTCCTCGGCGCATCCTTCGAGATGACGCGTTCGCCAGGGTGCGCCCCGCATTGAACGGACAGGTGGCGCGTGCGCTCGCCGCCATCCACTCGATCGACCTCGAATCGGTGCCCGGTCTGCCCGAGGCCGATCCGCTGGGTAACCCGCTCGAACTCCTCGATGGTCTCCGCCAAAGTCGACCCGTGCTCGAGCTCGGAGTGCGGTGGCAGGCTCGCAGCCGACCGCCACCGGGGGATCCGGTGGTGCTCCATGGCGATTTCCGGATGGGGAACCTGCTTGTGGGCACCGGTGGCCTACGGGGCGTGCTCGACTGGGAACTGGCCCATGCGGGCGATCCGGCCGAGGACATCGGATGGCTCTGTGCCCGGGCCTGGAGGTTCGGCGGTCCAGGTCGGGTAGGCGGCTTCGGCGATCTGGACGGTTTCCTCTCCGCCTACGAGCACGCCTGCGGTCGCGTGGTGGACCCCGACCGGGTCCGATGGTGGGAGGCGTACGCCGCGATCAAGTGGGCGGTCATCTGCCTGATCCAGGCCTCGGCGCACCTGAGTGGGGCCACTCGCTCGGTGGAGCTGGCAGCTATCGGGCGCCGGGTGTGCGAGAGCGAATGGGATCTGCTCGTTTTGATGGAGGTGGTCACGGGCGGCAGAGGGCATCTTGGACACGTGACCGGGACGCCGGACAGGACCGCTCGCCGAAGCGACGCCACTGATACCGCGAACGGGCCACTGCTGCAGCGCGGGCACGGGCCTCTGCCCGGACCCGACCCGCTCTTCGGCCGTCCGTCTCTGACCGAGCTGGTCGATGCGGTCGGTGAGTACCTGGAGACGGAGGTCATGGCCGCGGCCGAAGGGGCCGAGCACTTCGAGGCCAGGGTTGCTCGGAACATCTTGGCGATCGTCGCTCGCCAGCTGCATCTCGGCATGGATGCCGCAGCCTCGCACGCACAGCGCTTGGAGAAGCTCGAGGTGGAGGACGACGCGGCACTTGGCACCGCCATTCGCGCCGGGCGGTACGACAAGGACCTCCAAGGGCTCGGGATGGTGCTCGCGCCCGGCGTCCTCGATCAGCTGCTGGTGGCCAATCCGCGCTATCTCGAGGGTCCGTCGTGACCGCGATGGTCCGCAGGGCCCGGCCAAACGGACGATGCAGTCGATCACGCGGCCACCGGCGTTCCTCAGCTTCGTCCTAGTCGACCGCCCCCTTGCGATCAGTGATCCCTCGGGGGGCGTGACCCGGGGCGGGACCTGCTAAGCAGGTGCCCATGCAAACGAGGACGATCGGTTCCCTCGAGGTCACCTTGGTGGGCCTGGGGACCAACAATTTCGGATTGACGATGTCCGCCGACGAGGTACCTCCGGTCGTTGATGCCGCCCTCGAACAGGGCGTGAACTTCTTCGACACTTCCGACTCGTACGGTGAGAGCGAGCAACGCCTCGGACGAGCCCTCGGTTCCCGCCGGGACGAGGTCCTCATCGCAACCAAGTTCGGCAGTCCGGTCATCGGGCGGGAGGGTACCGGTGGAGCAGCACCGGACTACGTCCGTCGCGCCGTGGAGACAAGTCTCACACGATTGGGTACCGACCGCATCGACCTCTATCAGATCCACCGGCCCGACCCCGCCACTCCAATCGCTGACACCCTCGATGCGCTCACCGAACTGGTGGAAGCAGGCAAGGTCCGTGAGATCGGATGTTCGAACTTCTCCGCCGAGCAGTTGCGGGAGGCACACGAAGCGAGTACCGGACCTCATTTCGTAAGCGTGCAGAATCACTACAACCTCCTCCACCGCCAGGACGAAAAGGCGGTCCTCCCAACTTGTGAAGAACTGGGGATCTCCTACCTTCCGTACTTTCCCCTGGCGAGCGGGCTCCTGACCGGCAAGTACAGACGGGGCATGCCACCTCCGGAAGGCAGCCGGATGGGGAGGCCAGGCTGGACCGAGCGGGCACCACTCGCACTCACAGATGAGGCGTTCGACACCGTCGATGTCTTGACCTCCTGGTCAGCGGACCATGGGCACAGCCTGCTCGACCTTGCGTTCGCCTGGCTTGCGGCCAAGCCTGTAGTGGCTTCGGTGATCGCTGGTGCCACCAGGCCCGAACAGGTGGTGGCCAACGCGGCCGCTGGGACCTGGATGCTGTCCGCTACCGAGATAGGAGAAATCGACCGGATCGTCGACCGCCCAGCTCAGGGGCAACGGTAGGCCGGTCGAGCCGGGGTCATCGGTCGACGCGGCAGAGGGCCCGGTCGACGGTCCATCGGTCGAGCCGGGGTCATCGGTCGAGCCGGGGTCATCGGTCGACGTGGCAGAGGGCCCGGTCGACGGTCCATCGGTCCGATAGGTCATCATCTTGGAGTGGATCACCGACTCGCCCGCACGATCTGGCAGTACCTCGAAATGGTCAATGCGGTCACCTACTTCGCACCGGAGTGTCGACAGGCGGCTCGTGAACTCGGTCTCAAGGGATTCTGGATGGGCTACTTCGGGTGCCGAGCCGCTCCCTTGGGTCCGGTCGGTGCCGCGGTGGTCGAAGCGACGTTCTTCAACTTCGAGCCCAGTCGCGTCCGACGTGCGATCCCCGACGCGTGGAGCTTCGCCGAGCCGACCGATGTCGTCGAAGCACGATCCACCGCAGCCGCCGTCGCCCTGCGAAGGCTTCTCACCCATGAGGGGGCCGAAGCTCTTGCCCGCCGGACGTTGCCAGTGCTCGATTCGTTGATCGCTTCCGGAGATCCGGGTGGACGACCGCTCTTCGCTGCCAACCGGGATGTACGCCAACCCGATGATCCGGTAGCAGCACTGTGGCAGGCGGCGACCGCGTTGCGTGAGCACCGGGGCGATTCCCACGTCTGCCTGCTCGCCGCGGCTGGATTGGACGGGTGTGAGGTCCACGTTCTGTTCGCCGCGTGCGCCGGCATCACGCCGTCCGTGTTCCAGGACAGCCGCGGATGGTCACCCACCGATTGGAGACAGGCGGTACAACGACTGCGGAATCGCAAGCTCCTCGATGACGCGGATCTGGCGTCCGCCGAGGGACTCCGGCTCCATCAGTCGATCGAGCGGCATACCGACGAGCTCGCCGCCGTGCCCTTCCGGAGCGTGGGTGACCGCCTCGTCGAACGGCTCATCGACGGACTCCGGCCGGCAGCTCGACGAATCGCGGCGACCGGACAGATCCCGTTCCCCAATCCGATGGGTCTGCCTCGGCCGATTACGATCTCCTGAGAGCAAGTGGCGGTTGAACCCTCGCGCAAGGCCGTACTGGGCGCCACGGGGCAGCACACGGTGGCCATACCGTGACGGCTCCAGCGCGGTGGACCGACACAGCCGACGCAGCCGACTCAGCCGACGCAAGCGTCCGAGATCACGCTCCTGCCTCTCAGGCGGAACGTTCGCTCTGATCCGACGCGTGCCACTCGAATCGTACGTCCGGAGCCCCTTCCTCATTGGCTCCATCGCTGGTCTGCGTCGGGATGAAGCCATGCCGTTGGTAGAAGCGGTGAGCGCGATGGTTCGACTGGAACGTCCAGAGCTGGAGGAACGACCGCTTCGCCTTCGCAAGCTCGACGAGCCGGGAGCCCAGGCCCTGGCCCTGCCGTTGCGGGTGGACGTAGAGCTGCTCAATCGAGCTTCCGCCGAGAACGAGGAGCCCACTGATCCGGCCCTGCTCGTCGATGACCCAGACCTCGTGGCCCGATCGAAAGACGCTCATGGAGAACCATGTCCTCACCTCGTCGTCAGTGTGCGCTGGGGGCGGGATCTGAGGAGCTGCCGCGTGGCGCGACGCCAGCCACACCTCGGCCACCGCCTCAGCCTCTTCGATCCGGGCGAGTCGGACGACGGCACCAGAACCAGAGTCCATCTCCTCCATGGGCTCAGCCCTCGTCGACGGCGGCCATGCTTGACGCACCGCCCTGCATCGAGGCCCGACCACCGATCGGGAGCGCCGCCCGGCTCGCAGTCCCAGCAGCCGTCGACATGGTCGCCGCAGGAGAAGGAAAGGAAAGGTGGAGCTTCGGCGACGAGGACGGGTCCACGACCCTCACGGTAGCCCTGGCTCATCTTCGTGTCACCGGTGGCGAGATGGCTGAGATGGTAGTTGCCACGGGTGACGGCCAGTGAGCCACCGGTGAGGGCTCGTCTGGTTAGCCTTTGCGAGTGTTTGTGTCCGATCTTCGCCACTTCCTCGGGATTCCTGATGATGCGCCGGCTCCTGCGCGCCGGATGGCACAGCACCTCGGTTCGTTAGTCAAGGCTGGGAGTTCGGCCGAGCCGGGGCTGTCGTGGGTGAGTGGCATCGGCTGCATTCGCCGACCGGGTCGGAAGCCATGTCCTGGCCGGATCTGCATCCATCGAAGTGAGCTGCGGTCTGAGATTCGCTGGGAATGCATTGTCTGTGGTGATGATGGGCGCATCAGCGGCTGGGAAGGATCATCCGCAGATCTGCGAAGTGGCTCCGTGCCCTCTGCGGAAGAGGGAACGAGTGCCGTGATTCCCTACGAGATCGCGAAGGTTCTGCGATCCATCACCTACCCGGATTCCGACGTGGAACGGATGGTCTACAGAGCCAGGGCCGTCGCAGACGGTGTCGTGCTCGAAGGGAAGCCGGAACTCTTTCGTCTACTGGTCGACACGGTCGCGGCCGAGTCCAACTTCGAGCTGAATCGTCGATGCCGCAAGCGACTCGACGATGCGTCTGCCGCTGTGGTCGACGCCCTGAACCGTGCTCAGGCCAATGCTCAACTGCTGGGCGGTCCGACCGGATCGATACGTCTCCGAGATGCGACACCCGACGACCTCGAAGGTGTCCTCACGCTTTGGCGCATCGCAGATGTCGAACCCACCCACACCGACGATGTCGAGTGTCTCACCAGGCTCCTCGACCGGGATCGCTTCGCTCTGCTGATCGCCGAGGCGGACGGCCAAATCGTGGGAACCGTCATCTGCGGGTGGGATGGGTGGCGGGGTTCCATCTACCGGCTTGCTGTGGCGCCGACTCACCGGCGGACCGGAGTGGCCCGGACATTGGTCGCGGCTGGCGAAGATCGGCTTCGTTCCTTCGGGGCCGTCCGCCTGGCGGCCGTCGTCACAGAGACCAGCCCTGCCGCTTTCGGCTTCTGGACGGCAGCGGGCTGGGAGAGGCAGTCCAATCGCGCCCGGTTCGTCAAGGGATAGATCCGAAGGTGTCCAGAAAGGGGCCCCGAGCAGAAGCGTCGACGTGTAGTTGCCCTGCAGATTCGAGGCTCGGGGTCACCCAGTGGGGAGAACAGCCGAACCGGTGGCGTTCATGGCCGAGGGTCAGCTCGGGGTCAGCCCATTGTTCGCTGCAAATGGGTCCCATGTGGGGTCCCGATGCCACTCCAGCTCGACCCCGTCGGCCACTGAGGCAGCGACCTGATCCCCATGGAGCCGGGCGATGAGCCCCAGGGCCATGTCCATGCCCGCAGCCACTCCAGATGAGGTCCATCGATTGCGGTCCTCCACCCAGCGGGCCTCGGGCACCCACTCCACATCAGGACCCTGCTCGCAGGCCCAGGCAAACGCTCGCTTGTTCGAGGTGGCCCGGTAGCCATCAAGCAGACCGGCTGCAGCAAGAAGACCCGAACCCGTGCAAACAGAGGTGATGAACTCGGCGTCGGACGCCCACCGGGCCAGCCATTTGAGAAACACCTGTTCGGTAGCGAGCCGGCGAGTACCCGGTCCTCCGGGTCCGAGCACCACCTCGGCGCCCGGCGCTTCCAGGTAGGAGTACTGACTGATCGCCTGGGGACCTGGGGCACTTCGAACCGGGCCCGACGCCGGACCGACAAGCGTGAGCCGAAACTGGTCCGGGAGCGCTCCGAACATCTCCAGTGGACCGAAGACGTCGAGAATTTCAAAGTCCTCGAACAGGACGACGGCGACCTGACGTGGAGAGCTCTCATGATGTGACACGACCCCATTGTCGCTCGCTTTGCGAATCGCGCGGTTCACCGGCATCAGATGAAACCACCAGCTGGTCCACGACCACCGACAGGGCACCGTACAGCGCCGTCATGGTGGCGGGTTGGGCTCGGCCGATGCGTCTACGGAAACGATCGCTCGAGAGCAGTTGGACCTTGTCGAGGTCGGAAGCGTGCTCAGCGGTGGGTCGGAATGAAGGCCCGGTCGAATTGGTCTTCCGGAAGCTCACCTGGGTCGAGG
>DAHUZT010000026.1 GCA_027315005.1 Acidimicrobiaceae bacterium | reverse complement strand
AGATGGCGTCGTAGGAGGGGTTGTCGACCGGACCGAGGAGACCGAGCGATTGGGCCCCCATGCCACCCCACCGGAGGGGGGTCTCGTCTCTCGAGGCGTAGTACTCGAGGCCGGCTCCGGGGTAGTCGTCCCCTCGTTCGATGATGGTCGCTCGGTGATAGGCGACCGCGTCCGCCCCCATCATCCGCATCCAGGCCATACCGACTCCCTCTCACCGGCAAGGGGACCCCCTTGCAATCGTGTTCAAGAGTTGAGTATTTGGGGCCTTCGTCACCCTCAACGTCACCCTCCCAGAAATGCCCTGGTCGATACCTATGGAGAGGATTACCGATGAGGACGCATCCGAGTGGCTCTGCGGCCTTCCATCTCGACCATTCACGGGAATGACAGGACCGGGACCGCAACGGTCGACACGGTCAGAGAGGCGACGTGGGCTCCGGCATCGTGCTGGGCAGCGAAGATGCTCCTGAGCAGGGAGGGTGACGTCGCCGACCATCGCCAGGGTGACGTTGCTCCGGGCGGAAAGTGATGATCCTCTGACCCGACAGGGAGATACCTCAGCCGTGCTTCTCGCCGACAGGCAGCCGAAGATGTCGGGCCGGTGGCCCAGCGGAGAGCCTCGGTCGAACAGGACCGAGAGTAGGACCCCAGTAGCGGTCAGGAATGTTCGATGAGATCGGGCGGGAAGGTGAGCGCCCGGACGTGGCCGGCTTCCCACGAACCGGGCCGGTGACAGACCAGGCCTTCGGCCGCCAGCACCTGGGCCTGCCCTCCGGTGACTCGGACAGCATCGTCGTCGCGGTCGAGGCCCAGGGTGACCGCAGCCAGGCCGAGGGCGTAGGAGAGGGCTTCGGGCAGGTTCGCACCGGTGCCGAGGCCACCTTCGGTGTCGTTGCCGTCGTGGCAGACATGCCAGACCTCCACCAGTGCGTGGGCGAGGTCGGAAACGGCGCTGGTGTAGTCGTCGGTGCTCTCAGGCATGATGATCTCCTTCGTGGGACCGGCGGAGCACGGCCCTTCGCCCCCGGTGGGCGAAGCCTCTGCGTCGATCACCTGTGTGGCCCGCTCGCCAGCGCCGGTGGGCGGTCAAGGGCGGCGTAGCCGTCACGTGTGATCCAGAGCGCCAGCGGAGGACCCTTGAGGACCCACTGGCGGTGGTGTACTCCCCGGCTTGCCGTCGGGCCCGCTGGTGCGAGACCGCATTCCTGTCCCAAGTGAGGCGGCAACACGGCTGACCACCGAGCGGATGGGCGAGGACCCGGCTGTAGATGGGGGTGGTGCCACGGCCTCGGTGTCCGAGCAATCGTCGGGATGCATGCAAGGTCTGAGCATCTGGGGGCGCCGTCACCCTCAACGTCACCCTCCCTGGTGGTGGACCGAAGCTCAGGTGCGCCAGAGTGGGTTTCGGACGACCGGCAGGGGCGTCGACCCGGTTGAGCGGCTAGCGCCCGTGGCCCTGAGGGTGACGTTCACTTCGCACCTGATGACAGGATCGGTCGTCTGCTGAGACACCAAACCACCGAGGGCCGGGTTCCCCAGTTGGGGAGGCATATCGCAATCACCAGTTCGGTCGATTCGCGCAACGTCGCCCTCACTGCCTGGCTGATCGGCCAACGTCACCCCCCGAGAGGAATACGCACCAGATGAAATATGCGAGCTTCGGACAGCAGGGTGACGTTGAGGGTGACGTCGATTCGGACAATGGAGGAGCGACGCGAGCAACACCATTCCACTGACGTCAGGACCGTCCGTCGATTCTGGGAGAGCCGACGTCGAGTTCACCACGAAAGAGACGCTGGCCAAAAGGATCCCTATGAGCACCCACGACCATCTGAGATTGGTAGATACCAACGGATCGGCCGCCGCCCATCCGTCGACTCCGGAGGTCTCACTTCTGACGATCGGCGAGGCGGCGAAGTTCCTCCGGATCGGAAGATCGGCAGCCTACGAGTTGGCCCGCCGATTCGAGGCGACCGGCGGGGCCGAAGGGCTTCCCTGCGTCAGGATCGTCGACCGGCTCCTCCGGGTACCGGTCGACGCCCTGCGGGACATGGTGACGATCAGAGCTTGAGCACGCCCTCGAGCATGTCGGCGGCCTCCCGATGAAGTCCTGGGGTGGCATGCGAGTAGGTGTTCAGCGTGATGGCCACGTTGGCGTGGCCGAGCAGCTCCTGGACCACCTTGGGGTGAGCGCCCTCGTGGAGCAGCAGCGTGGCCACGGTGTGCCGGAGGTCGTGGAGCCTGACCTTGGGCAGGTTGGCCTTGTCCAGCGCGATCTGGAAGTCCCGCAGCACGTTCCTCGGGTGCAGCAGTCCCCCGGTCGTCGTCGTAAAGACGAGGCCCGAGTCCTCCCAGGCGCTCCCGACCAGATTCCGATCGGCCTTCTGGCGGGCCCGTTGGTCCTTGAGGGCCTCGATCGTCCTCCCCGACAGGTAGACCGTCCGCCGGCCCGTCTTGGTCTTCGGCTCCGAGATCAACGGTGTCCCCTTCACCGCCACCACGGTTTGGCGCACTTCCAGCCGGGCATCGGCCAGGTCGACGTCGCTCCAGCGCAGCCCGAGGGCCTCGCCCCGTCGGAGACCGGTCGTGAGCAAAAGGCACCACAGCGGGCCCAAGAGGTCATCGGCAGTGGCATCGAGGAACGCCTTGGCATCCTCGGCGCTGAGGGTCTTCATCTCCTTCGGCTCCATGCGGGGCAGGATGATGCCCGAGGCCAGTGGGTTGTTCGCCGTGAGCTTCCACTGCACCGCTTTGGCAAATGCCTGCCGCAGCACCTGGTGGGCCAGCCGGACCGAGCGGGGGCTCAAGCCGTTGCCACTCCGGCCACCCGACGTGGCCAGGTCGGTGTAGAGCCGCTGGACGACCTGAGGGGTGACCTCGGCCAACTTGAGGGCACCGATCCTCGGCGTGATCCAACTGGTGACGGCGGTCGAGTAGAGCGAGTACGTGCTGGGGCGCAGCGAGGGCTCCACGGCGGCCAGCCATTCATTGAGCCAGTCCTCGAGCTTGGTGGTCCCGGTACCGGCGACGACATCCGTCCGGATCTCTCCGAGCAGATCGGTCAGGCCTTCTTCGGCCGCTTTGCGCGTGGCGAAGCCGCCCTTCTGGCGTTGTCGGCGCTGTCCGGTGGCGGGGTCGCGAGGCAGGTCGACCTTGAAGGCCCAGCCCGTTCCCCTGCGGTACACCCGTCCCTGCACGAACGCTCCTCGGTCACCCCGACGGGACCAACGTAGCAAATTCGTGTGACCAAAATGTGACCATCGGGCCATTTTGGCGCTCTCGGGGACCCGCCCAGTTCAGGATTTACGGTCCTGACCTGGGCTTCTTTGGTGGGCCGTGCGGGACTTGAACCCACGACCCCTTGCGTGTCATGCAAGTGCGCTACCAACTGCGCCAACGGCCCGTGCGGTGGACCCTACCATCGGTATCCTCCCCCACCTCCGGGAGAGCAGCCCCTCAGGGCCGATGCCGGCAGGGCCGATGCCGGCAGGGCCGAAGCCGACGTCACCACTTCGATCGAGACCTCGGAGGCGGCGGGCGGAATCGAACCGCCGTACGGGGCTTTGCAGGCCCCTGCCTAAACCACTCGGCCACGCCGCCGTGGCGCGGCGATCCTAGCGTCCGCGACGAGATGGTTGAATCTGTTCATGCGGATCGGCATCATCGCACCACCGTGGACGCCAATCCCGCCGCCCTTGTACGGAGGGATCGAGCTGGTCGTGGACCAGCTCGCACGCGGCCTCGCCGATCGTGGACACGACGTGCTGCTCTTCACCACCGGTGATTCCACCTGCCCGGTGGACCGGCAATGGGTGCTCCCCGAGGCGGAGGGCTCACGGATCGGATCGGCGGTTCCCGAACTTCGCCATGTGATCCACGCCTACCGCGCCGTCCGTCACTGTGACGTGGTCCACGATCACACGATCATGGGTCCCTTCTATGCAGAGCACTACCCCGGATTGCCGGTGACCACCACCAACCACGGTCCGTTCAACGAGGAGCTGGCCGACCTCTACCGCGCGAATGCCGAGCGGGTACCGATCGTGGCCATCTCCCATGCTCAGCGCCGCGACGCGCCGGACATCCCGGTGGCACGGGTCATCCACCACGGCATCGATGCCTCGATGTTCCCCTACGGAACCGGCGACGGTGACACCCAAGGGCACTACGTGATGTTCCTTGGGCGCATGTCCGACGACAAGGGTGCCCATCGGGCCATCGAGATCGCGCGGAAAGCGGGCATGCGGATCCTCCTGGCTGCCAAGATGCGCGAACCGCTGGAACGGCGGTACTTCGCTGAAAAGGTCGAACCACTGCTGGGGAACGATGTCGTGTACCTCGGCGAGGTCTCCCACCGCCGGAAGCTCGACCTGCTGGCCAACAGCACCGCTCTCCTGTTCCCGATCCGGTGGAACGAGCCCTTCGGAATGGTGATGCTCGAAGCATTGGCGTGCGGCACCCCGGTCCTCGCCTTTCCCGAGGGAGCGGTGCCCGAGATCGTCGTCGACGGCAGCACCGGCTATGTGTGCAAGGACGAGGACGCCATGGTCGAGGCCATCGGCCGGGTCGACGAACTCGACCGTCGGGACTGCAGGATGGCCATCGAGGGCTACTTCTCGGTGGATCGGATGGTGACCGAGCATCTCGATCTCTACGAGTCGTTGCTCGACCAGAGCTGACCCGGACAGAGGGGTGGAAACCTGACCAGCCGCCCGACGTACGCCTGCGGCCCGGCTACGAGCGCCGGCCGAAGACGAGCCGTATGACGATGGCCACGATGGCCAGTAGCACCAGTACCTTCACCCCGAACCACAAGATCCCGGCGATGAAGCCCACCAGCTTGAAGATGACCAACAGCGCGACCAGGCCGCCCCCGACCACGAGTACCCCGTCGAGGACCCGTAGCCCGGGCCGCTTCTGGCCCTCGGACGCCCTGGGCCACTCGTTCGATTGGTCCGCGTCGAGCGCTCGTTGTCCTTTTCTGGCCATTGAACCACGCTAGCCCACCCCTATCCGGAAAGGGCTTCGCGGACCTTCGACTGAGACCACCGGGCCCTCCGAGGATGGGAAGACGATCGCAACTGTGACACTGCGAGCAGAGCGACCCCGGATGGTGCGAACCGGGGATGATACGGTCCGACCGTGGCCTTGCGTCAGAGTCGGCAGAGGCTTGTCGACCACGCCGATCTGTTCGGGGACGAGTTCTGCCGCTCGTATTCCGCAGAAGCGGATGCCTGGCTGACCGATCTGTTCGACCAGGCGACCCAGGGCAACCACCGGGGCCTGGCCCTCGTCGCCGTCGGGGGGTACGGCCGGTCCGAACTGTGTCCGTACAGCGACCTCGATGTCGTCCTGGTCCATCGAGGACACAAGAAGATCGCCGCACTCGCCGACCGGATCTGGTATCCGGTATGGGACGAAGGTATCGCCCTGGACCACAGCGTACGCAGACCTCCAGAAGTGCTGGAGCTTGCCTCGCGCGACATGCGGGTCGCGCTCGGTCTGCTCGACGCACGAGTCGTTTGTGGTGACCGAGAGGTGGCGGAGCCGGTCATCACCGGTGCCCGGAGCCAATGGATCCGCCAACGACCGGCCTGGCTCGGCGACCTGTCCCAACAGGTGGACGACCGGCATCGATCCTTCGGAGACGTCGGCTTTCTGATCGAGCCCGACCTGAAGGAGGCCCACGGAGGCCTCCGCGATGTCTCGGCCCTCGCTGCCGTCATGCTTGCCGTCCCTGTGCTCGCCGACTTCGTCGACACCGGCGCCGTCGACAGGGCACGGGCAAACCTCATCAGAGTCCGTGTCGAGTTGCACCGGCGGGCAGGAAGAGAGCAGAACACGCTGCTCCTCCAGGAACAGGACGAGGTCGCAGCGGCCTTGGGCATGGACTCCGACGCCCTGATGAGCTTGGTGGCCTCGGCCGGGAGGACCGTGGCCTGGGAATGCGATGACGCGTGGCGGCGCCGAGGTGTTTGGAGCAGGCAGAGAACAGGCAGATGGCGCGAGCGGATGGCGAGACGACCGAAAGAGGGACGAGGCCGGGGATCGACCGCGGTGCGGGGACAACCGGGCATCGCGGTCTTCGAGAGCGAGGTCGGCTTGACCAGCGATGCCCAAGCGCTGACCGACGTCTCGCTCTCCCTGCGGCTGGCCCTGGTGGCGGCCGAGCGCGACCTCCCGATCGCTCGAGACGCGCTCAACCTGCTGGGCCGAAAGGCGCCGCAACCACCACAGCCATGGCCGGCCGAGCTCCGGGCCACATTCGTCAGCGTGCTGGCCGCCGGACCACCGGCCATCGGAGCGCTCGAGTCGCTCGATCAACGCCGGCTGCTCGAACGCTACCTGCCGGAATGGTCAGCCGTTCGAAACCGGCCCCAGCGCAACCCCTATCACCGATACACCGTGGATCGCCATCTCCTGGAAGCCACCGCCAACGCCGCGTTGAGTGCCCACCGGGTGGACCGACCGGAACTGTTGCTCCTCGGAACCCTCTTTCACGACATCGGCAAGGGCTTCCCGGGGGACCACACGCAGGCCGGGATGGTTGTCGTCGAGCAGATCGGCACCAGAATCGGCCTCGAACGCCCCGACGTCGACGTGCTGATCAAGCTGGTCCAGCTCCATCTCCTCCTCCCGGACATGGCGACCCGACGTGACCTCGACGATCCGGCCACCGCGGAGCGCGTGGCGAAGGAGGTCGGTGATCGCCAGACCCTCGACCTGCTGGTCACGCTGGTGGAGGCGGACAGCCGGGCTACCGGTCCGTCGGCTTGGGGTGGTTGGAAAGCGGGTCTCGTGACCGAGCTCGTCGAACGCACCCGCCGTCTTCTGGCCGGAGAGGAGGTCGACCCACCGAGCCCGTGGATCACCGACGACCTCCGCTGGGTGATCGACACCGTACGAGAGCGTGGCACTCCGGCGCTCTCCATCCACGCCCCCGAGGTGACTGTCGTGTCCCCCGACCGACCCGGCCTGCTGGCCGAGGTCACCGGGGTCCTTGCCTTGCACGGGCTCGACGTGCGGTCCGCAGTCGTCTCCGAAGAGGACGGGATCGCCGTCGAGGTGTTCACCGCCGAGCCGTCCCGGGGAACCTGGCCCGACTCATCGCGGATCGCCGATGATCTGGCCTCGCTCGCCGACGGAACGTTGTCCGTCGACAAGCAGTTGGCGGAGCGGGCCCGAACCTACCGCGGAGAGCGTCGGGCCACCCGGCCACAGCTCGTATCCACCCAGGTGACCGTCGACAACAACGCCTCGGCGAGAGCCACGGTTGTGGAGGTGCGGGCCGAAGATGTCATCGGTCAGCTCCATCGGATCACCCAGGCCCTGGTGGACCTCAGGCTGGACGTGATCTCGGCCAAGGTGTCCACATTCGGATCGGCGGTGGTGGACGCCTTCTACGTCCGCGGCCCAGACGGCGCCAAGATCACCGAAGCTGGCGCCATCTCGGCACTCGATCGGCAGATCCGGCTCCGCATCACCGACCAGTCACGGCCCGCGGAGAATTGAAGCACTCAATCCGGGGGACCTGCCCGCCGAAAGAGGAGTGTTAGCTGGTAGATTGTCTTCCGAAGGTGGAGGAAGACGCTCAGTCGAGTCAGTCGAGGGAGAGCGATGCACCCCAAGCATGCCCATACGCCGAAGGCGGACCGACCGGGGTCACGTCGTTCCGCATTGGCGACGACGATCGTCTTGGTGTTGGCCGTGGTCGTCGCCGGTGGCCTCGCCGTCGTGGCCGTCCACCATTCTCAGAGCCACGCGGGCGCCTCTCCGACGACCTCGCTCGCCAAGGGCACCGACCTGGCAGTGACCGGGCCCTTCCGGTTGATGAGGGTCACCCCCACCAACGGCGATACCCAGGTCGCTTCGGACGCCACGCTTTCAGTCCAGTTCTCGGCCCCCGTTGCCCCGAGTTCACCCACACCCGTATTGACACCACCCGTGGCCGGACAGTGGAGCCTGGTCACCCCGACGACGTTCGAGTTCGTGCCGGCCGGGCCCCTCATCCCCTTGAGCAAAGAGACGATCACGGTGCCCTCCGGCAACGGCGGGGTCGAAAGTGTCACGGGAAGGCGCCTGGCCGCGTCGGCGTCAGTCGCATTCACCGTGGCTCCGGGCACCTACCTCCGGCTACAACAGCTCCTCGCCCAGCTCGGATACCTTCCGGTCGCATTCAACCCTGCCGGTCCCCTCACCTCCCCCCAGGAGGCGGCCCAGCCTCAGCAGGGTTCGTTCACCTGGCGGTGGAACGAACCGGCGACTCTGACCAGCCAGTGGACCCCGGGCGCCAGCAATGAGATCACCACCGGCGCGGTCATGGCCTTCGAATCGCAACACAACATGACCACCGACGGCATCGCCGGGCCCACGGTGTGGAGCCAGTTGCTGGCCGCCACCGAATCCGGGGCACTGGATCCGAACCCCTACGACTACGTCACCGTCACCAAGAACCTTCCGGAATCGGCCACCGTCTACAGCAACGGCAGTGCCGTCTACAGCACGCCGGTGAACACGGGGGTCCCCGGGGCCACGACCCAGTCAGGCACGTTCCCGGTATATCTCCGGTACACGGTGACCACCATGTCGGGGACCAACCCCAATGGGACGACCTACCACGACTCGGGCATCCGCTGGGTGAGCTACTTCAACGGCGGGGACGCCCTTCACGGGTTCGTCCGAGCCAGCTACGGGTTCCCGCAGAGCAACGGCTGCGTGGAGATGCCGGTTGCCAACGCCGCGGTCGTCTTTCCGTTGACGCCCATCGGCACCCTGGTGACCGTCTCCTGACCGCTACCGCCACTTTCTCACTGAGAGTGTGGCGCGCGTCACTTTCGGCGGTTATTCTGGGGGAATGAAGGCGGCACCCGACAAAACGTCGAAGCGGCCGACGTGAAACGCCGGACCGGTGGGGCATCGCTACCGTCCGGCTCCATCGGCCCCTGCTCCATCGGCCCCTGCTCCGCATTCCGAGATCGCTCAAGGGGGTCGGCCCGGCGAGCCGATGATTCCGGTGACACTCGTCCAAGTCGGTTCAATGACCACGACTGCAGTCGCTCGGTCGGTCGACGGGAAGGAAGCAGCCATGAATCTGCCGGAGACCTCCGGGGGAGCGCCCGAGGAGACACTCGTCGGCTCCCTTGCAGCTTTCACCCTCTCGGAGATCCTCCCCCTCCTGGCCTGGACCAGGCAGACCGGGGAGTTCCGGGTCACGAGCGACGTCCTCGATGGTCAGCTTTGGCTGACGGAAGGTCGGCTCTCGAATGCCCGCGTCGATGCGGCCGGCTCAATCGGTGAGGCGGTGTTCGAGCTCGCCTGTCTCAGCGAGGGAACGTTCTCGTTCACCCCGGGCATCCTCTCCTCGAGCGGGCAGCATGCCGTTCCGGTGGATTCCGTACTCGACGAGGTGCGGCCCCAGGTCGATGAGTGGCGCAAGCTGCGCACCACCCTCCCGCTCGACTCGGTGGTCACTCTCTCGCCCACTCCGCCCGGACGCGATATCCAGATCACAAGCGAACAGTGGCAGGTGCTCACGACGGTCGGTACCACAGGGTTGGCCGTCCGAACCGTCCTCACCCTGGTCGGAGACGACCAGATCGCGGGATTGCGCACGTTGTGCGATCTCCATGCCATCGGCCTCATCGTCATCCGCGAGGTCACCTCGGCTGGTGACGGGACAGGGGAATCGGCGGAACCACTCTGCGATCATTCCGAGCCCATCGCGGTGGTCGAAGACCTGGTGACCGTCCCCGGACCGGGCGACTCTCCGGACACCGAGAGCTTCGGTGGTGGTGGCGATACAACCGTCGTCGATGCTCCAGAAGAGTCGGGTTCCGACACCCTCGCCGGTGTGACCATCATGCCTCCCCCCATCGGCACCGACCCCTGGGCGCCAACCGTTCAATCCACGGGTTCGGCCTCGAACGGGTCGGGCGACCCCGGGGCGGCCTGATCTCCGGCCCTGTTGCAGCGGCGCTCCTCACCCGTCCCCTCGGGCACGTCGCCCATAGCCAGGCCAGCCCTGGACTTCCGAACGGTCGATCAGACCATCAGCTTCGCGGCTCGTTCCGCCACTCAGCAAGACGTGCCGCCACCGCCCTGAACGCCTGGCCACGATGGGAGACGGCGTGTTTCTCGTGGGGCTGCATCTGTGCAAACGTACGCCCGTCGTGTCCGTCGGGTGCGAAGATCGGATCGTATCCGAACCCACCTTCCCCTTTCGGGCCCGCGGTGATCACCCCGGTCACTTCGCCCTCAGCCAGGACCTCATCACCGCCGGGCAATCCGACAACAGCGACCGTGCGGAACCGGGCAGCGCGGCGTGCCGGTACTGTGGCACCCCGCCGCTCCAATTCGGTCAGCAGCTTTGCCACGTTGTCGGCATAGGTGGCGTTCTCGCCGGAATACCGCGCCGAGTACACTCCCGGGGCACCGCCGAGGGCGTCTACCTCGAGCCCAGTGTCATCGGCCACCGCCGCCATCCCCGTGGCCTCGACGAGGGTGAACGCCTTCAAACGTGCGTTGTCGAGCAGGGTGTCACCGTTCTCTTCGATTTCCGGAACAGAATCCGGACGTGGAACGACCACAAGGCCGGGGACCGAGGCGAGGATATCGGTGATCTCTGCGGCCTTGTCCGGATTTGCCGTCGCCAGCACCAGCTGAAGCGCTCGCATGATCAGCGAAAGGAGGGCGGATCCGCCAGAACCGCCGACTGCGCCTCGAGGAGCTGGTCGATCCCGTCACCGGCCAGGCGTAACAACTCGTCGAGCTCGCCCTTGGAAAACGGCATTCCCTCTGCCGTGCCCTGCACCTCGATGAACCGGCCCGACGCCGTCTTGACCACGTTCATATCGACCTCTGCCCGGCTGTCCTCGGCGTAGGGAAGATCGAGCATGCACACTCCGTCGACAACGCCGACCGAAACGGCCGCCACCGCCTCCGACAGCGGGTGGACGTTGATCGTCCCTGCCTGCACACGCCTGGTCAAGGCGTCGTGGAGGGCGACGAACCCGCCACAGATCGATGCGGTCCGGGTTCCCCCGTCCGCCTGGAGTACGTCACAGTCCACGGTGATCTGGACCTCGCCCAATGCCACCATGTCGCACACCGACCGGAGGGAGCGACCGATCAGTCGCTGGATCTCCTGGGTCCTCCCCGACTGCTTGCCCTTGGCGGCTTCCCGGCTGGCCCGCTCGCTGGTGGAACCGGGAAGCAAGGAGTACTCCGCGGTGACCCAGCCCTTGCCGCTGCCGCGCATCCACGGAGGTACCCGTTCCTCGACGGAGGCCGTGCACAGCACACGGGTCCTACCCATCGAGACCAGGACCGAACCGGGGGCGAAGACCGTGAAGTCCCGCTCGAAGGAGATCGGTCGCAATTGGTCGATGGCCCGTCCATCCGCTCGATTTGTCGTGGATGCAGTCCCGGCGCCACTGCTCATCTTGTCTGTCTCACCCGTTCGTCGCTCAGTGCCCACACGCCCGCTCGACTCTCGCTCGTCGCGCTTGCATCCGGATGCCCTTCCTTGACTGGTTGATTAGACTGGTTGACGGGGCTGCATTGTAGGGCTGGTGAGCGAGCCTGACCGAACGTCGTTGCGCGGTGTGTCCAGGCACGGTTCAGAAGTAGGTGATCTGCTTGGCCCGCTCGACCACAACATCGAGATCGTCAGTCCAGGCACCTGTCGACAGATACTTCCATCCTCCGTCGGCCGAGACAACGACGATGGTGCCCGACTCGATCGACGCCGCAGTCCTGATCGCCCCGGCCAGAGCTGCCCCGGTCGAGATGCCGGCGAAAATCCCCACGTCAGCGAGCCTTCGTGTCCATTCGATGGACTCACGGGGTCGCACGATTCGTTTGCCGTCCAAGAGATCAGCTCCACCGTTTTCCACGAAGATCGGTGGGATGTAACCGTCATCGAGATTGCGCAGGCCATCGACGATCTCGCCGGCGGGAGGCTCGACGGCCAGGACCTTGACCTCGGGATTCTGGTCCTTCAAGTAGTGCCCGACTCCAAGGAGCGTCCCTGATGTTCCCAGACCGGCGACGAAGTGGGTGACTGTCGGGCAGTCTCGCCAGATCTCCGGTCCCGTCCCGTTGTAGTGCGCGTTCGGATTGGCCTGATTGGCGTACTGGTAGAGGAAGGCCCAATCGGGATGCTCGGCGGCCAGAGCGCGGGCCCGCCTGACCGCTCCGTTCGAACCCTCCGCGCCCGGGGATTCGATGATCTCCGCCCCCCTGAGCTCGAGCAGCTGGCGCCGCTCGATCGACACATTGGTGGCCAGGACCACCTTGAGCCGGTAGCCGCGGACCCGGGATACGAGCGCCAATCCGATACCCGTGTTGCCCGAAGAAGGCTCGATCAGCGTCTGGCCGGGTTCAACCCTCCCTTCCTTCTCAGCCTCCTCGATCATGGCCAGGGCGATACGGTCCTTGACCGAACCTCCGGGGTTGTGACCCTCCAGCTTCACCAGGAGGCGGACCGCGGGATTGGGGCTCAGCTCGCTGATCTCCACCAGTGGTGTGTTGCCGATCAGTCCGAGCACGGAGCCATATACGGTCATCGTCTGTGGTGCTCACCCGCCCCGGTGGACCCTCCGGCGACCGCAGGCAGGATGGAGATGTCGTCGGCATCCTTCACCGGGGTGTCGAGAACGGACAGATACCGGACGTCGTCGTCATTGACGTACACGTTCACGAACTTGTGCAGCGATCCATTGGGATCGATCACCTGACCGGAAAGTCCGGGATACCGGTCGACCAGGAAGCGCAGGACCTCTCCCACAGTCGACCCTTCGGCGGTGACCGTTTTGACGCCTCCGACGTGCGCTCTCAGCACGGTCGGCAGGTTGACTTGGACGGGCACTGGCTCTCCTCTGATCCGATGGGCGGCCGCGCCGGACTGCCCGAACAGGTGCGACGGCCCATCCGGACCGCCAAATGCTGACCACTTCGGTTCAGATTCTACCGGCCCGGCACGCAGACGGGTTCCTCGGAGATGACGCCCTCCACGATCCGGTAGCTGCGGACCACCGGCTGGATGTCGGCCAGGGAGACCAGGACGTAGTGCCAGCCCGGATCAGGCGCCTGAGCCACGTCGGTCGGAGACGGATAGGCATCGGTGTGCGTATGGGAGTGAAAGACCCCGATGATCGACAGCCCGGCACCTTCTGCGTCCCGGTCGGCACGCAGATGCTCCCGGGGATCAACCGTGTACAACTTTGCTGACGCAGCCAAGTTCTCCGTCGGATAGCACCGATACACGTGTCCGGATACCGGGTCCCCGCCCAGCAGTCCACAGGCCTCCTCGGGCAAACCAGTCAGGCAGTGGGCAACCATCTGGTCGTAGAGGGACGAGGGCAGCGTCAGCATGACGAACTGCAGGCTAGAGGACGCCGGGACCGACCCGGGCGACTACGTTCCCGGTACGTGACCGCTGCGAAGAAACGTGCTCAACCCGGACGAAGCGGCCCGGGCGGGTCCACCAACCGATCGGGCGGACCCGCCAATCGGGTGATCGCGTCAAACCGGCGCGCCCGCCACGACTACGACATCGTCGACACGACCGAGTGTGGCATCGTGCTCCAGGGATCCGAGGTCAAGTCCCTCAGAGAAGGGCGCATCGCGCTGCAAGATGCCTACGCCAGGATCGTCGATGGGGAGGTCTGGCTCTTCGGCGTGCACGTACCTCCTTACGCTCAAGCCACCGGCTTCGGTGCACACGAGCCGGATCGTCGCCGCAAGCTCTTGCTCCACCGGCGCCAGATCGACGAGTGGATGGGAAAGTCCCAGCAGCAATCACTCACCCTGGTGCCACTTTCCGTGTACTTCAAGGACGGCCGAGCCAAGGTCGAACTCGCTCTGGCCCGGGGAAGACGGCGCTACGACAAGCGCCGGGCCATCGCCGCCCGGGACGCCGCCCGGGACACCGAGCGAGAGGCCCGAGCGGCCACCCGACGTGGCCGATGAAGCCGCCATCGCCGGATTGGACCCGCCCGGGACAGAGCACCGACCCGATCCGGGTAGCATGCAGATGGCCGGACACAGGTCCGGTCGGTTCCCGCACGGCCTTTCGAACCGGGAACCGCCAATGGATGCAGTGACCGACCCAGGGGGTGACAGGCTTCGACTCCGGTCGTCGAGTTGGGAGAAGCGAGCCGTGGTCTCCGGATCCACGCTAAAGAGCCGGAACACAATACAAATGCCGAGCCTCAGCTCGCGCTCGCAGCCTAAGAACTGCGACGTCCTCCCGGTCCAAGTCCCACGGGCCGGATCGGGGCGTCATCTTGTGGGACTCACCTGACGGGTTGCGCCGACCGACTGTCAGGGACACCTTCGTCGGATACGGGGCGCCGCTGCCGCCGGCAACGGTAGCGCCCTCGACAATTCAACGCCGGCTGCGCTCGGAGAAGGCCCAGCAAGAAGCCGGAGGACGCGGGTTCGATTCCCGCCACCTCCACTCGAGTTTCGTATTCTAACTCGCAGACGCTGAAGATGTCCTCGAAGGGTGGCCGGTACTGCTCGTGGCAGAGCCGGCCGTCCTTCACGTCGAGGCGCTCGAACACCGCCGCGTTGAACTGCCTGCGAGTGCGGTCGCTGGCCTTGCGGTAGGCGTTGCCGCAGCGCGTGGCGAGGGTTGCCGCCAGCTCCAGGACCTCCTGCCACTCGCCGAGATTGGCGTCAAGATCAGCAAGGCGGTCTTTGGCGGCTTCGATGTCGCTGCCGATCCGGGCTTGTTCGGATTTGAGGGTGGGGACGTCGATGGCGCCGCCGTAGTAGGCGTCGAGCACCTTGCGCCGCTGGCCTTCAGCGTTGGCGAGCCGTCGCGTCAACAGCTCACGCTGCGCGGC
>DAHUZT010000025.1 GCA_027315005.1 Acidimicrobiaceae bacterium | reverse complement strand
GCATTCGCCGGCGCCACGGCCGACCTGCCGCCCGGCAAGGGTGACGACGTGGTGGTGGACATCGGCGGCGGCTCGACCGAGCTGGTGACAAAGGGACCGCAGGGCATCGAGGCGATCTCCCTCGACCTCGGCTGCGTACGGCTGACCGAGCGCTACCTGCGGCACGATCCGCCGACCTCCTCGGAGATCGAGGAGGCGTCGGGCGTCATCGACCGGGAGCTGCTCCGGGCAAAGGCCGAGCTGCCGACCCTTGCTCGTCTCCTTCCTGATAGTCGGCTGATCGGCCTGGCGGGGACGGTGTCGACCCTGGCCAGCCTCGACCAGGGGCTGGCCGAGTACGACCGTTCCCTGGTGCACCACGCGGTGCTCACCCGGGCTGCCGTCGAGCACTGGTATCGCGTTCTGGCGGCGGAGCCGGCGTCCGCCCGAGGCCGGCGGCCCGGGATGGCGCCTGGTCGAGAGGACGTGATCGTCGGCGGGACGCTGGTCCTCCGTCAGGTGATGGCGATAATCGAGTTGCCCCAGTGCCTGGTTTCGGAGTCAGACATTCTCGACGGGCTTGTGATGAGCATCCGCTGAGTCCGCCGCCACCGGCAGGGACTGGGTGGGACCTTCGCCGAACCAGCGCACCCCCTCGTGCAAGAGGCAGAACTGGAGGGTCAAGTCACCGGGTTCCTCGGGGGCGTAGATCCACATCGGCTGGATGACGGTCTCGCCGGGACGAACGTCACACGTGAGTCTGGTGGGGATGCCGTCACCGACGACGCCTGTGCCGTCCGTGCTCCGCCACCGGTAACAGAGCCGGAATGCCGGCTGTTGGTCCCCGAATGGCCACGTCTCGGTGCCGTCGTTCCTGACGCCGACGAAGATTCGCCTCGTCTCGCCCGTTCGCAGGGACCCAATGTGGGGAACGGTGGTCCAGGTCGCCTGGTAGGCGGAAGGGTCCACCTGCCGGAGGGGCCAACTTCGGTCGATCTCATCGAGGGGGACGATCGCGGTCGGCGGCGTGCGGCGGGGGCGTTTCCGGAGGGTCTCGTCGTTGGGCAGCCCGAGCACCGTGTTGATGAGCTGGATGTCCTGCTCGGGCACCGCTGTCGAGGGAGAGCGCTGGTACCGCTCCGGCAGGTAGTGGTTGTTGACCGACCAGCCTGGCAGTGTCTCGCGTTCAGGTTGGGCAGCCTCGTAGTGCGCGGCCTTCGCCTGCCTCTCCGCCTGGCTGTTGATGAGGCAGGTCAAATGGTAGAAGGGAAAGTCGATGTAGCGGTGTGGCTCGACACCGCTGATGTTGGAATGCAGCTCACCAGGCACTCGGAGTGCGACGCGGTCGTTCCGGACCAATCGCACGTGCCAATCTTCGGACCACGGCCTCTCGTCGATGAAGTGGCCAGCATCTGGGAACAGCCAACGGCACGGGAGGACGTATTGCAGTAGATCTGGGTCGTTCGTCAGTCGTGGAAGAGCCGTGAGTAGGGACGAACTGGGCACTTCATCACCATCGATTCGGAATATCCACCGACCCGAGCAAAGGCGGAACAGCCACATCAGGTGTCGTTCGAGACCGGTGGACGGATCGAACTCGCAACGGGTGAGAACGTCGACGTGTTCGTGTAGGACCTCGAGTTCGTGCTCGGGGACACGGGCATCGACCGCACAGACGATCTCGTCGGCGACGGAGCGGAACAGGCGAAGTATCCCCGCGGTCCTGGTCAAGGGCGCGCTGCTCAGACAACACACAGAGAGCTGTGGAATCGTCTTTCGTCGGTCTCGCCGCATGTTGGGAACGTATACCTTCGTGTCGACGCCTCGACCAAGGGGGTGCCGGCATCGTACCGAAGCCGCTCCGCCAGCACGGCGACCACCGCTCCCACCTGCGGCCGTTCGGATCGGGCGCCTCGGGGCACCATTTCGTAGGGTACTCGTTGGTACTCGTTGGTACTCGTGGGGGAGTGCCCTGTCGGGCATTGTGGTGGCCGGGATAACGTGACCTGATGAGTCCTGGCACCCCTGGGGCGGCACCCTGCCCGGTGATCGCCGCAATGCACGTGAGAGCGGCAGAGTCCGATCACATGGGGATCTCGCTGCGGGCATTGAACCTGCTCGGCGTGCCCGTCGTCGTCGGCTCGCCCGATCCAGCGGTCCTGACCCGGTACGAGAAGCTGGGGTGTGCCGTCGTGATCGCGCAGGAGATCGCCGAGCTTGTGAACGCGGTCTGGGACGAGCACAGCCTGCCCATACTGGCGGTCGGCGACGGGATCAGCACCGCCAAGGGCATTCTCGGCTCGGCCCTCCGTCTGCTGGAGGAGGACGTCCGGGTCGCCAGCGTGTCCTTCTTCACGAACGATGGCGGCTACCTCAGCTTTCCTTGGCGGAACCGGGCGTCACTTCGGCCTCCCGAGGGTCACGATGCCGAGTCGGTGAGCCGGTTGCTCCGCGACCGCGGCGTGCCCGTACCGCCGACGCCGATCCTCACAGCGGCCGGTCCGGCGGTCCTGCTCTCGTCCTCGGCACTCGGCGCGGTCGGCGAGTTGGCAGCCGGACCCGAACGCAGCTTCAACGCGGTGCTGGCCGACTTCTCTGCCCGCGCAGGTGATCGGGGCTTCCTGCACCTCCTCGACAACACGAATTATGTCGTCCGGCACCGGAGCATCCTGACCGAGCCGTCCGCCGAATGGCCCCTCGACGATCTACCTTCCAAGGACCGGCACTGGTTCTACCTCCGTCACCCCCAAGACCTGGCGGTGCTCCAATCGGACGCCGAGCTGCCGTCGTCGCCCATCTCCATCTCGCACCAACTGGCCCGGACCAAGGTGCAGGGGCTGCGGATCGGGGTGGACGGTTACGACCTGGGTCCCCACGAGATGGGCACCCAGGTGGCCGTGTTGGCATCGGTCGACGCCCTCACCCGTGTCCCAGAGGTACGGGAGATCGTGATGCTGTTGTCGTCGCCCATTCCACCGTACGCCCTGGATGTCCTGAGCCATCCCAAGGTGAAGCCCGAGTGGGTCCTGCCTCCAGGGTTCGCGCAGCTCGAACGCTGCGACGTCGTGCATCGCATGGCCCAGCCGAACCCGGGGTTCTCGGTCTCCGCATGGCGGCAGCTCGGTGACCGGGTCGTGGTGTCGATGCTCGACCTCATCGCCTACCGGGTGGGTGCCTACCATCAGGACGAGGATGCTTGGCTGACGTATCGGGACGCCATCCGCCAAGGGGTGTCCGAGGCGGATGCGGTGACGGTGATCTCGGAGGACGTGCGGGTGCAGGTGGAGCTCGAGCGCCTTCCTGTGGAGGCGGAGCGGCTCGAGGCCATACCCTTCGGCACGGAGCACCTGAGCGGCGACGAACGGATCGAGATCCCGGCGGACCTCCTCGACCGCGGGTTTCTCTCCCGCGAGTTCGTGCTGTGCATCGGCACGGACTACTCGCACAAGAACCGCGACCTGGCGTTGGCCGCCATGGCGGAGCTCCGCCGCCGAGGTCGGGACCACGCACTGGTCATGGCCGGTCCTGCGGTGCCGCACGGGTCGTCACGGGTGGCCGAGAACTGGCAGCAGATCCGGTCGGATGTCTCTCCTGCCGACGTGCTCATACTTCCCGAAGTGCCCTCACCGGAGAGGAATTGGCTGCTCAAACACGCCTCGGCCGTGCTGTATCCCTCGTCGGCGGAGGGTTTCGGGCTCGTGCCATACGAAGCGGCGCGCTTCGGGACCCCGACCGTCTTCGTCGGGTTCGGCCCACTCCGGGAACTTGCACCTGACATGCCTGTTCGCGCCCCGAACTGGTCTTCGGCGGCGCTGGCGGACGCGCTGGACCAGCTGTTCGGGGATCCCGATCTCGCCCGACGGCAGGTGGCCACCGCGCTCGAGGCGGGGACCACCTACACCTGGTCGGCCACCGCTCGACGCCTGGCGAACCTGTACTATCGGGTCCTGTCCATGCCGGCGCGTCGAAGTTGACGTCACCCTCACGAATGGCTGGGCGGACGGTGCCGACGAGGTCTGCACGCTCGACGATTCAGCTGGTTGGGTAGGAGGTTGAGGTGTCGGACACCGCGAAGGAAGACGCCATGACGAGTGCGGCCCGTGGGGCCGACGTCGCCAGCCTGCACGACCATGTGGCGGGACCCGGCGCCTCCGGACAGTCCAACGGGCTGGAAGCCACCCGGACGTCGAACGCACAAGAGACGCTGCCCCGACCCGACACCGGCCTCTCGCAGGACCTCGACCGGGTTTCCCTGGTGCAGGCGCTCATTGATGCCGAAGCGGCGACCGCGAGGGTCATTGATCTCACGGAACGATTGGTGGACGCACGGCGGCAAATGGGCGAGCTCCGGGGCGAGCTGGAGCAGCTGCGCATCGAGTACGAGCAGTACCGGGCCGGGCAGGAGCGACTTCGGAGCTCGAAGGCCTTCCGCCTGGCCGAACGGCTCTGGACCATCCGCAATGCCCTCGGCATCTGAGGCGCCGCCCTGGCGCGTCCTCGTCGCCCTCCTCGTCTACAACGGAGAGGCGCTCGTGACGCAGTGCCTGCGGTCGCTCAGCTCCCTGGAGGCCTCCCCACACTCGATCGAGGTGCTCATCCTCGACGATGCCAGTCCAGCTCCCGGTTGGAGCGAGCGGTGCCAAGCACTGTGTTCGGATCTCGGGTTCTCCTATTACAGGAGCCCAAGAAACCTCGGCATCCCGCGAAACATGAACCTGGGGCTGCTCTGGGCGCTCGAGCGCGGCTATGACGCGGTGGTCCTTCTGAACGCCGATACCGTCGTGCCGGTGAACCTGATCCCGCAGTTGATCGAGCCATTGCGGGGGAGCGACGACGTCTCGTCGGTGACGGCGTGGTCGAACAATGTGAGCATCTACTCCCTGCCGACGGAGGAGCCCGACCTCCTAGGCAGCTCGCCCGACTTGGTGAACTGGGTCTCCGCGGTGATGGAACGAGAGTTTGGAGGTCAGACGATCGACATCCCGTCGGCGATGGGATTCTGCATGGCGATCCCGTCGGCCGTGATCCACCAGGTCGGCATCATGGACCCGGTGTTCGGACGGGGCTACTCGGAAGAGATCGACTGGTGCCTCCGAAGCCACTCTCTCGGCTACAAGTCGCTGCTGGCGCCGTCCTGCTTCGTGTACCACGCCGGGAGCGGGGTCAACAAGGTCGAGGGATTGGTGGGAGGCGCCAATCGGCTCATGTCCGCCAACCAGGCGATCATCGACACCCGTTACCCCCTCTACAGCGCCCAGATCGACGCCTATTGGGCCTCTACCCTACCGGGGGACCTGCGCGAGCGGGGAACCAGGGCGATCGTCATCGGCGCGGCCAAGGAGCAGGGGTACCGGCTGGATGCCGGTTGGCTGCAGCGTCGCCCGAGTGACGAGCAGGTGGTTCGGTTCAGGATCGACCCGGTGGAGGCCTTCCCTGCGGTCACCGGCTCCTACCTCGGATTCGAATGCACCCTCCCGGTGGGCCCCGGCGGGGTGGTCGAGACGCTGGAGTCGATCGTCGGCGCGCCCCCGAAGGAGATCCGGATCCATGACCGCGGCAGCCGGTCATCTGAGCTGATCGGTGCAGCAGCGGTCAGGTCGGGCACCCAGCTTCGACGCCTGCCCTATGACGAGCGTGTCTTCTGAGCCGGCCCCCCAATCGGGGATCCGGACGCTCGGGGCCACGGCCACCAGGGCCCTTCGGCGGGGCCTCGAGCTGGCCCGCCCGAACCGAGGCGTCCCGGACGACCTGGCGCTCGTGGGGGGTCCCTTCGAGCAGGTCGAAACGCCCGCCGGCCCGCTCTGGGTGCTGGCGGCGGACCAGGTCATGCGCCCATACCTCCGTGACCGGGGCCACTGGCAGCACCCGACCGATACGCTCCTGGCTTCGCTGCTCCGTCCCGGGGCCAGGTTCCTGCACATCGGTGCCGAGGTGGGCTACCTGAGCCTCCAGGCGTCGCGCATGGCCGACGGCGTGCAGGTGGCCGCGGTCGAGCCGAACCCACTCCTGTTCCCGCTCCTCCGGGCCAATGCGTGGGCCAACGGGATCGACGCCCAACTCTGGAACGGGGCATTGGGCAACGACCGGGGCATGATCCCAGTCGACTGGCCGGATGACGATCCCGCCGACTGCCACTTCGGCGTGGGCGGCGTCGGCCGGGCGGGGCGGGCGGTCGTGCCGATCCTGCCGGCGGACGACCTCTTGAACGGACAGTCGTTCGACGTGGTGGTGGTGAGGTCGCGCGGCTGGGAGTCGGATGTGGTGTTCGGAATGCGGGGGATCATCCAGCGCTCTCCGGGGATCGTCATTGTCACCGACTTCTGGCCGAGCGTCATCCGGGACCGGGGTCTCGAGCCACAGGCGGTCGTCGACCGGTTCCTCGCCCTCGGCTTCGATGCCGCCGTCCACGACAGCTGGGGCCTCGGGCACTGCGCCCTCGAGGAGGTGGTCGCCCACTGCAACTCCGCCGGTCCCACCGGCCGGGTGCACCTCGTCCTCCGCAAACGCCGGTAGACGACCGTGACCGTGACTGGGGCTCGGGGCGCCGGTGGGCTGCCGGACGAGGACTACACCGACGGTCTCGACCCGTCGGCCGTGATCCCGGACCACTCGACCCTCCATCGCGGCTCGGGTGGGCGTGGACTCTTTCGCGGAAGGGTGGAGAGCCGGCTCGGCGATCTGGTGTTCGCCGCCGCCGGGCTCACCACGTTCCTGTGGCTGATGCTGCTCGGTCGGACCGAGACCTTCTTCTACGACGAGTGGAACTTCATCGACACCCGCGGAACCAGCTATTGGTACGAGGTGTTGCAGCCCCACAACGGGCATCCCTCGATGGTGCCGTACACGATCTACCAGGTGTTGCTCGCTACGGTCGGCCTGCATCACTACTGGCCGTACCGGCTGGTATTGACCTGCTTGGACCTTGTCGCGGGGTACTTCCTCTACCTGCTCCTCAGGACCCGGATCTCCCCTCTCGTGGCGGCAGCGGCGGCAGGAGTGCTCATGCTGCTCGGGCCGGCGTGGCAAGACCTGCTCTGGGCGTTCCAGATCGGCTTTCTGGGCAGCGTTGCCGGAGGCCTTGTCGCCCTCTACTTCCTCGACCGCCGCACACGACGTTCGGACATCGCCGCCACCGCCTGCCTCGTCGTCGCCGTCGGGTGTTCCGGTGTCGCCTTGCCGTTCCTCGGCGGATTCGTGGTCGAACTGGCATGGCGCCGACAGTGGCGCCGCCTTTGGATCCCCGCCCTCCCCTTTCTCGCCTTCCTGATCTGGTACTTGGCAAAGGACCGGAGCGAGACGAAGAGCGGCCTGCCGGCCATCGGTGCCGCCGTTCACTACTATGGGCAGGCTGCCGTCTCCACAGTTGGTTCGCTGGTGGGAGGCAACACCGATATCGGGACCGCGCTGGGGATCGTGCTGGTAGTTTTGGCGGCCGGCGCATTCGTTGCCGGTCCCCGGTACGCGGGCCGCCTCCTCTTCTCCGTGGTCGCCCTGCTCGCCTTCTGGACCCTCACGGTCGTGGCCCGGACCATCTCGCTGCCGGTGGCCAGCCGGTACCTCCTCCCCGGCGGCGTCTTCGTCCTGTTGGGCGCGGCGGAGAGCGTCGCGCTCCTGATGAGGGCCGGCGCTGCTCGGCGCTGGGTGACCCGCTGGCGCCCGCCGCTGCGTACGGTGGGGCTCACGGTTGCGACCGCTATGACCGTTCTGGGTGGGGCGATCGTCTACTGGAACGCCGCCCAGATGGACGCGGGCGCCGGCTTTCTCGCGAGCTGGTCGGCCGACGTCAGGGCCGGGCTGGGCGCGGTCCAACTCGAGGGAGGTCGCTTGTCGCCTGGCTTCGAGCCGATGCCCTCCTTGGTCCCCCAGATCTCGGCAGGCCCATATCTGGCAGCGGTCGCCGCCTACGGGTCGCCGGCCGTGACCGTCGCGCAATTGTCGACTCTGCCCGAGGGCGAACTGCAGTTGGTCGACCAGACCATGCTGGCCGGCGTGCCATTCTCCGAACGCCTGTCACAGACGAGCACGGTGACCGGGTCATCCTGCGGGGTGCCCGCCGGCAGCGGTCCTTCGTCCTCGCTTATAGTCACGTTTCCCCGGTCCGGTCTCGAGATCTCGACGGTCGGGACGTCGACCCACCTGACACTGGCCGTCCGAGGATATGGGGACGCCTTCGTCCCCGACGGCGTCATCTCGGTGCCAGGCCGGGATTCCGCGGTGGTGATTCGCTGGCCCGGGCAATGGAGTCCGGGGCTCCGCTGGACGCTGCAGCTGTCGCCGGGCAAGCACGAGTCGAGTCAAGTGCTGACCGGGTTGCGTTGCACCCCGGCCGGGTATTCGCCGGGGATTGGCTAGCCCCCGCTGACTTGCTGACCAGGCGCGAGTCGACGTGACGAGTGGTTACCGAACTGGGGTGCCGCGGACCAGCAGACGGCGACCTCCGGGCCGGAACTGGCTGAGCGGTCTCCGCCGGGAGGTCGACCGCTCGCAGGTGCTCCTCTTCTCAGCAGGGCTTGTCGCCTACCTGGCGCTCGGTGTGTTGTTGCCACACCTGTCGGGAAGTGGGCCGTTGGGTTCTCTCGCCAGCGACAGCCGCGTGGGTTGGACGCGCCTGCAAGTGGCCAGTTGGGCGTGGGCGGCGATCGCCGGCGTCGCGATTCTCGCCGGCAAGAGCACCAGAGTCGGTCTTCTCGCTGCTGTGGCCTTGGCAGCGGCGAGCATGGGTGCGCTGTACGAAATGGCCCGTCATTCCGGTGCGCAGGCCGATCCGTCGGCGGCCGTCGGTATGGCGGCCTTCTTCGGAGTCTCGCCCTCGACGAATTCCGACGCCGTCTATGCGACGTACGCCGCAACCCTCCTCGTCGCAGTCGGGCTCATGATTTTATGGCGTTGGGTCTCCGCGAGACGTCGCTCCCATCGGCTCGGGGGTGAGATCGGGCATACCGAGGGAGCGACGGGGCCACGGATGCCTGACGACACGGAGCGGAGCGCTGCCTCCGCCAAGCTCTCCATGGCGAGACCGAAGCGAGAGCGAGCTATGTGGATCGTACTGGTCATTTCTTTGCTCCTCGTCCTCGTGGCCTTCCTTCCAGACCTCAACGCTCTGATCGCGTCGACGAAAGGGCAGCAGTACATCCCGCAGTTCGACGCCAGCAACAACCTCGCGTGGACCAGCTTCGTGGCCCGTGGTCTCGTCCCCATGAAGGACTTTTGGTACCCGTACGGCAATCTCCTGATGTTCCAGTCGACCCTCGTCGGTGGTGCGGTGCTCTTCTTCTGCTACCAGGCGATGGCCATCTTCGGGTACGTCTGGGCCTTCTGGAAACTGTCGAACGGTCGACCAGTCGTCACGTGCTTGGCAGTGCTCGGATTGGTGTTGGCCATCCCGCTGGTCAACGTCGCGTACAGCCCGATCACAGAGTTCTGGCGCTACGGGGTCGCGTTCATGGTGAGCATCTGCTTTTGCGTGATGCGGGCTGCTGATGTCCGGCGTGCTCGGCTTTGGGCACGGTTGGTGTTCTCTTTCATGGTGTTGATCGTGGCCTTCGTGGAGATCGATCTCATTGCATATGCCGCCATAGGGGCGCTCGCGGCGTTGCTTTTCGAGATTCTGACCAGGATGTGGCGTCCGGATCGCGCACCTGTGGAACTGTTGGGCTGGCGGAGGTGGGGCACCCAACTTGCGGCCGACCTCGTGGGACCGGCTCTGGCGGTGGGAACCTTCGTGATCGTGAGCGCTGTTCGCGGGCAATTGGGCAACATGATTGCCTTCTACCTGCATCCCGGGACACTCGAGGCCTATTCCGCGGCCCCGGTTTCCCTGATCGGTGGGCTCTCGCCATACTCACTGGGTGTCGAGCTGGTGTGGCTGCCCGCGGTGGCGCTCGGCGGGGCAGTCGTGCTCCGCTGGGCTGGTCCGGACCCGCGGCACGCACTGCTCTCATCGATGCTCGTGGCGGTCAGCGGTGCGGGGGCACTTCTCCTCCTCAAGAACGCTGTGCGCCCGATCACTCCGGACTTGACGCTCGTGATGATCCTCATCGTCCTCTTGGGCATGGTGGCGGCGAGCGATCGAGTGTTGCGGGCCCCTCGACTCGTCGCACCGATCGCCCTCGGACTCGTGGCCGGATTGTTCGCTGCAACCGTGGTGATCGCCGGTGAAGCACCCGCGCTCACGACGGGTGTCCGGACACTTCCTGACCGGGTCGTCCACGATGTCGCGACGATCATCCATCAGAGCCCGAGCGACCGTGCCACAGAGACGGCGCGCTTTGACAGCCTCCATTTCGATGCCTACCACGATCAGCTCGACGTCGCCGGAGCGATCAAACCGAGCGTCGGCCGCTCGTCGACGAACCTCTTCGTGTTGGGAGACGAACCCGTCCTCTATGTGTTGCTCCATCAGCTCCCACCTTGGGAGACGAACCTGTACAACACCTCACCCATCGCAGATCAGCGCCATGTGGTGTCGTGGATTCGAATGCATCGTCCGGCAGTGGTCGTTTTCGCCCCCGCGACCATCGACGGGGTGCCAAGCCAGGTACGGGTACCCTTGGTGTTCGAGGAGGTCGTCGCCAACTACGTTCCCGAACGAGTGGTCGATGGCTACGACATCCTCCGTCGCACGTTTCGGGGCGCCAAGCCTTCGGCTTCCTTCTGGGTGCACCGGCTCGGACAGGTGCTCGAGCTCGGGGCGATTCCCGATCTGGAGGCACCGTTGCCAGCCGCCGGTCCAGACACGACACTCACGCCGGTGCTGCGGGTCCGATCCATCGGAGCGCACCCGAACGGCCTCGTGAGAATCCCGCTCGTGTTCGGCCATGCGTTCGTCACCGTAGAGTTCCGATCCTCGCCGGCCCGGACGACGTACGAGATTCCGGTCAACCGCCTGTGGCCGTGGGCCCTCTCCCACCATGTCCGAGTCTCCGGAGCAATCACGCCGGGCTGGTCAGTGGTCATCTCGAGGGGCTTCATGCCCCAGGGGCGACTCTACTGACCCGGTGGGTGAATCGTGCCAGCCACAGTGGCGACGTCACCGAGGGGTCGTTAGCATGTGGCCCTATGGGGCGGGTGCTGGTTGTGGGAGGAGCTGGTTATGTGGGAGGCCATCTGACTGATCGCCTCATGGAGCAGGGACACAAAGTAACTGTCTATGACCTTCTGCTCTACGAGGATGTCTACTTGAAAGACGTCGATTTCGTCTATGGTGACATCCTTGATCAAGATCAACTCCTTGACCATGTCAAACGTGCAGATGTAGTGGTCTGGCTTGCCGCTCTCGTGGGGGATGGAGCATGCGCCCTCGACGAGGAACTGACGGTCCGCATCAACGTCGACTCGGTTCGTTGGTTGACCTCGGTCTTCGAGGGTCGGATCATCTTCATGTCAACATGCTCCGTCTATGGTGCTCAGGAAGGTTGGCTCAGCGAAACGAGCCCGCTCAACCCTCTTTCGCTCTATGCGCGGACGAAGCTCGAGTCCGAGTATATCCTCATGTCCCACCCCAACAGTGTGGTGTTCCGGCTCGGTACGTTGTTTGGTCTCGGCGATCGATTCTCTCGGCTACGGCTCGATTTGGTTCTCAATACATTGACCGTAAGAGCCACGCTGAACCGCCGCATGTCGGTCTTTGGCGGCCAACAATATCGGCCGTTGCTCCATGTTCGGGACGTAGCGGACGCAGTCATCCTGGCTATGGGGATGGATGCCAATGGGATTTTCGATCTCGTAGCCGAGAACGTCACAATTATGCAGATTGCCGAGGCGGTGCAGGAACAGGCTTGCGACGCACAGATAGACGTCACCGACGTTCCCTTCCAAGACACGAGGAACTACCGTGTCCTCGGGGAGAAAGCGCGCCACGAACTCAGCTTCGCACCCAAGCTCACCATGAGGGATGGGATCGCGGAGGTCAAGCAACTCATCGAACAGGGTCGCATCCGTGACCTGACGGCCTCAAGGTTCTCGAACTACCTGGCCCTCCGGCCTTTCCTCCGCGAACACCAGTCACCGCTTGGCCGAGAGGTGCACGTCGCGCATCAACTGGCGCATCACCGCACGAGGAGGGTGACATCGGCGCCGACCTAGTGCCGAGGCTCCGGGTTGGTGAGCTCGCGGTGGACGACAGGGGTTCGGTGGCCTACGTGAACGAGGCCAATATCGAAGGCTACGTACGCTTCTACCTCGTGCGGAACCACTCGGCGAACTTCGTCCGGGCCTGGCATGGCCATAAGAAGGAGCGCAAACTGATCACAGTCGTCACAGGGGCGGCCTTGGTCTGTTGCGTCCGGATCGACGACTGGACCGATCCCTCGTCCGATGCCGAGGTGCATCGCTTTGTGCTCTCGGCAGCGAAACCAGCGGCACTCGAGATCCCGCCGGGATTTGCCAATGGGTCGATGAGCCTCGTTGCCGACACGACGCTCTGCTATCTCTCCGACACACCAATCGAACAAGCCTCAGCCGACGATTACCGATTCCCGTCTCGTCGATGGGACCCGTGGCACGTGGTCGAGCGTTGATGTTTGAGCTCAGCATCATCATCTGTGCACGCAACGAGGCACATGTCCTCGAACCATGTCTTGTTTCGCTCTACGGGGTGATGTTGCAGGAGGCCATCTCGGCCGAGGTGGTGATTGTCGACGACGGGAGCGATGACGGAACGATCGATCTTGCAGCGAAGTTGAGCAACCGTCTCCCCGAATTGCACATGCGGATTCTCGAACGAAGACAGCGGGGAAAGTTTGGCTCCATGGTGCGGTACGGCATGGCCCATGCCTCGGGCCGCTATTGCATCCTGGTGGCTGCAGACGGCAGCGATCCCGTCACACTCATCCCGAAGATGGTCACAGAGCTGCGCAAAGGTCGGCAGCTCGTGATCTGCTCTCGGTATATCGACCCCGAACACAGTGCACAAGTGGCCACGCAGTACCGCATCTATCAACGTATTTATCGGCGGGCGATTCGGGTGATCCTGGGCCAGAGCATAACTGATTCTACGAACGGCTTTCGTGCATTTGACCGTGCCTACATTCAATCAATGGGTCTTGCTTCTAGCAATTTCAGCATCTGCCCCGAGATGACCTTCAAGACGTTGCTTTCCGGCGGAGAGATCACATACGTTGCAGGTCAGCCGGTCAAACCAGTGGGCGGTGGGAGCGAGAAGTTCAAACTCGGCCATGAGATCGTGAGTTACGCGTTCGTCTTGCTTCGTAGCGGTCTCCACCGCTGCGGTGTGCGCTGGTTCTGAACGCCGGAAGATCAGAGAGGAACACGGTGAAAAAGCTGGCGATCATCCTGGGCATCCGTCCCGATCTCATTCGCGCCTCCCTCATCCTGCGACAACTTCAAGAGGAACTCGGGGATCGATTGATCTTTATCTGGTCGGGCCAGCACTATTCGGATAATCTCAAGGACATTTTTCTTCGCGAGCTCGGGATCCGGCCACCGGATATCGAGCTGAGTGCGAGCGGGGACACCGATGCGGCAACGGTGGGCTCCGTCGTGAAGTCACTCTTTCCGGTGCTGCTCGAGCTCGATCCTGCGGCGGCCACCTTTCTCGGGGACACAAATACCGTAATGGGCTGTCTTGCTGCCGGCCAACTGAACATCCCGATCGTGCACATCGAGGGATGTATGCGTTCCTACGACTGGCGTATGCCGGAGGAGAAGTATCGAACGACGATCGACCATCTTGCAGATGTCATCTACACCTATTTCGACGAATACAAGCAGCAGGGCGTTGCCGAAGGCTTGAACCCACGAAACATCGTCGTAGTGCAGAATCTGATTGTCGACGTTTTGAACGCTTACTACCTGGATCGGCTTGAGTACTTCGATCAAATGGCGTCCCCGGCGTTCTTCGTCGAACGGGGGATCGAACAAGGCGCCTACTACCTCGTCACCTGCCATCGACGTGAGAATGTTGAGAATCCAGCAATTCTCGGGAATGTCATGAAATTTCTGGGCAGAGTTGGACTTCCAGTGTATTTCACCGCCAGTTATCGGACGCAGAAGAACCTTGCCGCATTCGGTATCACGGTGCCGAGCAACGTCAACATCGTGGATCCGATTGGCTATGAGGAGATGCTCGTTCTCATGGTGAATTCCCGGGCGGTCATCACGGACTCCGGTACGGTGGTCGAGGAGACAGCTGTCTTGCAGGTGCCGTCCGTGCAGATGCGTCGCGCGACCGAGCGCCCGCAAGTCTACGACTGTCGGTCCAGTGTCAAGTTCGACCCGAGTCGCCCCGAGGCGTACCCGGTCGAAGAGACGATGCGCCGACTCGACTCCATCGTGGGGACCACGTGGGAGCACGGGCTCGGCGACGGAAATGCCTCTGGTCGGGTAGTCGCCGATCTGGTCCGCCGGCTCATGGAGGACGACTTCCGCGGCCACCTGCCTGAGTACCACCACCTGAAGGAAGAGGTGGCCAGATCGGCGCGGGAGGACGGTCTGGGGTGAGCGTGTCCAGCGCTGTCATGCCGTCCGGAGAGGTCGGACTGGTTGTGGTGGTGCCGATGCTCAACGAGAGAGCCGGGGCAGAAGCGTGTGTATCCAGAATCATTGCGGCGTTGGCATCCCTCGATCGTCCTGGAAGGTTGGTGGTGGTCGACGATGGGAGCACGGATGGTACCGGCGACCTGTTGGATGAGCTCGAGGCGGCGAACGAAGACCTCTCCGTTGTTCGCCATCCCTTCAACCGCGGCTACGGCGCCGCCTTGAGGACAGGGGTGGCCCGGGCAGATCGTTTGGGCGCCGAATGGGTCCTGTTCATGGACAGCGATCTCACGAACCCCCCTCAGGACATCGTTCGCTTCGTCGAGGCCATTGACGAAGGGGTCGAATACGTCAAGGCGTCCCGGTATGTTGAAGGGGGCAGCGTCCAAGGCGTGCCGTTCAAGCGACGCCTCATCTCCCGACTCGGGAATGCCTTCGCTGGCCGACTCTTCGGTCTTCCCCTCTCCGATCTGACCAATGGATTCCGAGCCATTCGCACTTCGACGTTCCTGGCAATGCCGCTTCACGAATCTGCTTTCCCAATGATCATGGAAGAGGCGTATTGGGCGTCACGGTGGAACCTGCGGTGCCGAGAGCTCCCGACGGTCCTCACCAATCGCGACGGTGCGCTTCGGAAGTCCTCGTTCCGCTACGGTCCTGGGATCCTGTATGCATACGGGCGGTATCCGGTGAAAGCGTTCGTTGCTCGCCGGAGAAGCGCGAGTCGGTCGAGAACCTGAGGGAGAGTGCATGAACCCGAGATGCCGTGCCTGTCGCGAACCAGACCTCGAGGTCATGATGGATCTCGGCACCGTGCCGCTCGCCGGTGGCTTCCTCGATGGACCGGCGGACATTGATCATGAGCAGCGGTTCTCGTTGGTCGTTCACGTGTGCCGGCATTGCGCGTTGGTCCAGATCGTCGTTCCCGTCGATCCAGCGATTCTCTTTCGCGACTACTCATTTTCGGCGAGCACCATCCCGGGGTTGGTTGCTCACTTCGACAACTACGCAACATGGCTTCGGGAACGGTTCGATCCGAAGGTCGTCATCGAGTTCGGGTGCAACGACGGCATACTGCTCCGTTCGCTAACCCAATCGGGTATCACTGCGGCGGGGGTCGACCTGTCCGACAACATCGGGGAGATCGCCAGAAGCCGGGGGCACGACGTGGTGACTGCCGCTTTCACTCCTGAGGTCGCCGCCGCGCTTCGTGAACGACTTGGGCCGGCGGACGTGGTGACTGGCAGCAACGCATTTGCCCATAACACGGATCCGGAGACCATCGTTGCGGCAGCGGAGACGGCCCTGGGGGATGGTGGTCGGCTCTGTCTCGAGGTGATGTACTCGGTCGACCTCTTCGAGCAGCTGCAGTGGGACACGCTCTACCACGAGCACCTCACATTCTATGGGCTCCGGCAGATCGACATCCTGCTCCGGCGGCAGGGGTTCGTGGTCGAGCATGCCGAGCGAGTCCCCATGCACGGGGGTTCGCTCCGAATCGTCGCTGCCCGAGAGGGTCGTGCTCTACCGGATGCCTCGGTGAGCCTCCTGCTGGCTCTGGAGGAGGAGCGCGGCTTGACCACGCCCGATGCTTGGCACGAGTTTGCACGACGTTCGAGACGAAGTATCGAGATCGTACGCTCGGTGTTCGGTGCAATCGGCCAGAAGTCTCGAATATGGGGTTACGGTGCGGCTGGCAAGGCGACAATGTGGGTCAACGCTTGCGAGCTCGATTTTCTCGAAGGGATGGTCGATGCGTCGCCCCTGCGGGCCGGCAAGCTGATGCCCGGGACCCACACACCGATTTTCCTTCCGGAGGAATTCCGCAACGCTCCGACGCCGGACATCGTGCTCGTCACTGCCTGGAACTACCTCGACGCTATCCGACGGAACGAGAGCTGGTACGAAGGCACTTGGGCCGTGCCGTTGCCAACGCTCAGCTTCTCCTGACAGGCTGGCGCTGATGCGGGTGATCGTGTTCGGCAGCTCGGGCATGGTCGGACGTGCGGTGGCATCGAGGATCCGCGCCTCGGACGGCATCGAAATGGGGATCGTCGACCAGAGGGGGAACGGGCTCGATGTTGCCCGGGACCCGGATGTGAGGCCATTGCTCGAAGGAGCGACGTTCGCCATCAACTGCATCGGTTTGCTCCGCAACCACCCGACGTATCCTTCATCGGCCTTTCGGCAGCTGGCGACCAAAATCAATGCATGTTGGCCGCAGACGCTCGCCGCTCAGGCCGCTCAGGTTGATTGCCACGTGGTCCACCTCTCGACCGACGCGGTGTACAGCCCCGGGAGCCAGGCGGCGGGCGAGAGCATGCCACCGAACCCGTGCGAACCGTACGGGATGTCAAAGGCACTCGGCGAGGTGGATGACCGTCACGTCGTGAACCTTCGCTTCTCGGCGATCGGTTCTGCACCGGACCGTGTCGCGTCGTTGTGGGAATGGCTGGCCCGACAACCCCAGGGAGCCACCGTTCATGGCTATTCGACATTCGGCTGGACTGGATGCACCAGCAGTCAACTGGCGTCGTTGCTCGTTAACCTGGCCCAGCCTTCAGTGTTCGCCTCTGTGCGCTTGGCCGGCCCTGTGCACCATTTCGTACCCAACGGCATTGCGACCAAGTTCGAGGTGCTGCGGATTCTGGCCGCACGGATCCGCCCCGACGTCACGGTCCTTCCTCGGGCAGAGGCTCGGCCGAGCACGAGACCATTGCGATCGCTATTGGGTGCCGTCGATTCTGTCTATTCCGGGAGCCGTGGCTGGTCCGGGGCTGTTGAGGACGCCGTGCGGGGGGTCTGAGGAGAGATATCGCCCACTTGCTCCGGTGGGATGGACGTCGAACATCCGGGTCAGTGGAGATTGGTGAGTTCCGGGTCGTGGGTTGGGGACGGCTGGGCGGGTGCGGGACGCGACAGCGGCGGGACATCGAGGAACGGGAAGCGACGGATATTCTGCCGGTGGAGCCGGAACTGGATCGCGGTCCTCATGACGCCGAAGCCGTACTTAACGCTACGCCGGAAGTTGATGGACGAAGAAGCAGGCTCGTACCGGGTAGGACAGGAGATCTCGCCGATCCGGGCACCGGCACTCAGTGCCTGCACGATCATCTCGTTGTCGAAGATGAAATCGTCTGAGTTCCGATCGATCGGCAATTGTTCGAGCAGTTCCCGACTGTAGGCACGCAGACCGGTGTGGTACTCGGACAACTTGAATCCGAGGACGACGTTCTCGAAAAGGGTCAGAAACCGGTTGGCGACGTACTTGTATCGAGGCATGCCGCCGTCGAGCGCGTTCTGAGCCAGGATGCGCGAACCCAGGACAAAGTCGTACACGTCATAGGCGATCATCGCAGCCAAGGGGACGACGAGACGGGGAGAATACTGGTAGTCGGGATGCAGCATGACCACGATGTCGGCTCCGCGGTCGAGTGCCGTTGCATAGCAAGTCTTTTGGTTGCCCCCATACCCCGTGTTGTTCACGTGCAAGATCGGTTCGATCCCGAGTTCGCGTGCTACGTGGACCGTCCCGTCGGTGCTCGCGTCGTCGACCAGAAGGACGTCGTCGATGACAGAACGATCGATCTCGGCGACCGTTTGCCGGAGGGTGCTCTCGGCGTTGTAGGCGGGGAGGACCACGGCAATCTGCTTGCAATTCAGCATCTCAATCAGGTTCCTTCCCACCAGCACTGATGGAGCTGGACTGGGGGGATTGCTCGGCGTGGGCGAAATGCAGGAGATCCGTCTGATCTGCAGCCCCGTCGGCAGCGAGCCCTGACTGGCGACGTCCTTCCGCCTCTTGCTCACGAGTTCGCATCCCGAAGTAGGCGATGGCGACCCCCACAATGACAAATTGCGCCCAAGCTGCGTAGCTGAAAACGGTGAACTCGGTGGCAGTCGTCTCGACATGGTGCGTAAAGAAATGTGCAATTGCTCCTGGCAGTGTGCCGTAGGGCCGCCAGACGAGCTCGCACAATGCGTAGCCCGCCGCCATGGCTGCCCAGAGCCCCGTGTTCGCTCGATGTCTGGCGAAGTCGAAGAAGCTGGCGACCAGCAGCGGCGCCAGCATAACTTGATAGTGGCTCCAGGCGATCGGGCTGATCATTGGGGACAGCGCGCAGCCATAGGCGAAGACCCGCCAGGAGTAACCCGATTCCCGCCGGAGAGCCGAGGAAGCGAGCAAACAGAGAACGAGAACACCGAGAAGCACGGCAATCCGCTGGGCCGTCCAGTACGAGGTGCCACCCATACGGCAGAGAATCGATTGCGGTGAGAAGTTCTCCGGGTGGCAGACCCAAATGTTGGCCGGGAGCGCTTTCTTCGAGAAGTTATCGTAAGCCGGGATGGGGTTCAGTGTGCTCAGGGAGTGGGATCGGATAGCCAAGAAGACCTGGGCGATCACTTCGAGGAGGATGGCCCATGCCGCTGTGAGGATTCCACCGAGACGAGAGTCACGTCGTGCGAGAAGGGCGAGGATGACGAGAACGGCCACCGGCTTGACCGAAATGGACAATGCGATGATGAAGGAAGGCACGAGAAGCCAGGGAAGCGTCCGATGGCGTCGCATTAGCCAGAACCCGAGGACGGCCAGTCCCAGCCCAATCAGGTTGAATTGCTTCCACCACATTGTCGAGATGGCCGGCGCGAAGGCTGACATTGTCACGAGCGAGCCCCACCAGTACCAACGGCTGATTCTCGTGCGGATTCCCCACCACACGCCGCCCGTCATGGCGACGAGGATAAGGACGTTCACGAGGTTCAGAATCACCGCGGCATGGCCAAGAGTGACCAACCGGCTGATGAACGCCATCATCATGGCCAGGAAGGGAGTGCTGATCCAGGTGGCCAGCCGTTCAGGATGCCCGGTGGCCCACGCGACGTTCCCAGCTTGATAGGCGAGGCCAAGATCGAGCGGGGCCGAGTCCCTGAAAACGGGAATCGACCAGAGTGCCCAACCCACGCCCGAAAGGGCGATGCCAAGGGCCGCCTCGAGCTGCGTGGGTGAGGTCGACGAGACTTCGAGCCCGAAAGGTCGCCGAAACGACCGCCGACTGCCGTTGAGCGAAGGGCTGACTACCTCCTCGGGATCTGTAGAGGCCGTGGTCTCCATGTCTCGTCAGAGTGTGCCGTCGTCGATTGCGTGGCGGACCCAGGGGATCACTTCATCGAGCATCTCCGAAAGCGTTGTCTTAGCCTCGAACCCAAGGATCTTCGTCGCCTTCTCGGTAGCAGGAATACGCCGAGCCACGTCGAACTCGAATGGCTCATCACAGACATAAGCAAATGGGAGGTTGGGGTTGACTTTCGTCCAAATAGCACGGGCCAGGTCGAGCACCGTTGTCGAAACCGGAGTCGAGAGGTTGAAGTCGTCATTCAGAGCATCTGGATGCTCCATTGCCGTGACGATTCCTTCGGCTAAGTCGCCCCCATACGTGTAATGGCGAACTTGAGATCCGTCGCCAAGGATGTGCAACGGGTTCTGACCCTTGAGGGCCTTCTGAACCAGATCGGGCACCACGTGGCTCATCGCGAGACGCACATTGCCTGACAGGATCTCCACATCGCCGAGAGCCCGCCGTTCGCCGATGCCGACACAGTTGAAGGGACGAACAATCGTAAAGGGCAGCCCGTACTGATCGTATGCCGCCCGCGCGAAATATTCTACGGCGAGTTTTTGAAAGCCGTAGGAGGACAAGGGTGGAGGAACCTCGCGTTCTTGCCCTTCGTAGGATGGCCAGCAGTCGGTCGACTCGAACACCATAGACGACGAGAGATACGTGACCTTGCGAAGTCGACCAGTGCGATGTGCTTCGATGGCAGCGTCACACGACGCGGCGATGATCCGTTCGTTCGATGCCAGCAGGTCGTAGGCGTACGTGTGAAAGTAAGAGATGCCGCCGATCATCGCTGCACCGGCGACGAAATGGTCACAGTCGGCACACCATTCCTTCATCAGGTCGATGTCCCTGCAGTCACCCTCTACGAACGTGTAAGCGGGATGGTCGTCGTAGGATTTGGTGACGCTTCCGTATTTCGAGAAGTTGTCGATCCCCACCACCTCGTGTCCGCGGCGGAGCAGCTCTTCCACCACGTATCCCCCGATGAAGCCGGCAGAGCCACTGACGAGTACTCGAGACATTTTCTGCGTGCGTATCCTTTCATCCATCGGGGACCGGGCGCCTCGGGCGAACCCGCGAGGCTCAGGCGTCGTTCGGAATGCTTGGACGAGGGGTCCTTGGTCCGAATGCATAGAAGTACCATCGAAGGTAGTGCGGGAGCCAAGAGAACAGTCTGAAGTTCGACTGGCCTTCTGTGCGCTCGAGCCAGATGGTCGGAAGCTCTGCAACCGGTTCTCGGTGGCGGCGGGCTTTGGCGACGAGCTCAATTCCAACCTCGAAGCCCGCGTCGGACTCGATGCCGACTTTTCGGACGAATTCAGTCGAGTACGCCTTGAACGAGTTGGTGGCATCCCGGGTCCCCACCCTGCCGAAGAGGTAGAGCGACCGGCCGGCCAGCCGCGAGAGTAACGATTTCAGGAGGGGACCACCGATCTGCTGACCGCCGCGCATATAGCGGGAAGCCGCGGCCACCACCACGCCCCGCTCGACCAACCGGACCAAGGGGTCGATCTGGGAGGGATCGTCACAGCCGTCCGCCATCGTCACCACGACAACGTCGGCGATTGCGTGGTCAAACCCGAATCGGATTGCCCGCGCGGGACCCTTGCCATACGTGTTCAGGAGCGGGAGGACTCTCGGGTCCTGGCGCTGGTACTTCTCTACCCATGGCGCCGTCGTGTCAGCGGGCGTGTCGTAGACCACCAGGACCTCGCACGGCAGCTGAATTCCCTCGAGCAAGCGGTCGAGAAAAGTGACGATGGCTTCTCCCTCGTCGTACGCAGTGACTACGACGGAGACCCTCGGTTTCATATCACGACCCCCGTGTCCGTCGTACCCCAGATATCGACCAGCGGCACATTGGTGGTTATGTTCCTGTACTGGGGGTGTGGTGTCGCCAAGAGGAGGAGGTCAGATCTTGCTAAAATCTCCTCCAGACTCACTAGGTCACCGTCGTCCCGGACGAATGGATCATGGCATATGACTTGGGCCGCCTTGAAGCGAAGGATCCGCTTGAGCTTGTAACTGAGGCTCGATCGCGTGTCGTCTGAGTCGGCTTTGAATGCCATGCCGAGGATGCCGACGGTCATAGCTTGGAGTTGGTACCGCTGTTCGAGCTTCGAAATCATGTACAGGGGGAGACCCTCGTTGACCAGCATCGCCGCATGGCCGAGAAGGAAGTTGTTGTTGTTGAACGCCGCCAGCTGCATGGTGTCCTTGAGCAGGCACGGACCAGCTGCGAATCCCGCGCTAGGCAGGTCGGCAGCCCGTGGATAGTCGAGCGTGAGTCCCTGGCGGATCCGCTCGTAATCGAGACCGAAGTCATTAGCCATCATGAAGAGCTGGTTGGCTGTGGCGAACTTTATGTATCGCCACGTGTTGGTGAACAACTTGGCCAGTTCCGCTTCCTCAGGCTCCATTCGGACCATTTGGGACGTCAGGTTGCGGAACAGCTTCTCGGCTCGATCGAGGATGGCGGGGGACCTACCGGAGACGATCTGGGGCAGGTCGTACAGTTCGGTCATCGCCCGGCCCTCGGCGATGCGTTCGGGACAGAAGGCGACGGCGACCGCCTTCCCGAGCTCTTGCATGCTCTGTTCGATGAGCGCCGTCGTACCCGGGTAGACAGTCGATCTGAGCACCAGTAGCTGACCGTCCGAGAGGTGCTCAGCCAGCTCGCGAACTGCCCGGGTGACGGCATTGGGATCCGGATTCAGATGTTCGTCCACGGGGGTGCCGATGACCACCACCACGTTCTCGGCGCTGGCCACGATCGAGGGGTCGCACGTCGCGCGCAGGCGGTCACCGACGACTCTTTGGAGGACCTCTTCGGCACGATCCTCCTCGAAGGGCATCTCGCCGCGCATCACCTGATCGACAACGCGTCGGTTGACGTCGAGCAGCATGACCTGAAGGCCCCTTTCGGCAAACGCGAGGCCTAGTGGCAGCCCCACGTGGCCGCAACCCCCGACGATCACGACGTCGTTTACGTCAGACACCGTACTGTGCCCCCTCTCTGCCATGGGCCAGAGCTATCAATGACGACCGACAGGCACGCCGAGCTCGGACAGGATGGCGCTGAGTCTGACCTTCACGCTGCCCGGCGAATAGTTCTGGGAGATGGTCTCGCGCCCGTTCGCCGCCAACCTCTGCCAGAGCACCTTGCTCACATAGGCGTCGGCTAGTGCTCCGGCAAAGGCATCGGCATCGTCTGCGATGAGAACGTCGTGGCCGTGCCGAAGTCCGATACCTTCTGCTCCTACGGTGGTGGTGACGACCGGCACGCCATAGGCCAAGCTTTCACCAATCTTTCCCTTCATGCCCGCTCCGTAACGGAGAGGTGCGGCAAAGACCCGAGTGCGTTGGTAGATCTCCTCGAGATTCTTCACCCATCCGAGCACGGTCACCCCCTCGTCGGCAAGCGCCAGGATGTCATCGGTGGGATAGCTCCCGACCAGATAGAGGGTCACCTCTCCCACCCGTGACCTCACCAGGGGCAGGATTTCCTCCACGAGCCAATGTGCGGCATCCCGATTGGGATGATGGCTGTAGCTCCCGACGAAGAGGATTCCCTCGCGGTGTTCGAAGCTGAGCCCCGACGGTTCGTCACGGTGGATGTTCGGCACCACCGCGACCTGCAAGCCGGAATCCTCGGCGTGGAGTGCGTCGCGCTCCTGATCGGAGATCACCCACGACTGATCGGTGAGCTTCGCCAAGGTGAGCTCGATGTCGTAGTGGTACTCGGCGCTCTGCTTAGCCGCCTGGCTCCCCTCGACGGCGGCGCGGCGGCGTTCCCGGACGAAGTGCAGATCCACCGTGTCGTAGATGATGGTCGTCTCCGGCACCAGGGACCGGATCATCGGCAGGTTGGCCCACGCCACGGTGGGCCGCGAGAGGATGACGACTCGGAGCTGCGACCCGACGCCCTTGAGGTAGGGGTCGAGCTCATGGGGCCCGGACAGGACTTCGATTCCCTGTACGGTGAGGGCGTCCCTATACTGCGGGATGACGACGCTGTTCTGCGGCACCAAGGTCACCCCGAGGCCGAGGTCCCGAAGCAAGTAGAGCAACTCGGACATTCGCAGAGAGCCCGAGTCGTGGTCGGGCATGGGGATTTGGTGGTCTATCACCAGCGCCCGGCCCGCACCCGTCCGCCAGCTCGACAGCCGGCGAAACATCGGGTCTGGGGGTGCGTGCCGGGCCAGCTCGCTCCGCCACTTTTCGAGGAAGATCGCCTGGTTGACCACCTGCTGGTGCTTGATCCCGGTGTCGAGATCGGTCCCGTGGGTGCCTCCTTCGAGATGGCAGACCGTCGCCGCCGGCTGGTAAAGGACGCGGTATCCGTGGGCGCGGGCAGCGAAGCACAAGTCGGTGTCCTCGTAATACGCGGGGGAGAAACGGGTGTCGAGACCACCCACCGCAGCCAGAAGCTCACGGCGCACCAGGAGGCACGCTCCCGAGCAGTAGTCGACTTCGCGCACGAAATTGAAGGTGGGATCGTCCGGGTCGCCGTCTCGTCCGTAGTTGTGGCCGGACGCGTCACTCCAGACGATCCCTCCTGCCTCCTGCAGTCTTCCATCCGGGTATACGAGCTTTGCCCCGACGACTCCGACGTCGGGACTGGATTCGGCCGTCGCCACCAGAGCGTCGAGCCAGCCGGGACGGACCACGGTGTCATTGTTGAGTAGGACGATGAACCTTCCCCGTGCCGCCGCGATCCCTGCGTTCACCGCTCCGACGAACCCCTGGTTCTGATCGAGCCGCACCAAAGTGATGCCGATGACCTCGCGCAGCCGGGCAGCTGTGTCCTCGTCAGACGCGTCGTCCACCACCACTACCTCATAGCCAACGGCGCAGTAGTCGGAGGCGATCGAAGCCAGGCATCCCGCGGTCAGTGCCCATTGGTCGTGCACCGGAATGACGATGGTGACCTCAGGTTCGAGTGCCATCGGCACCGTCGGGACCGTTGGTTCAACCACCCCCGCATTGTCGTCCTCACGCGATCGCCGCCAGGTAGGGCGTATCCGACCGGGGAGGAAGGAGACAAGCCGGCTGTAGACGCGCCTGCGCAGCGTGCCTTGGGGAGCCAATCGTTCCACGGTGGCCCGGAACCGGTTGATGAACCGGTAAAGACGGGATTTCTTCAACTCATCGTGGCGACGTCGCCATTGATCGGCCTCCGTGACCGCATGCCGAGCATCAGCGAGCAATTGCTCTTGGCGCCGGCCGAACCGGTCGCTCGCCCGCTGCTCACGCCGCAGAGCCATGAGAACTTCGTCATAACGCTGCCGAAGATCGTGGAGCCGCTGGGCCGTCTTCTTCCGCTCGACGTCGATCGTGCGGTGCATTTCCGAGCCGAGGTCGGTGAGCGTGGAAACCGCGGCGAGCTCTGGGAGCGATGCGCTGGAGGCAACGGCCAAGAGCCGGTCGGCGACCGGCTTCACTCCCGCTGTCCAGCCGTCACCCTCCCGGATGATGGTGGCAACCTCGCCCATCCCCGATTCGTCGGGCTGTACGAGCAGTGAGCCGAGTGCCGGCATCTGCCCCCAGATTCGGATTTCTGCGAACCGTTCGCCAAGCAGACCGGAGAGCTCGTCCGCGTCGAGCTCCTGGGTCGAGGTGATGAGGACGCCCCCGGTGACGAGCAACTGCTCCGCCAGGGCCAGGCGCCGGCGAGCCCGACCGAGCTCGGTGGGAAGGTCGAACGTTATGACGACATCGAACGGTCCGTCCGGATGGTATCGGAGCCCGGCCACGTCTCCCGTGGTGAAATCGAGATTGCCGAGCGAGAACCGGCGCCGAGCACGCCGAGCGCCTGCGTCGTCGTTGCAGAGCGCCAGGACGTGTTCGGCGTGGGTGGCCAGTAGGGCAGGACCTTCACCCGTACCTGCGGACAGATCGAGGACCCTCTTGCCGGTCACCTGTGGTGAGGCGAAGACGTACGGGTGATAGTGCTTGTAGAACCTCTGCAGCTGGGTCAGCGGTGTCAGACCCGAGTCACCCTCAACACCCAATCCCAGGTGACTCCGGTCCGGGTCAGCCATGGCTCCTTCCCATCATCCGTCCCAGCCAGCAGAACGTCGGCCAGCATTCTTTCAGAACGGCTGGTTCACGGCAGTGGCCGTCGCCCTAAACCCACCTGCGTGCTCAGCAGGATAGGCGACAAATCGGGAGGGGGCGAAGACCGATCCGCCACCGGACAGCGACGTCGTGTGGCCGATGTCTCACGGTTATCGGCTCGTTCCAGCCGCGATCGTCTACGCAGCCAACCGCTGGTTCAGGGTCTTGAGGGGAATGGCCGCCACCCCGGGTGCCCCGGAGACGCTCAGCACGTCTCCCACCTGGGTGAACGCGTAAACTTGCACGTTGGTGACGTCCACCGCCCCGCCGGCGTCGATGGTGAGCGGGTCGATGGAGGAGCCGTTCAGGACCGCCGAGGCCGGGAACTGGAGCTGGTAGGTCTGCCATTCCGGCGAGGCTGTGAGGGTCTGGGGCGGTGCCCCGCCCAGGCCCACCGAGATCGATACGGGCGAGGAGTCGGTTGCCCGAGCCTCTACGTTGATCGTCACCTGCCTGGTCCCAGGGGGCGCGTTCAGGTCACCGGCGGAGAAATCCTCTGCAGCAGTGCCGCCCGCTGCCATGGCGAGGGCGGCGCTGCCACCGGGGAGCGACGTCGGCTGGGCGCCGGTGACCTGCCAGCCACTCGTTCCGAGGGTGAACGAGGGATTGTAGATCGGGCTCAGGTTGAAGTCCTGGAAGGTCCAGAGTGCGTACCCGACGGTGTAGCGGCGCAGTACGGATGCGCTCTGCTGGATGAAA
>DAHUZT010000030.1 GCA_027315005.1 Acidimicrobiaceae bacterium | reverse complement strand
AGGCCGAGCGGCTCGCCGCCGAGGTCGAGCTTGGCCGGGCGACAGGACAGCGGAGCCGCCGCCTGTCTCGCGACCAGCTCGCCGCGCTGGTGAACGGCCTCGGCAACCTGCTCGACGTGCTCGCCAGCGCCGCTCCGGAGGACAAGGCCGAGGTCTACCGCAAGCTGGGACTCCAGCTCACCTACGACCCGGGCCGCCGGGTGGTGACCGCCGAGTCGCATCTCGGCCCCGACGACGGCCGCGAGCTATCAGGTGGTCGGAGGCCGGGAGGAGGATCAGGCCCGGGCGCGTCAAGGGCCGATCCCGTGGGCGAAAGTGAGTGTCGGAGGGGGGACTTGAACCCCCACGCCCTTGCGGGCACCAGCCCCTCAAGCTGGCGCGTCTGCCTATTCCGCCACTCCGACGATGTGGTTCCGGTGGTGTGATCGGGGAGAGAGGCATGCTAGCGCAGGCCGCCGGTCGTCCCGAAACAGGAATGCTGTCGTCCCGAACGGCAAGCTGTCGTCCCCCGAACGGGAATCGCAACCGCGAGGCTCCCTGAGCTCACGATCCGGTACGGGAAGGCCCGGGTTCGAGGGTCGCCCAGAGGGGGAGGTTCCACAGGACTCCATCGACCGACGGATTGGCCTCGACGTTGCTGATCTGGACACCCGTGACCAACAGCGACGGCTCTGCGAACAGGGGCAGAGCCACCATCTGGTCCCATAGCTGGTCGTCGATCTCCGCGTAGACCGCGCTTCCCGTCACCGGATTGAGGTCGGAGGCCGCCTGGGCGAACAGCTGGTCGACCTCGGGATCGTCGAAATTGCTCCAGTTCTGCGATCCGGGTGCGCCCCCCGGCCCGAGGCGGAAGGAGTACCAACCCTGGGTGACCGTCTGGTATGGACCCATCGTCCGCACCACCAGGGCCAGGTCGTAGCTGCTGGAGGCATCCGCCGCCGCCAACCCGCCAGTTCCGCGGACGGTGAACGTCACCACTCCGATGCCGGCGGACCGAAGTTGCTGAGCGATGAGAGCGGCGACCTGCCCAGTCCACGGATTGCCGGACTCCACCGCCATGCGGAGCACGAGCGGCGTCCCGGCCGAGTCCACGTAGGCACCGGTCGGGTCCTGGTGGTAGCCGGAACTCCGGAGCAGCTGGTTGGCGGTGGCCGGGCTCGGTGCCAGGTAGCTGCTTGCGGCTGACGAGGAGATGTAGGTCGACTGGGATGCGGTGGAGAGATGGTCCTGGGACGGCTTGACACCAGGCTCGATGGTTCCGATCGTCTGCTTGATCAACGCGGATCGGTCGACCAAATGGGCCACTGCCTCGCGAACCGCGACCTGGCTGGTCAGCGGGCTTACCACGTCGAACTCGAGCGAGACCATGTTCAGCGATGGAGTGATCTGGCTCTGCATGTTCGGCATGGATGTCACGGTGTTCAGGGTCCGGAGCCCGAAGACGCTGGGCTGGGCCACGGCCTGATTGTCGTGACCGATCGCCGAGGTCCAACCGGACGGATCCGGAGCGACGTTGACCGTCACCTCCTTCAGAGTCGCCGGTGTTCCCCACCAACGGGGGTTTCGGACCAGAACGGCGGTCCCGGTGGGACTCACCGCCCGAAGGAGGTATGGACCGGCTGACAGCTCCACCGAAGGATCGAACGTGTCGAATCCGTTGTTCCAACCCACTCGCTCGGCGACGTGGGCGGGCACCATGTTGTTGAAGAGGATCCTCCAATCGGTGAACGGCTTGGAGAATTTCACCGTCACCGTCCTGCCGGCGTTGCTCCCGGTCACCGAATGGACGTCGCGATATCCGAGTGTGGATGCCACCTGGTCGGGCTGGCCGTTGACGTCGACCCCATCTCCCCGCTGGCACTCCCATGCATAGATGAAATCGGCCGCGGTCACCGGGACCCCGTCGGACCAGACCGCTTTCGGATTGATCACGTACTGGACCGTCAGCGGTGATGTTGAAAGCACCTCCACGCTGAGGAGCAGAGCGCTGTTCACGACCGGCACCAATTTCGGATTGACGGTGTAGGAGCTAGGCAGCACCGAGGAGAGGAGCATCGGTGTTGCCGAGGCTGCTCCTGCCGGCGTATTTGGATTGAATCCGTGCCAGGCCTGGTCGAGCTCCAAGGTCGCCGTTCCCCCCTTGGCCGGGACCAGTGACGTCGTCGTCTGTGCGTCGACCTGGCTGATCCGGTTGGAACCCAGATGATCGACGGTGGCCACGAGGGCGATGATCACGATGATCACCAAGGGCAACGTCCAGCGGCTGCGGTGCCTCCGCCAGAACGCACCGAATCGAGCGAGGCGCGCGTCCGAATCGCCGCCCGCGACCGTCACTTCAGTCGCAGGATGAGGATGACGTTGGTGAAGGCGAAGATCACCGCGACGGTCACGGTGATCCGGTCGAGGTTCTTCTCCACCACGGTGGAGCCGGAAGCAGCCGTGCCGACGGAACCACCGAACATGTCCGACAGGCCGCCGCCCTTGCCGCTGTGCATCAGGATCAGAAAGATGAGCGCGAAACTGGTGAGTACCTGCAGCACCAAGATGATTGCCGTCAGCACTCGAAATCCCTCCGCTGGATTGTGACCGGATCAGACGCTAGCAAACTCATGCTGGTGACTGTAGGGCGGCCTGGACGATGCCGACGAAACGGGCCGGGTCCAGGCTTGCGCCGCCGACCAGGGCACCATCGATGTCAGGGCATCCGGCGAACAAACCCATGTTGTCCTCGGTGACCGAGCCGCCGTACTGGATCCGAACCTGGTCCGCGACATCGGCGCGGTAGGACCGTCGTACGACGTCCCGGATCCATGCACATGCAACCTGCGCATCGTCGGGCGTGGCCGCCTTCCCGGTCCCGATCGCCCACACCGGCTCGTAGGCGATGACGGTCCGTGCCGCTGTTTCGGGAGGGAGCCCGCCCAGCGCATCTCGAACCTGCTGCTCCAAACGGTCCTCCGTCGATGCATCGGCACGTTCCCGTTCCGTCTCTCCGACGCAGCAGATCGGCACCATGCCGTTGCGCACCACCGCCTGCACCTTGGCTGCGACCACCTCGTCGGTTTCGCCGAACAGCCGTCGGCGTTCCGAGTGACCCACGATGACGTACTCGACATGCAACTTGGCCAGCATCACCGGGCTCACTTCTCCGGTGAAGGCTCCAACGTCCTGATCCGAACAGTTCTGCGCCCCGAGCGCGATGGGAGCTGTGTCCGGTTCGATGACCGACTGAACCGTCCTGAGGTCGGTGAAGGGAGGGTGGACCGATATGTCCAGTCCGGCAAGCGGTGCGGATCTCACCCGAAGCGCGAGATCGCGAACGGCGTGGAGCGCCTGGTGGTGATCGAGGTTCATCTTCCAATTGCCGCTGACCAGCGGCCTTCGGACAGGCGAACCGCTCACGTCCCGGTCGGTGCGTTCGGGGCGCTGCGCAGTGCGGCCAGGCCGACCAGATCGCCGTGTTCGAGCAACTCGAGCGAGGCACCACCGCCGGTCGAGATGAAATCGATCCGATCGGTCAATTGCAGCTCGTCGACCGCTGCCGCGCTGTCCCCTCCACCGACTACGGTGAAGCCCCGGCATTCGGCGACCGCTCTGGCGACTCCGGAGGTACCGGCACTGAACCTGGTGTCCTCGAACACCCCCATCGGTCCATTCCAAAGAACCGTTCGAGCGCGGGCAATCGCCGTTGCATAGGTGGCTGTGGTTTCCGGACCTATGTCGAGCCCCTGCCAGCCCCCGGGGAGCTCGACGCCGAAGGTTCGGACCTCTCCAGTGGCGCAGCCGTGGCCGAACTCCGCATCGGGCTCCAGGGCCACGATGTCGGTGGGAAGGAGGATCTCCTTCCCGGACCTGAGCAGTCCGGCGCAATCCTCCAGCCGGTCGTGGTCGACGAGTGAGTTCCCGACCTTGTGACCGGCTGCAGCCAGGAAAGTGAAGGCCATGCCGCCGCCCACGACGAGTTGGTCGACCCGGTCGAGCAACGAGCGAAGGACACCGAGCTTGTCCTCGACCTTCGCTCCCCCGACCACGGCCACGAACGGACCTCGGGGGGAGCCGACCAGCTTGCCGAGGGCCTCGATCTCCCGCTGGACGAGGTAACCGGCAGCGCTGGGAAGCCGGGTCGGCGGTCCCACCACTGATGCGTGGTGCCGATGGCACACGCCGAACGCGTCGTTGACGTAGGCATCGTGGCCGTAGACCAACTTGTCGACGAATCCGGGATCGTTCTCCTCCTCCCCCGGATAGAACCGGAGGTTTTCGAGCAGTTCGACCCGGGGTGCCAGACGGGCCAGTTCGAGGCGGACCGGAGCCAGGTCCCATCGTGGGTCCGGTGCGCCTTGGGGACGGCCGAGATGGGTACAGGCCGTGACCTGAGCACCGCGTGCCAGCAGCTCGTCGAGAGTCGGTATCGCGGCCCGGATCCGGAAATCATCGGCGATGCTGTCCGGTCCCCCGTCGCAGCAGTGCAAGGGAACGTTGAAGTCCACACGCACCAGGACGCTCGCCCCGTGGAGATCGGGAAGGTCTCCGAGCAAGGGAAGGCCACTCAGTAGTGGATTGTCGGTCTGGTCGCCCATGGTTCGTCCCCCAAGTCCTACCGTACTGGCCGATCCGTCAGGATCGGGCGCCTCCGACCACCAACGACAGATCGACGAGGCGGTTGGCGTATCCCCACTCGTTGTCGTACCACCCTTCCACCTTGATCAGGGTGATCCCCGATGCCGACGGCATCGCCATGGTGAGACCGGAGTCGAACGTGCACGACGCAGGACTGCCCACGACGTCCGAGGACACGATCGGTTCGTCGGTGTAGACGAGGACGTCGGCGAGCGGGCCTGTGGCCGCTGCCGCGGCGAAGGCGTTGTTGACCTGATCGACGGAGACGGTTCCCTTGACCACGGCGGTGAAGTCGGTGATCGAACCATCCGGAACCGGCACCCGGTAAGAGGTGCCGTCGAGGATCCCATTCATGGACGGCAGCACCAGACCGGTGGCCCGAGCCGCTCCGGTGGAGGCGGGAACGATGTTGTTTGCGGCGCCCCGGGCACGGCGGAGATCGCTATGAGGAAGGTCGAGCAGGTTCTGATCGTTGGTGTAGGCGTGAATGGTCGTCATCAGCCCACTCTCGACGCCGAAGGCGTCGTCGACGACCTTGACCATCGGTACGAAGCAGTTGGTGGTACACGAGGCGTTGGACACCACGAAGTGCTTGTCAGCATCGAATTGGTGGTCGTTCACTCCGATCACGAAGGTGGCATCTGCATCCATGGCCGGGGCGGAGATGATCACTCGTCGGGCTCCGGCGTCGAGGTGGGCGGCGGCCTCCGCACGGGCGGTGAACCTCCCGGTGGACTCGATGACCAGGTCCACCCCGATCTCTCGCCAAGGGAGTGCCCGAGGATCGCGTTCGGCCAACACCGAGATGGGACCGGAATCCAGCACGAGTGTCGAGTCGACCGCTTTGATCTCGCCGTCGAACCGACCGTGGGTCGAGTCGTACCGGAGAAGATGAGCCAGCGTCTCGGCCGAGGTGAGATCATTGACGGCCACGATCTCGACGTCCGCCCCCGTCGACCGCACCGCACGGAGAAAGTTGCGACCGATCCGGCCGAAGCCGTTGATTCCGATCCGTACGCTCATCGTCTGGGAGCCTCACTCCTCACCGTCTCTGGCCTTAGAACTCGTTTCACCGTCACTCAACCGTACGCCGATGCTTGCAACTGTGCACCTCTATCGGGGGACGGAGCCCGGCCAGGGCCTTCGACCGCGCGGGTGCACGGAGCTCTGCGCTGGGAAAACGCTGCCTTTCCCACACTCGGGGCCTCTCATCGGATCAGATCGCACAAGACCCGCGCCAGTCGTAGTGGATCGTGGGCGAGGCCACTCGGTCGGGCCAGTGGGACATCGACGATCGGGACTTCGGTGGCCCCTATCGGCATGGCAGACGAGTCGCAGACGGCGATCTCGACGACCACTCCGTGATCGGCCAGAGCCGCCAGGTGACGGCCCGCGTCGAACCCTTCCGTCTCGGGAATTTGCGGATGCAGGTTGCACACGTAGATCTTCTGTGCCGCCGAGCTCGCCACGTGGGATCGCACGTCGGGTACGGCGATAGCGGCGAGCACACTTGTGAAGAGCGACCCCGGTCCGAGAATGATCTGATCTGCAGCGTCGATCGCCTCGATGACAGCCTGGGGAGCCTCCGGATCGGCAGGGACCAGCGAAACACTGCGGATCCGTCCTGCACCCATGACCGCCACCTGGCCCGCCACACGACCCGCCTCCGACTCCGCCTTGAGGGAGACGTTCTCCAAGGTCGCCGGCAGGACGCGTCCGTGCACGCCCAACATCCGGCAAGCCTCGTCCAGCGCGGCGACGGGGTCCTCGGCGCAGTCGAATAGTCCCGCCAGCACCAGGTTGCCCAAAGCGTGGCCAGCGAGCTCTACGTCGCTGAAGCGGTACTCGAAGGCCGACGCCAGCAGCGAGTCCTGTTCGGCCAGGGCTACCAGGCATTTCCGGAGGTCTCCGGGTGGGATGATGTTGAGGAATCGGCGCAGTCGCCCTGACGACCCGCCGTCGTCGGCCACCGACACGACCGCGGTCACCCGATCGGTGTAGGTCTTCACGGCGCGCAGCGTGGTGGCCAGGCCGTGCCCCCCGCCGATTGCGACGACCGTCGGCGATCCGTCCTTCCGGGCGGTCGGCAGCTCTCGCACCAGGCTCGACGTCGATCTCAACGTTCGACGTCCCTGTGGAAGACGGCTGCCGGAAGGCCCTCTCCGTCCAGCCGTCGAGCGAGTGCCTCGGCCAGGACCACCGAGCGATGCCTGCCACCGGTACAGCCCATCGCCACCGTCAGATAGGACTTTCCCTCGCGCTGGAAGGCGGGGATCAACATGGCCAGCAGGTCCTCGAGCTTCTCCAGGAACAGAGAGGTCTCCGGTCGCCCCAGCACGTACTCGCGAACCTCGGGCTCGAGACCACTGTGGTCTCGGAGGGATTCCACCCAGTAGGGATTGGGGAGGAAACGACAGTCGAACATCAGATCGACGTCGAGGGGGACCCCGTGCTTGAAGCCGAACGACACGATCGAAGTACGCATCGCACTTCCGGGCTGGTCACCCCCGAAGGCTTCCATGACCCGGGACCGCAACTGGTTGGCATTCAGCTCACCGGTGTCGATGACCAGATCGGCCCGATCTCGCAGGGCACTGAGCAAAGTGCGCTCATCGGCGATCGAGTCGACCACCCCGCGGGCAGCCTGAGGATGACGCCTCCTGGTGCCCTCGAACCGGCGAATGAGCACGTCGTCTGCGGCGTCGAGGAAGAGGATCCGCACCCGGTTCCGGCCCGAGGCGAGCGCGTCCACGGCCGGAAGAACATCGTCCAGGTCGCCGCCGCCCCGACCCACCACGAAGGCCACACGCTCCATCTCAGAGCCGGCGCCGTTCACAAGGTCGGACACCTTCGAGATCAGTGCCGACGGCATGTTGTCGATCACGAACCAACCAAGGTCCTCGAGCGTGGCAGCCGCAGTCGAACGTCCGGCGCCGGACATGCCGGTCACCACCAGGTACTCACTCATCAGTCTGCTCTCCGACGCCGCTCGATGGCCGGACTCGGGGCCAGAGGAGCGTGAAGCGCCTCGTATACGGCGGCGCCGACCTTGGTCGGCAACCACGATAGGCCGGCCAGATCGTCGCGGGTTGCATTGCGGAGCGACGTCATCCCGCCGAACTGTCTGGTGAGACGAGCCCTCCGCTTGGGGCCGAGGCCCGGGATGTCGTCGAGGACCCCCTTGGTCATCCGCTTTCCTCGAAGTGATCGATGGTAGGAGATCGCAAACCGATGGGCTTCGTCCCGGAGCTGCTGGAGGAGGTAGAGGGCGTCCGACTGCCGGGGCAGGCGGATCGGCTCGGAGCTGCCGGGGCGGTACACCTCCTCGAAGCCCTTTGCCAACGAGGCGACCGGGATCCGCTCGGTGAGGCCCAGTGACGCTAGCACCCGCACCCCGACGTTGAGCTGGCCCAGGCCACCGTCCAACAGGAGCAGTTGGGGAGGGTAGGCGAACCGGCCCCGTGGATGACGGCTGGGGCCTCCGGCGGCGGAAGGGCCTCGCGCGGTCAGGTCACCACGACAGGCCGGGACAGCCCCCTCCTGCGGGTCGGACTGCTCGCGGAGGAAGGCCGCGAGCCGCCTGGTCAACACTTCCTCCATGGCTGCATAGTCATCGTTGCCGCCGACCGTGGTCACCTTGAAGCGACGGTAGTCGCCCCTCTTGGCCATCCCGTCCTCGAACACCACCATCGAGCCCACGTAGTCGGTTCCCTGAAGGTGGCTCATGTCGTAGCACTCGATACGAAGCGGAGCCTCGGGCAGCCCGAGCTCGACTTGGAGTGCCTCAAGGGCCTTCGCCCTGCTGTTGTGGTCCGAGGTGCGCTGCAGTCGGTGGCGGACAAAGGACCCTTTGGCGTTCTGCTCGACCGTGTCCAACAGCGCTCGCTTGGGTCCTCGGTACGGCACCCGCAACGACACCGGACCACCTCTCGCTTCCCGCAGGTAGTGGGTGACCGTGTCGGGGTCTTCCGGTAGGGACGGGACCAGTACGAGCGCAGGGACCCCGAGGGCGGCCTCCGCGTAGAACTCGACCAGGATGCGCTGGACCAGTTGTGCGGGTGAAAGATCCTCCACCTTGTCGACGAAGAGGGCAGACCGGCCCACCACCTTTCCCGACCTCACGTGGAAGACCTGGATGGCCGCTTCCAGCTCGTCGTCGTGGATTCCGAGGACGTCGAGGTTCTCCGGCCGTTCGAGCTCCATCTGCCGGACCGCATCGGCGGAGCGCACTGCCTGCAGCTTGTCTCGGAGGAGGGACGCCCGCTCGAAGTCGAGCGCGCCGGCCGCTTGTCGCATGGCCCCCTCGAGGTCGGCTTCGAGCCGGCCCGTGTCGCCGCCCAAGAAGGCGGTCAGATCGTCCACGAGCACCTGGTACGCCTGGTGTGAGATGGCTCCGACACATGGCGCCGAGCACCGTTCGATGTGATAGAGGAGACACGGTCGGCCGAGTGCTCGGTGGCGGCGGAATTTCGCGTCCGAACAGGTGCGGACCGGGAACGAACGGAGGAGCAGGTCGAGAGTGTCACGGATCGCACCCACGTTCGGGTACGGCCCGAAATAGCGGACCCCTCTGCGTTTGCGTCCCCGGACCACCGCCGGCCGGGGCCACTCGTCTGAGACGGTGACAGCCAACCATGGATAGCTCTTGTCGTCCTTCAGGCGAACGTTGTAGCGGGGTTGGTGCCGCTGGATGAGCGAGTGCTCGAGAAGGAGCGCCTCGGCTTCGGTGCCGACCACCATCCACTCGACGTGGTCGGCCTGCGCCACCATCTGGGCCGTCCGTGGACCGAGCTGATCCCGGTCCTGGAAGTAGGAGGTCACGCGCTGGCGCAGCGACTTCGCCTTGCCCACGTACAGGACCCGCCCCTTTGCGTCCATGAATTGATAGGACCCGGGCTGATCGGGAATCGAGCCGGGAACCGGACGGGTCACCACACCCCAAGTGTGCCGCGTCCGCCACTCGAGGCCGGTCGGGCCGGTCGGTACACCCACAGCCGCTCCCCCGGCATAGACTGCGAGCACACGCCGGCCTGGTATCCGGCGAAACACCGCTCCGGGGCCGACAACCCCGCGGATGGGCGACCAGGCTGTCCCCGCCGGCCGTATACCGGAGCGCCTCCCAGGAGGTCTTCGACCATGCTCCGGCTCCAGACACCGCTCCCCGACGACTACACCAAGGCGACGACCGGACAGCTGGCCGAACGGATCGGCGCGGCAAAGCGGGCGCTCGGATCGAGGGTCATCGTGCTCGGTCACCACTACCAGCGTGACGAGGTCATGGCCTGGGCAGACGTCCGAGGAGACTCCTTCGGGCTGTCTCGCATCGCGGCCGATCAGTCCGACGCCGAGTATGTGGTCTTCTGCGGGGTGCACTTCATGGCCGAGTCGGCCGATGTGCTGACCGCCGCACACCAGAAGGTGCTGCTGCCCGATCTGAACGCCGGTTGCTCCATGGCCGACATGGCGGACATCGGTTCCGTGGAGGATGCCTGGGTGGACCTGGGTGAGGTGACCGACATCGAGAAGGTGGTACCCGTCACCTACATGAACTCCGCTGCCGCGCTGAAGGCGTTCGTCGGGGCCCACGGCGGCATCGTCTGCACGTCGTCGAACGCCCGGGCCGTTCTGACCTGGGCCCTCGCCCGGGACGAGTTCGGCCGGTCCCGCGGTCATCAGGTGCTGTTCTTCCCGGACCAGCACCTCGGTCGCAACACCGGGTACCAGCTGGGCTACGGCCCCGAGGACATGGCGGTCTGGAACCCTCGGCTCGATCATGGAGGATTGGAAGAGACGACCCTCAAGAACACGACGCTTCTCCTCTGGAAGGGGCACTGCTCGGTCCATCAACGGTTCTCTCCGGACCAGATCGCCTCCTTCCGGTCCGAGCATCCCCAAGGCATCGTGCTCGTCCACCCCGAGTGCGCACACGAGGTGGTCGAGCTGGCCGATCAGGTCGGTTCCACCGACGCGATCATCCGTGCCGTGGACGAGGCTCCGTCAGGTTCGGTGATCGGGGTCGGTACCGAGATCCACCTGGTCAACCGGCTCGACCACGAGAACCCCGACAAGACGGTGGTCTCGTTGGATCCCCTGGTCTGCCCGTGCTCGACCATGTTCCGGATCGACGCCTCTCATCTGGCCTGGGTGCTCGAAGGTCTCGTGGACGGCCAGGTCCGGAACCGGATCACCGTCGACGAAGCGACCGCGTCATGGGCCAGGGTCGCCCTCCAGCGGATGCTCTCCACCACCTGAGCACCCCGGTCTCCGGGCACGGACAGGTGCGCTCACCGGCCGGTGCAGTTCAGGTCGCCCGGGCCCTGGGAGGTTTCGGCTCGGCCTTCACCGGCTTGCGCTTGGCTCTGGGTGACTTGGGCGCTGGTCGGGCCGGTCCGCGCGCGGTCCCGCTCGACCCGGTGATCGAGGGCTCTTCCACGCCCTTCCCGTTGGACTCCACCTCGGCGGTGGTTCGCCGATCCTTCCCGGCCGCGGCGGAGCACCGCTCCGCACCGAGCAGGGGGGCGAGTACCCCCCCTGTATGGCTGTTCGGCGCCAGCGCCACAGATTCCGGGGTTCCCTCGACCACCACCGATCCCCCCCGGTCGCCGCCTTCCGGACCGAGATCGATGACCCAATCGGCGCTCTTGACCACATCGAGGTTGTGCTCGATCACCACAACCGTGTTTCCTTGGTCGACCAGCCTGTTGAGCACGTCGAGCAGCTTTCGGACGTCGTCGAAGTGCAGGCCGGTCGTGGGTTCGTCGAGGACGTAGAGGGTGTGGCCGGTGGGACGCCGGCTGAGCTCGGAAGCCAATTTGACCCGTTGGGCCTCGCCCCCGGAAAGCGTCGGTGCCGGCTGTCCGAGGCGCACGTAGCCGAGCCCCACATCGACCAGCGTCTGGAGATGCCTGGCGATGGGCGGCTGCCGGGCGAAGAATTCGAGCGCCTCCTCACAGGACAGATCGAGCACGTCGGCAATGGTCTTGCCCCGGAAGGTCACCTCCAGGGTGTCCCGGTTGTATCGGGCGCCTTGGCAGACTTCGCAGGGGACGTAGATGTCGGGCAGAAAGTGCATCTCGATCCGTAGGGTGCCGTCCCCCGAGCACGCTTCGCATCGACCCCCCTTCACGTTGAAGGAGAAGCGGCCGGGCAAGTAACCCCTGACCTTGGCCTCCGCGGTCTGGCTGAACAGCTTTCGGATGTGATCGAACACCCCGGTATAGGTGGCGGGGTTGGAGCGTGGGGTCCGACCGATGGGTGCCTGATCGACGTCGACGACCTTGTCCACATGTTCCAGTCCGCGGATTCCTCGGTGCAGGCCGGGCAGCGCCCGTGCCCGGTGGACCTCCTTGCTCGTCACCCGCAACAGGATGTCGTTGACCAGGGTCGACTTTCCCGAGCCCGACACACCGGTGACCGCCACCAGACAACCCAGCGGGAAGGCGACGTCGATATCGGCCAGGTTGTGCTCGCGCGCGCCGACGACGACCAGGCGCTCTCCACTTCCGGGCCGACGCTCCGTCGGAACCGCAATGCTGCGGGCACCGGACAGATAGAGACCGGTCAGGGACTCCCTGTTGCGGAGGATGCCCTCTGGGCCGGTGACCGGGCCGGAGTGGACGATCTGTCCGCCGTGCTCTCCGGCTCCCGGTCCCACGTCGACGACGTGGTCCGCCACCTTGATCGTCTCCTCGTCGTGCTCGACCACGATGACCGTGTTTCCTAGGTCGCGCAGGCGCTCCAGCGTCTTGATCAGCCTCCGGTTGTCGCGCTGGTGGAGACCGATGGACGGTTCGTCGAGGACGTAGAGGACGCCGACCAGTCCGCTGCCGATCTGGCTGGCCAGGCGGATCCGTTGGGCCTCGCCGCCTGACAGGGTGGCCGCCGATCGGGCCAGGGTGAGGTAGTCCAGACCGACGTCGAGTAGGAATTGCATCCGCTCCCGCACCTCACGGAACACCCGGTCGGCGATGAGGTGGTCACGATCGGAGAGGTCGAGCGAACCGATGACGTCGACCGCGGTGCCGATGGGCAGCGAGCAGAGAACGGAGATGCTGTGCCCGCCCACGGTGACCGCCAGCGACTCGGCACGAAGCCTGGCACCACCGCATTCCGGACACGGGACCTCCCGCAGGTAGCCCTCCAGGTTGTCACGGAGGAACTCCGACTCGGCCTCGGAGTGGCGACGCTCCAGCCAGGGGACGATCCCTTCGTAGAGGGTGTGGAACGAGCGCTGGCGTCCGTAGCGGTTCCGGTAGCGGAGATGGACCTGGCGGGAGCCCGCGCCGTAGAGCACCAACGTTCTGGCGCCCTTCGTGAGGTCCTTCCAGGGGGTGTCGACCGAGAATCCCCCGAGCTCCGCAGCTGCCGCCACCAGCCGCTCGAAGTACTCGCTCCGGGCCCCCGACCATGGCACGAGGGCCCCCTCCGCCAGCGACCTGGTCGGGTCGGGCACCACCAGGTCCGGATCGACCTCGAAGCGGGTCCCCAACCCAGTGCAGGTGGGACAGGCCCCGTAGGGAGAGTTGAACGAGAACATCCGCGGAGAGGGGTCCTCGAAGCTGAGCCCGTCTGCGGTACAGGCAAGATGCTGGCTGAAGGTGATCGCCTCGTGTTCGACGCCGTCGTCGCCGACCACCACGACCTCGGCCACCCCGTCGGCCAGGGACAGTGCCGTCTCGAGCGATTCGGTCAATCGGCGGAGGAGGTCGTCGCGCAGGACCAGGCGGTCGACCACGACTTCTATGGTGTGCTGCTCGTATCGGGCCAGCTCGACCAGGTGCCGCTCGGCCAGCTCGATGGTGGCGCCGTCGACCCTGACCCGGGCGAATCCCTGTTTGGCCAGGTCGTCGAGGAGTGCTCCGTACTCGCCCTTCCGTCCGCGGACGACCGGTGCCAGGACCAGAAAGCGGGTTCCATCCTCCATTCCAAGGATGCGGTCGACGATCTGTTGGGGGCTCTGGCGCTCTACCGGCCGGCCACACTTCGGGCAGTGCGGTTTACCGATCCGGGCGAACAGCAAGCGCAGGTAGTCATAGACCTCGGTGACCGTCCCCACCGTCGATCGGGGATTGCGCGACGCAGACTTCTGGTCGATCGAGATCGCCGGTGAAAGTCCCTCGATGAAGTCGACATCGGGTTTGTCCATCTGGCCGAGGAATTGCCTTGCGTACGAGGAGAGCGATTCGACATAGCGCCGTTGACCTTCCGCGTAGATGGTGTCGAAGGCGAGCGAGGACTTCCCCGAGCCCGAGAGTCCGGTGAAGACGATCAGGCGGTCGCGTGGCAGATCGAGGGACACATCCTGCAGGTTGTGCTCGCGTGCACCCCGGATCACCAACCGCTCGGCCATTCGCTGAGGATACCGGCGCTACTGGTCGGCCATAGCGGGCGACCGGCTCCGGGTGGGGCCGTTCACCCCGGAAGCGGCGTCCGAATGCCCGCGTTTCCTCCGCCCGGTACCCGGGAGCCGTCGACCGGGTCGACCAGGAGGAGCGACCGAAGCTCGGTGACCTCGTCGCGCAGGAGTGCGGCTTCCTCGAAGCGCAGCTCCTCCGCCGCCCTTGCCATCTCGGTCTCCAGGCGTCCGACCAGTTCCGAGAGTTGGTCCGTGTCTCCGGAGAGGGAGGCCACCAGCTCGGAAGCGTGGACCAGGGGGTCGCGCGCCGGGCCCGAGTGCGACCGCGGGGCCCGTCTTTTTCCGGGCGGCTCGTACCGGCCGCCCGAGGTGGTGGACTGCTGCCCGCTGCCCCGGATCCGCTCGAGGATGTCGGTCACCGACTTGGTGATCGAGGTCGGATCGATGCCGTGGAGCTCGTTGTACGCGATCTGGCGTGCCCTCCGCCTCTGGGTTTCGCCGATGGCGGCCTTCATCGAGTCGGTGATGGTGTCGGCGTACAGGACGACCCGACCGTTGATGTTCCGGGCGGCCCGCCCCATCGTCTGGATGAGTGAGGAGGCCGACCGAAGGAACCCCTCCTTGTCGGCGTCGAGCACCGCGACCAATCCAACCTCGGGCAGGTCGAGCCCTTCACGGAGGAGGTTGATCCCGATCAGGACGTCGAAGGTTCCGAGCCGGAGCTCGCGCAGGAGCTCGACCCTGGTGATGGTGTCGATGTCACTGTGCAGGTACTGGACACGAACGCCCTGCTCGGCGAGGTAATCGGTCAGGTCTTCCGCCATCTTCTTGGTCAGGGTGGTCACCAGCACCCGATCGTTGCGCCCCACCGTCTCCTCGATGCGCCGCCGCAGATCGTCGATCTGTCCGGTCGTGGGCTGGATGTCGACTTCCGGGTCTACCAGTCCCGTCGGCCGGATCACCTGTTCGACGACGTTGGTGCTGTGCTCGAGCTCCCACGGACCCGGTGTCGCTGACAGAAAGACGATCTGACCGGTCCGTTCGAGGAACTCCTCGAACCGAAGGGGTCGGTTGTCGAGGGCCGATGGGAGCCGGAACCCATGGTCGACGAGGGTCTCCTTGCGAGACCGATCACCCGCGTACTGGCCCCGGAGCTGGGGGACCGCCACGTGGCTCTCGTCGAGGACGACCAGGAAATCCTTGGGGAAGAAGTCGAGCAGGGTGTAGGGAGCCTCTCCCGGCGAACGCCCGTCGAGATGGCGGCTGTAATTCTCGATGCCACTGCAGACGCCGGTCTCCGCCAGCATCTCGAGGTCATACTCGGTCCGCATCCGGAGACGCTGAGCCTCGAGCAGCTTGCCGGCACTCGTCAGTTCGGTCAGGCGGTCGCGCAGCTCGGACTCGATGCCGGCGACTGCAGCCTGCATCTTCTCGTCGCCCGCTCCGTAGTGGGTGTTGGCGAAAACGATCAGCTCGTCGAGCTCGGCACCGATTTCACCGGTGGTCACGTCGAACGTGCGGATCCGTTCGACGGTGTCCCCGAAGAGCTCGATCCGGACCGCCTGCCGCTCGTAGGCCGGATGGACCTCGATGGTGTCACCTCGCGCGCGGAACTGCCCGCGTGCCAGGGCGAGGTCGTTCCGCGAGTACTGGAGGTCGACCAACCTCCGAAGGAGAACACGCTGGTCGCAGACCTCACCCGGGCGGATTGCGACGATCCGATCGCGGTACTCGTCGGGGGAGCCCAACCCGTAGATGCACGAGACCGAAGCGACCACGATCGTGTCCGGCCTGAGCAGCAGCGAGGAGGTACAGGCGTGGCGGAGGCGGTCGATCTCGTCGTTGATGGACGAGTCCTTTTCGATATAGGTGTCGGACGAGGGGACGTACGCCTCTGGCTGGTAGTAGTCGTAGTACGACACGAAGTACTCGACGCGGTTGTGGGGGAACAAGTCCTTCAGCTCGGCGGCCAGCTGGGCTGCCAGTGACTTGTTGGGTTCGATGATCAGGGTCGGACGTTGGACGGACTCGACGGTCCAGGCCACCGTGGCGGTCTTGCCCGATCCGGTGATGCCGAGCAGCGTCTGGAAGCGCTCCCCACCCAGGATGGCTTCGGCCAAAGAGGAGATCGCCTGGGGCTGGTCACCGGCGGGCCGGAAGGAGGAGACCACCTCGAATGGGGGCACCGCTCGATGGTATCGGGCCCACCGGGAGCGCCCTTCGGGGGGGCCGAAGAGATGCTGTGCTCAGCTGCCGGGGCCACGCCGCCGGGCGTCCCGGAGGGCCAGCAGATCCGACCAGAGCCGGTTGACGTCCGCTTCGAGCCGAACCAGATCACCGCTGTTGTCCACGACGAAATCCGCGCCCTCCAGCCGCTGGTCGCGGTCGATCTGCGAGCCGATCCGGGCTTCCGCGTCGTCCGAGGTCATCCCCCGGAGCCTCACCAAGCGGGCGACCGCGACCGGGTGGGGGGCGTCGACCACGACCACCGCGGCAAGGTCCAGGAGCTGGCGGTGTTCTGAGCGCAACAGGGGGATGTCGAGCACCACGATCGCGTCGCTCGTGTCGAACCCCTCCTTGCGGGCCAGCATCTCGGCCCCGATGGCCGGATGGGTGATCGCATTGAGATCCCCGAGCGCCTCGGGATGGCCGAACACGAGGGCCGCCACCGCTGGTCGGTCGATCGACCCGTCCGCGGCGACGACACCCGGACCGAACCTGTCGATCACCGGCTGGTAAGCCGGCCCGCCTGGTTCGACCACCTCTCTCGCGATCCGATCGGCGTCGATCAGTCTCGCCCCCCGCTCCACCAACATCCGGGCCACCGTCGACTTTCCGGCACCGATGCCCCCGGTGAGACCTACCGCCAGCACAGAGCCCCGTTCACGATGGCCGGCGTGGGCGTGATGCCGTGGCGAAGAGGACCATCGTGGTGGCATCCAGTACATCGGTCACGAAAAAGTCGTCGGCCGTGATACCGGTACTCCCTCCCGAATCCGCTCTGGCCATCAGGCGGTAGGCGATCGGGAGCACCCGGGTGTAGATGCCGACCAACCATGAGCGTGGGATGCGATGACGGAGGTCGAGGACGTCGAGCCGCAGGATCTTTTGCGCCTTGGTCCGCCGGGCGGTGAAGTCGGCTTTGACGTGGGGGACCGCGTCGAGACCCAGGACGGTCACCTCGTGGAAGTGGCGTTCGAGCAGCGAGCGCAGCTCCGGAGGTTCGAAGAGATGGAGGTGGAAGGGATTTTCGAAGTCGGCAGGGGCGTTGGGGGTGAGGAAGAACACCGAACCGGCGTCGTCGAGCACCCTGGCCAGCTCGCGTACGTGTCCTTCGGGGTCGTCGAAGTGCTCGATCAAGTGGGACGAGCAGGCCCAGTCGAACGTACCTCCCTCCAGTCCGAGCGCGAGCGCGTCCATCCGGGCCACCCGCAACCCGCTCGAGCCCCATCGACAGGCGGCGGCCCCGACGGCTTCGAGGCTGTAGTCGACGCCGACCACCTTCCGGCCCGGGTCCACGAAGCGAGCGGACTCGAATCCCTGACCGCAGCCGACATCGAGCATGATCCCGGATCCGAGCCGCTCGATGACCGTCCGGTACCCGGCGGCGTGGAGGGCCAGCAGCGAATCGGGGGTGACCCCTTCCATCGGCCGTTCGCCGGTCAGCTTCGCGCTCTGCAGGGACCGACCGGCTGCCGGCCCCGAAGGCCGTCCGGTCATCCTGGTTCCCGCGAGTGAGCTTCCGCTCCGAGTGCCGCCAGGGCGACCCGGGCCGTGGCGTCCCAGGTGAACTGCGAGGCGTGCTCGACGGCGCCCAGGGCCAGTCGCCGCCGCAGGATCTCGTCCCTCAGCACGGCCTCGAGGGCTGAGACGAATGCGTCCGGCCCGTCAGCCAGGATGCCGCTCCGCCCGTCGAGCACCGCGACCTCGTGCCCGCCGATCTTCGAGACCACAGCCGGTGTGCCGCAGGCGCCGGCCTCGGTCACGGTCATCCCCCATCCCTCGCGCAGAGAGGTCGATGCCACCACCCAGGTCTCACGGTACAGATCGAGCAGGCGGTCGTCGTCCACGTACCCGGGGAGCGAGAGCCACCCTTGTGCCCCGTGCTGGTGCACCAGCGCTTCGAGGGCGGGGCGCTCGTAACCGTCCCCGGCGATGAACGCCTTCAGGTCGCCGAGACGCGCCTTCACCCGCACCAACGCGTCGATCAGCAGGTGGAACCGTTTGACGGGGACCAACCGGCCAACGGCCAGCACCATCGGTTGGTGCGAGCGTTCGCCACCCGGCGTGAAGCGGGGTTCCACTCCGGGTGGGCTGACGGCCACCCGTCGGTCCGGGATCCCCAGTCGCTCCACGATCTCGCGTTTGGACGAGGCCGAGAGGGTGACGATGCGGCTGCGGCGGTAGAAAGGTGGCGCGATGCGGTGCTCGATGGCATGGCCGATCTCGGCCAACCCGGCCGGGAGCACCATGCGCCACATTTCGTCGTGCACATGGTGGAGGAAGACGATCGCCGGGCAGTGCGACCAGACAGGCGAGAAGAAGGGCATGCCGTTCCAGATCTCGAGAAGGCCGTCCCCGGTCCCGATCCGGCCACAGGCCCCCGAGAGCAGCGTCCGTGGAAAGACCGCATACCGCCCCGCCCGGCGCACCACCCGGTAGCCGTTCCTTCTCACCACCGTCCTGTGTTCGGGCACCGCCGACGTGGTGACCGAGACGTCCAGTCCGGCCTCGGCCCAGGCGGTGATCACCCGGTGGGCGTGGAGCTCGGAGCCTCCGGCTTCGGGATCGTCGAAATCGCGCCACGCCACCACGTCGATCCGTCTCAGTCCCGCAACCTCGGCGATCTCCCCCAGGCTGAGACCGGCGAAGGGACCGAGTCCGTCCTGTGCGAAGAGCGGACTCCCGAGCGAACGGGCGCCGACCGCGGCCGACTGGACCAGTCCGGGTCCGTAGCGTTCGCCCACACCGTCCTCGGGAACAGGGACGAGGCGCGCCAGCGACAGTGCCGCCCGATCGGCGGAACCAGTGTTCCCTGGCGCACGAGTCATCGGTCAGGCTCCCCCGTACCGTGTCGCCACGGTGTTCGTTCGGATGGTGGTTCGGATGGTCCTCTTGCCGCCGGCCAGGTGGGCCGGCAGGTCGGCCGGCTAGGGGCAGCCGGTTCCCACCCGCCGAGTGTACCGGTGGTGCGACCGCCGGTCGGGGTTTTGGTCAGACTGCTGGTCCGCCGCGGCGCGACGGCCACCGGCGTGTCCCGTGCGCAGGCAGAGAGGGCAGCCACCGGCGACCCCGGTGGCGGTGGTGGATGACGGCGAAGGCGATGCCCATCCCCATGGCGAGGGCTCCCTGGGCGATCAAGTCGGCGCGCGCGGTTGCCACGATCTTCCCGTCGGCCAGGCGCACCAGACCCAGTGCCAGGGCCGAACCCCCCGCCAGGAGCCAGACGATCCACCGCGAGCCGGTCCCGAAGAGGTAGTTGGTGACCAGTACCGAGAAGGAGAGGAACATCATCGCGACGACCAGGGTGGCGAACGCCGGAGCGCCTCCGCTCAACCGCCGGGAGAAGATCAGGGTCAAGAACAGCTTCGGCACGGCCAGGGAGATCACCAGGAGCACCGTCGCCGGCACCGCGAGAAAGATCGCCGTCACACCCAGCTGGCGGATGGCGTGCCCTCCCTCGTTCCACCGGATGGTGGCTTCCGGCAGGAGGTAGGAGCCGAGGGCGAGAGCACCGAAGACCAGCGCCTTCGACGCCACCGAGATGGCGGCGTAGGTCCCCACGTTCGCGTGGTCGAGCCGGCCCAGCAGGATCACGTCGACGTTCTGGAGCAACCCGAGGAGGGCGAGCCCCACGAAGGCGGCAGACACGTCGGCCATCAGCTTGCGCCGGGCCTGTTCGCTGTCGGCTCCCGCATCGATGATCGGCCGGGCCGGCGGGCCGGCGGTCGCGGCCTCCCCGGGCAGGGCCCACGCCCTGCGGGCCAGCCATCGGGCATGGAGGCTGGCGACGACCTCGCTGGCGAAGACCCCGAGGGCGTAGCCGGTGACGCCGAGCCCGACGGCCACCAGTCCCACCACCAGGGCGGTGCGCATGCACCCCTCGACGAGCAGGTTGCCGGCCAGCGATCGATAGCGTCGGCGGGCCTGGAGGAGGCCCCGGTCGACACTCAAGAGGATCCAGATGCCGGCCGCGGTGAGGATGAGGACCACGCTCGCCCCACTGCCACCGCCGGCGAGCGAGAGCTGACCGGCGATCCAGTTGCGGAGCACGACCACCACCGCCACCTCGACGGCCAGACCGACCAGCACGATCCGGTGGACCCGGCGCGCCCAGGGGACGATCCGCTCGGTGTGCCCGGCGAGGTCGAGTGCGGTTGCCCGCCGCACCACACCGACCAACACCGCCGATCCCGGCATCGACAAGATGAAGTACAGGCCGAGCAGCTGGGCGATCTCGCCGTAGGAGACGGTGTTGACCAGACGGGCCACCACGACGACCACCAGGGCCGCGGCTCCGTTGACGACCATCCCGGCCACGGCGACGGGCCCTGCCTGGAGGAGGTTGGACCGGACCGAGTCTCCCCCTCGCGACGAACCCGTTCCCTCGACGTCCTCGGCGCCGGGCGGCCCCACCCGAACCTGCCCACTCACATCGTCGGGGAGGGTGATCATCGGACCGGGGGCCACGGCGATCCCCACCGCGGGTGCCATGGAGACACCCTCGGTGACCGGATCCACCACCTGCTCGACGTCCTCCAGGATCAGATCGAGGCCCGGATCGTTCCGCCTCGGGTGCTCCGACGGTTCCGGGACCTCGGGCTCGGGATCGTGCTCATCCCTCACCGCGTGCCGTCCTCACCGCTCGGTGGTCTCCTCGACCGTGGCCCGCCTGCGGGGAACGACGGGAGCCGACCGTCCGGTGGCCGGATCACCCCCGGGCGCCGTCGAGCCCTCGTGGTACTCCTCCTCGACGTTGACCGACCAGATGTCGTGGTGGGCGCCCCGGATGTTCTCCACGGTGAGCATGGCCGTGTACATCGAATGGTCCTGGTTGTTGTACTTGTGCATCCCGTTGCGACCGACCGGGTGCACGTTCGGAGCATGGCTGTCGAACCACCGGCGGATCACCTCCACGTTCTCCCGGTAGTGGTCGTCGTAGACGGGGTAGGCCTTGGGTACTCGGACCACGTACCCTGCCTCGACGTCGGCCGCGTCGACCAGGCCGATCGTCGCCAGCTCCTCGGTGGCCAGCTTGATGAGGTCGTCATCGTCACTGCTCCAGAGGTCGTCACCCTCGAAGACGAAGTACTCCATGCCGAGGCAGGTCCGACCGTCCTTCACCATGTAGGGGGACCACGACCCGAAGTTCTGGACCCGACCGACACGGACGTCGGGAGCGTGCACGTAGATCCAGTTGTCCGGAAACCCCCGCTCCTTCGGAACAACCAGGGCCACCGTCAAGAAGTCGCGATAGTGCAGATCGTCCGCCGCGGTGCGGACCGCGGGAGGGACCGGCGGATCGACGATGCGGACGAGGGTGGCCAGCGGCATCGAGGAGATCACGTGGGAAACGGCCACCCGCTCCTTCTCCACTCCGGCGTTCGCCCCGATGCTCACCGCTTGCGCCCGGTCCCCTTCGATGTGCACGGCGGAGGCCACCGTGTCGAGACGGAGCAACCCCCCGAACTCCACCACCTGATCGGCGCAGAACTCCCACATCATCCCGGGTCCGAGCTTCGGATACCGGAACTCCTCGATGAGACTGGTCACCTGCTTGGACCGGTTCCGGCGCGCACCGGCGAGGGACGATCGGACCGGCTCCCACACCGCGCTCCACAACGACATGCCCTTGATCCGCTGGGCGCCCCAGTCGGCACCGATGTCGGAGGCCGGCACGCCCCAGACCTTCTCGGTGTAGGTCTTGAAGAAGTGCCGGTACAGACGCCAGCCGTAGTTTGAGACGATGTACCCCTCGAGGGTTGTCGTGTCCCTCGGCGGACGGACCCGTACCCACAGGAACGAGAGGCCGCATCGAAACGCCTCTGCGGCTCCGAGGTTGGCCAGGGCATTGCCCAGCTTGATCGGATAGTCGTAGAACTTCCCCTCGTAGTAGATCCGGCTCATCCGCGGTCGCAGGAGGAAGTCCTCCTCGGGCAGCACCTTGTTCCAGAACTCCTCCACCGGGGCGACCTTGGTGAAGAAGCGATGCCCGCCGATGTCGAACCGCCACCCGTCCCGTACGACCGTCCTGCTGATCCCGCCCACCACCTCGTCCTGCTCGACGACGATCACCGGATCGCCCCCCTCGGCCAGCTCCCGGGCGGCGGTCAGTCCGGCGGGGCCACCTCCGATGACCAGCACCGGATCGCCCGGTTCCGTCGGTCCCGACCGGTACGAAGCCTCGGTTGCCGGCTCCCGGTCGTCTGTGGCGCTCGATCGTTCCACTGGTGGTGATGTCCTTCGACGTTCGTGGGTACCGTCGGCCGGTATCCGGGTGGGTGCGCCGGATCGCCCAGCCGATGCCGTTGACCCCATCTGCAGAATGGTGGGCGGCCGGCGGCGGTCCACCCTGGGCCGTGCGCCCGCAGGTTAGTTGGTCCGCCCGCCCCGGAGCGGAACCGCCACAGCATCCCGTGGACCGGTACCTCCCGCCGCACTAACGTGCCCCCACGCCGGGTCCGGCATGTGGCAGAGTGCACTCGTCCGGCCCGCAGCCGACAGACCCACGTCGGGCGGGGAGGTCGAGATGGGGGAGGATCCGATGACCGAGTCCAATGAGATCAGCCGGAGGACGTTCCTCTCTCGAGGTGCTGCGGTCGGGGGGGCGGCCGTGCTCGGGGTGGGGGGCGCCACCGCCCTGGCTGGATGCTCCAACTCGTCGACGGCATCGAACCAACCTCCGGTCACCTCGGGATCTTCCCCGGGGGTCGGGAAGGGCGCACCCCGCCAGGGGGGATCCGCCACCGTGGGCACCCTGGCCGAGATCGACGGCTTCTACCCCCCGCTCAACCACTGGGACACCAACGGCTTCCTCTACGCCAACACGGTGTACGACCCGCTGATGGCCATCGCCGCCGACGGGTCGATCCAGCCCTACCTTGCCCAGTCGCTCACCCCCAACGCCACCTACGACGTCTGGACGATGAAGCTGCGCCCCGGTGTCACCTTCCACGACGGCTCGGCCCTCACCTCGACCGTGGTCAAGTCCAACTTCGCCGCCCTGTTGGCCTCCCCGCTGACCAAGGTCCCCGTCGAGGAGATCACCTCGGTCGACACTCCCGACAGCCTGACCGTGGTCTACAACCTGAGCGGTCCCCGCCCCACCTTCCCTTCCGGGCTGACCACCCAGGTCGGCTACGTCGTCGCCCAGGCCATGATCGACGCCACCAATTCGGGGCAGACTCCCAACCCCATCGGCACCGGCCCCTTCGTCTACTCGCAGTGGCAGCCGAACAACTTCTTCACCGCCACCAAGAACCCCCACTACTGGCGCGGCGGCTATCCCTACCTCGACCAGATCACCTACAAGCCGATTCCCGACGGCACCCAGCGGGCGGCCACCCTCCAGTCGGGCGGGGTCGACCTCATCCTGACCACCGATCCCTCCATCATGTCCCAGTTCGCCACCAACTCGGCCTACCAGATGGTCGACAACCTGAAGGGCGACCTCATCGAGCCGACGGTGGCCTTCATCATGCTCAACTGCGCCGCCTCCCCCACCAGCGACCTCGGCATCCGCCAGGCCCTGGCCAAGAGCATGGACCGGGCCCAGATCCTCAAGATCTTCGGGAGCAACTACACCAAGCCGGCCAGTGGGCTGTTCCTCCCGGGTTCGCCGTACTACAGCGAGACCTCCTACCCCGCCTACGACCTTGCGGGGGCCAAGGCCCTGGTGAAGCAGTACAAGGCCCAGCACGGCACCCCCGCCCTGCAGCTGTCGACCATCCCCGACCCCCGGGACGTACAGCTGGTCCAGGTCATCCAGCAGATGTGGAACCAAGCCGGCTTCGACGTCTCGATCAAGACGGTGGAGCAGGCCACCATCATCACCGATTTCATCACCGGGCAGTTCGAGGCGGTGACCTCCTACCAGTTCGGTGCCATAGACCCGAACCTCAACTACGTGTGGTTCAGTACCACCACCGTGGCCCCGCTGGGCAAGATCGGTCTCAACTTCGCCCGGAACAGTGACCCTCAGCTCGAAGCGGCCATGCGGATCGGTCGGAGCACCACCAGCCTGGCCCAACGGATCAAGGCCTGGCAGGCCGTCAACGAGCGGCTGGCCGTCGACCTGCCCTATCTCTGGCTGGAACAGTTCCCCATCGCCCTGGTCGGCGATCAGCGGATCCAGAACTTCGCCGCACTGCAGCTACCTGACGGGGGCAAGGGATACGGATTCGACGAGGGGGTATTCTTCCCGTCCCAGGTCTGGATGGCCTGAGCCGGCCCGGAACGCGCGATCGGTTCACAGCATTCGACATGGGCTCCTATCTCATCAAGCGGTTCGCCCAGCTGGTCGTGGTGACCTTCGTCATCTCGATCCTGGTCTTCCTCCTCGTCCATCTGCTGCCCGGCAATCCGGCCTCGGTCATCCTCGGCGCCAACGACACCCCGCACAACCAGGCCGTGCTGTTCAAGCAGCTTGGGCTCAACAAGCCTCTGGTCGAGCAGTACACCACCTGGATAACGAGCGCCCTCCACGGCAACCTGGGCGAGTCCTACCTCGACCACGAGTCGGTGGGTCACATCATCGCCACCGGCTACCCCATCGACCTCGAACTGATCGTCATCTCGCAGATCATCGCCTTCGCCGTGGCCATCCCACTGGCCCTGGTCACCTCACGCCGGCCCAACAGACCCCTCGACAACGTCTCGACCACCGGGACCTTCGGGCTGCTGGCCCTTCCGCCCTTCGTCATCGCCCCGATCCTGGTGGCCATCTTCGCCGTCGCACTGGGTTGGTTTCCGGCCACCGGGTTCACCCCGATCACCCAGAGCCTCGGCAGCAACCTCCGGGACATGATCCTCCCCTCGATAGCGCTGACCTTCGGCTCGATCGCCGTCTACTACCGGCTCCTCCGCTCGGATCTGATCAGCACCCTGCAGCAGGACTTCATCACCATGGCCCGGGCCAAGGGCCTGTCCTCCACCCGAATCATGTGGCGCCACGCCTTCCGTCCGTCGTCGTTCTCTCTGTTCGCGGCGGCCGGGGTCAACATCGGCGCCCTCATCGCCGGCACCTTCATCGTCGAGTACCTCTTCGCCCTGAACGGTCTGGGCTTCTCCCTGGTCAACGCCGTCAACCAGCGCGACTACCTCGTGGTTCAGGGGATCACCCTGGTGGTGGCCGTCGCCTACGTCATCCTTCAGTTCATCGTCGACTTCCTCTTCACGGTGGTCGACCCGAGAGTGGTGCGGGGGTGAGTGGTGCCTGAGGACCTCGAACCCGGAGCGGTCCAGATACCCGAACGCGACCGCAACGCCGAGTTCCCGTCGGTGGCGGCCACCGACGAGTTCGTCATCTCCCGGCTCGAGGGTCACGACGGAGCGGGTGGGGCGGACGACCCCGATGAGGAAATCGTCAGGCGGCCCCTCGGGTTCCTCTTCTGGTGCTCGGTCACCTGGGTGAGCCTGGTGGTACTGGCCGCGATCTTCGCCAACCTGCTGCCCCTGCCCAACCCGGACTTCCAGAACTACAACCTGGTCAACGCGGGTCCGAGCATCCACCACCTCCTCGGCACCGACGATCTCGGCCGTGACCTGCTCTCCCGGCTGGTCTTCGGCGCACGGGTGTCTCTCATCGTCGGCTTCGGTGCCGTGGCCATGGGCATGCTCATCGGGGGGACCCTGGGGTTGATCTCGGGCTACAAGGGCGGCACCTTCGATGTCACGTTCAACGCCGCCTCGTTCATCCTGCTGGCCTTCCCGGCCATCGTGGCCGTGATCGCCATCGTCGCCTTCTGGGGACAGTCCCTCTACAAGATCACCATCATCCTCGGAGTCGCGACCATTCCGGTCATGTTCCGGATCATCCGGGCCTCCAGCCTGGCCTTCGCCGAGCGGGACTTCGTGGTCGCCGCCCGGACCATGGGTGCGACCTCTCGACGCATCGTCTTCCGGGAGATCCTCCCGAACGTGGTCCCGGTGGCGGTCACCTTCGGCCTGATCGCCGTGGCCGGGGTGATCGTTGTCGAGGGATCCCTGGCCTTCCTCGGACTTTCGGTCCAGTTGCCCACACCGTCGTGGGGAAACCTCATCGCCGAGGGAACCTCGAACAACCTGCTCAGCACCAATCCACTGGTCATGATGTGGCCCGCCCTGGCCATGTTCCTCCTCCTGCTGGCCATCAACCTGATCGGGGACCGCCTCCGCCAGCGGTTCGACATCAGGCAAGGGTTGTTGTGAAGTTGCCCGGACGGGGATCGCGTGTCAAGGCGCTCGACTTCGCCGACGCCCGGCGCGCCGACGAGCCGCTGCTCGTCGTGGAGGATCTCCACACGTCCTTCCGGACGACCCGTGGAACCGTGCGAGCCGTCGAGGGAGTCAGCCTCACCGTCACCCCGGGTGAGACCCTCGGGATCGTGGGCGAGTCCGGCTCGGGGAAGACGGTGCTGGCCCGTTCGATCATGCGCCTGCTGCCACCCCACGACGTGGTGGCCACCGGATCGGTCACCTTCGCCGGGCTCGAGCTCACCGACCTCGGTCCCAAACAGCTCCGGAAGGTGTGGGGGGCCGAGCTCTCGATGATCTTCCAGGACCCGATGACCGCCCTCAACCCGGTCAAGCGGATCGGTACCCAGATCACCGAGTCCCTCCGGATCCACCTGGGAGTCGATCGCAAGGAGGCCAAGGCCACCGCCGTCGAGCTCCTCTCCTCGGTGGGGATCCCCTCGCCGGAGGAACGGGTCCGCTGGTACCCGTTCCAGCTCTCGGGGGGCATGCGCCAACGGGTGATGATCGCCATCGCCCTGGCCTGCGCCCCGCGCCTGGTCATGGCCGACGAGCCCACCACCGGCCTGGACGTCACCGTACAGGGTCAGATCCTCGACCTTCTGGCGGACCTCCAGCGAGAGCGGCACATGGCGGTGGTGCTGGTGACCCACGACCTCGGTGTGGTTGCCAGCCGGACCGATCACATCGCGGTGATGTACGCGGGCCGGATC
>DAHUZT010000019.1 GCA_027315005.1 Acidimicrobiaceae bacterium | reverse complement strand
GTGCACCACACGGTGCTCACCCGGGCCGCCGTCGAACGTTGGTGCAGCGTGCTGGCGGCGGAGCCGGCCGCCGCCCGTGGCGGCCGGCCGGGGATGGCCCAAGGGCGGGAGGACGTGATCGTTGGTGGGGCCCTTGTGCTTCGAGAGGTCGTGACCCTACTCGAGATGTTCGAGTGCCTGGTCTCGGAGTCGGACATCCTCGACGGGCTGGTCATGAGTCAGCTGTGACCACCCTGCCGTTGAGCCTGTCAACGCGTTCACCCCGATTCGCTTCGAGTACGTCCAGGGTTCACGGTCCATGCCATCGGTAATAGTCGTTGGCAGCGGGCCCGCAGCTGCGGGCGCGACGATGGCCCTAGAGGCCACCTCGCTCGACGTCACCGTCATCGACATCGGCCTCACACTCGACAATCAACGTCAATCTGTGCTCCAGGAGCTTCGAGCCGAGGTCAGAGACCGCTGGTCACCCGAGAACCTCGCCCTGATCACCGAAGCGCCCGCGGCGGGAAGCGCCGTCGGATTGCCCGAGAAACGAACGTATGGTTCGGATTACCCATATCGGGACGTCGGCCAATTGGATGGCATCCGAACCGACCAGCACCTCAACTCGAAGCTTGTCTCCGGCGCGTACGGGGGCTTCAGTACGGTGTGGGGTGCGCAATTCATGCCATTCTCGGAAAGCATCCTGTCCGAATGGCCGGTGCCACGGAGTGCGTTGGCGAGATCGTACGAGAAGGTCTTTGACCGCGTTCCCTTCACTGCAGTTGACGACGACCTTGGTCAGAAATATCCGCTCTACGCGACTCCGATTGCGGCCCCTTTCATGTCCGCCCGGGCTCGCCAGATCCTGCAGCGTTACGATCGGCACAAGCCAAGGATCCGACGTTACGGCCTAGTCATGGGGCAAGCGCGCACAGCCGTCGATCAGCGAGGTTGTGTCAAGTGCGGGCTTTGTCACACTGGCTGCCCGTATGGGCTGATCTACTCGAGCGCTCAGACGTTCGACGAGATGCGTCTGCGCAATCGAGTCCGGTTCGAATCTGGATGGATCGTGCACGCAGTAGGCGAAGACACGACCGAGGCCTTCGCCGACGCGCAAAATGCGCACACCAAGGAGCGACGACGGTTCACCGGCGACGTTGTTCTCGTCGCGACCGGCAGCATCAAATCGACTCAACTCGTGGCAAGTTCCCTCAAGCAGTATGAAGGGGAGCTCACACTAAAGGAATCGCGTCAGTTCGTTGTTCCAATGATCTCGTTGCGTGGCGTTCCCGACCCCCAGCAGGAAGACCAGAACACTTTGGGCCAGCTGTTTGTTGCCGAGGATGATTCGATCATGGGATCGGACGCTTCGGCACTGCAACTGTACACGTACGACCCCTCCTTCAGCGCTGCCCTCCCCTCTTTGTTCAGGCTCCCAATTGCCAGCCGGATCACCCCGGAGATCATTCGGAGGCTGTCGGTGGGAATCGGGTATCTCCCATCTCGCTTGTCTGCGTCCATGACCATCACTTTGGGGCCGCCGAAGGACCGGACGGGCCTGGCGTCCCTGGTGATCAGCGAGCAGCCATCCGACCGCCAGCCACTGGCGATCAGGCACTTCGCGAGAAGGCTGGTACGGGCTGCAGCGCTGCTCGACCTGTGGCCGTTGATTCCTGTTCTGAGGATTGCCGCCGCTGGCAAGAGCTATCACTTCGGCGGATCCCTTCCCCATCATGACCGACCCACGCAGTGGTGGCAGACGGACGAGCTCGGGCGAGTTCCTGCCTGGCGAAAGATCCACGTGGTCGATGGCGCGGTCTTTCCGAGCATCGGTCCCACAACTTTTACGGCCACCGTGATGGCGAACGCCTATCGAATAGCCGACGAGGTGGCGAAGAGCCTCTTGTCGAAAGCGCCGGGGTAGGTTGGGGCGGTGCTGAAGGTACGACGTGGCACGACAATTGGAGTCACCGGTGCGTCTGGATATCTCGGCGGTACCCTTCTGAAGCACTTCAACGGACAGGGCTTCAGGACCGTCGCCTACACCTCACAGGTCCGATCCGATCTGACTTCGGCAGCGTCGGAGGTGCGCGTTTTCGACTTGGCGCGGGGAACGCATCCGGACCTTTCGGATATTGAGATCCTGATTCACTGCGCCCACGAGGTTCGGTCTACTTTGGTGAGGCGTTGGCGACTGGAAGACGATGTCAACGTGACCGGCCTCAGGGTGCTGCTCGAGTCCGCACGGAAGATGGGGATTCACAGACTCGTCCTCATCTCGTCGATCGCGGCCTACAGCGGAACAACTCAACGGTATGGCCGGGTGAAGTTGAAGCTCGAAGAGCTTGGGAAGATGTGCGGAGCCGTCATCGTTCGGCCGGGGTTGATCTATGGGCCCGATCCTGGCGGAGTGGTCGGTGCCCTGGACAGGCTGGTTCAGGTAGCACCGGTGCTACCTGCCTTCATGGGCAACCCCCTGCAGTACGTCGTGCACATCGACGATCTCGTAGAGGCGATCGGTCAGCTGGGACAGAGTTCACGATCGGACATGCTCACAATCTGCGCCCAGGAACCCGTGACGTTCCGCGAGCTCCTGATCATCTTGGCAGCACGACATCACAGATCTGCGAGCTTCATTCCCGTGCCGTGGCGGCCGTTCTATTTTGCTCTCCGGGTGGCAGAACATACAGGAATGGCGCTTCCTTTTCGGGCGGATTCCCTACGGGGGCTGTGCCATCCGCTACCAGCTCCAGACCTTGCTCCCATGAACCGGCTCGGCATAGGAGTGCGGCCATTCGCTATCTTCTGATGCTTGAACGCTGCCGCCACCTCCAGCGTGGTCCAGCGAGGTGGCGGCTTCCGGAGTGGCGGCCGAGGGATCGCAGGAGGGAGGAGATGCAAGGTGTCGAGGGAAGCCGTGATCGATCGGGCGCAGACGTCCTCGGTTTCAGGCTCATTGGAACTGACTGTACTGATGCCGTGCCTCAACGAGGCGGAGACAGTGGGCGCCTGCGTGCAGAAGGCGCTCGACTATCTCCGGAGGTCGGGAATATTGGGGGAGGTGCTGGTTGCAGACAACGGCAGCAGGGACGGTTCGCAGGACATCGCTCGCCGTTTCGGTGCGCGTGTCGTCGACGTGCCCGTGAAGGGGTACGGCGCGGCGATTCGCGCCGGCGTCGAGGCTTCTCGTGGGCGGTGGGTCGTCATCGGTGACGCCGATGACAGTTACGACTTCTCCAGTCTCGACGCCTTCCTCTCGGAGCTACGCCGAGGAAGCGACGTGGTGATCGGCAACCGGTTCCGGGGCGGCATCGAACCCGGGGCCATGCCATGGCTGCACCGTTACGTGGGCAATCCGGTTCTCAGTTGGATCGGGCGCGTCTTTTACCACGTCCCTATGGGTGACTTCCACTGTGGTCTCCGGGCAATCGATAGGCAGAAGTGTCTCGATCTTCGGCTGAGGTCCGACGGGATGGAGTTCGCTAGCGAGATGGTTGTCCTGGCCAGCTTGCACGGATACACGCTGTCGGAGGTACCGACGAAGCTGTATCGGGATGGGAGGTCACGGGCGCCGCATCTCCGAACATGGTCGGACGGGATGCGCCATCTGCGATTTCTCCTCTTGTTCAGCCCGCGTTGGCTTTTCTTGGTGCCGGGCCTGGTGCTCACATTGCTGGGCGTCATAGGTGAGGCGCTTCTTGCCCTCGACACGCCAACTTTCGCCGGAGGAAGCGTTCGGTTGACCGTCAACACCATGATCGTGGCCATGCTTGCCATCGCTCTGGGCATCCAGGCGATCTCCTTCGCCGCATTCAGCAAGCTCTATGCGGCCAGTCGGGAGTTGCTACCTATGGACCGAAAGACTCTCTGGTTCAAGAACACCGTAACTCTCGGAAGATGCTTGGTCGGCGCGGTGCTCATATTTCTCCTCGGGATCGGGGGCCTCGTCGCATCTTTTCTTGTGTGGCAATCGCATGGTTTTGGTCAGCTGGATAATGCTGTCGCCCTTCGGGGTGTCATCCCTTCCGCGACGGCGTGCGTGATTGGCGGGATCGGAGTCCTTGACGCGTTCTTTCTCGGCGTCCTCACCCTAGAAAAGTGAGCCATCCTGTAAGAGATGATCCAGAAGTACCGGACGTGAGCGAGCTGAGGGATTCGGTCGATAGGTCGTCGCGAATGTTCGTTCACTCACCCGCTGAGCTTCTTCGGGAGTGTCTGTCACCCTGGTGGTCGATTATCCTCGCAGTGGCCGTGTGCGTACTGGCCCCACTCTCCCTCGTGGCAGTTCACATTCACGAGAACCCGATGTTTTCGCCGCAGGACGAAGCCGCTCACTATGACTACGTCAACAGGATCGCGGCTGGCCAACTCCCGCGACTCGGGGATCGGCTGCAACTCTCGACCATGGAGACGATCTCATGTCGCGGGATCGCCTATCCGGGTATCCAGTTGCCTCCATGTGGCGATACCCACGTACATGCGGACCAGTATCCGGGTGGTGGCTACCAGTACGAAGCACAGGAACCGCCCACTTACTACGCAGTCACTGCTGTCGTCCGGTGGCTGCCCGAGCATGTCTTGGGTCTGAATGAGGTGACGGCCACCCGATCGGTGGGAGCTCTCTGGCTAGTCGCCGGCCTCGTTCTCCTCTGGCTGGCGGGACGGCTCATGGGCATGGAGCCACGCTTGCTGGCCGTCGGCGTCCTGCTGCTGGCGAGCGCCCCCGTGACGCTCTACGAAGCGTCGATCGTCTCCAACGGCGCTGCCGCGGTCGCCTGCGGAGGCCTCATCGCCGCCCTCAGCGCGTATGTGTGGCGCACTCACACTACGAAGGCGTGGATTATCCTCGGGTTGGGTGCGTTCTTCGTCACAGCGGTTCAGTTGACCGACGCTTTTCCAGCCCTGGTGGTGGCGTTGCTCTTCATGGCGTTCGCCTATTCCACCCGTGCCTCCACGTTCGAGCGGTCGATCGTCGACGCTCGGGCGGGTTCCAGAGCGTTCTGGCTGCCCCGTCGCCGAGAGTACGCCATATGGGCGTCGGCGATCCTGGGCGGCGTGGTGCTGGCGGCTGTGGGCTGGCAGATGGCCTTCCACTCCCTGAGCATCATTAACCCCAGACGACTCCCGACCTTCGCCTTCCTCCGGAAGGGACCGCTTGGGATCAGTCTCGTGGCCGAGGAGGCATTGAACCTATTGACGCCACTGACCCAGGGATTCACGTCGTTCCGATCGAACGCGTCACTTGCTGCGCCGGTGAGTTTCACCTCAGGAAATCTCCAAGTTATCTTTGGCACCCTTCTGGGCTTCCTTGTGATCGCGGGCGCCGTAGCCGGCGCCTTTGTGAGCAGGCGCCACTGGCATCATTGGGTCGGCCTTCTCTCCCTGGTCGTGCTCTACGTGGGAGGCATTGTCGTAGGAGTGGGATTTTGGAGGACGTATGGGGCCAATCCAGGTCTGATCGGTCGTTACGGCTTGTCAATGGCTCCCTTCTTGGCGGTCGTCCTCGTTGCTGCGCTTCGCGGTCGCTGGATGAAGATCGGCGTTGGCATCTTTAGCATCGCGACCTTCGCGCTGTCGTTCTATTTCATGCTCTCCGGTTAGATGGCAGGCGCCACGCTGAGAGCAGATTCCGAGTCCGGCGGATTTGGGGGGGTTCGATGAGCAATCGTCCGGCGGCAGCGCACCGGTGGACCATCTTGGGCGCCGACCAAGGGCGGGTGGCGGTTGCCGTTACGGTATGGTCGTGAACGGCAGGGATCGGGTTGCATGACCGGTATTACCGAGTCGATGGTCCAGAAAGAGTACGACCTCATTTCGCGACACGTTCTCGCAGCGCGCATCCTGCATCACCTAGGAGCGGATGAACGCGTGCTCGACATCGGCGGTGCCGATGGACTTACACGGTCGCTCCTGAGTAATCGCCACGTCATCAGTATCGACGTGTTGACGAACGGCGTCGACGTGATTGGCTCGGCGGCTGCTCTGCCCTTCGCGGACCGCTCGTTCACGGCGGCTCTCGCCCTTGACGTGTTGGAACATGTCGACTCCGACACGAAGGGTGCCCTGCTGGAAGAGGCGGCGCGGGTGGCCGATGTGGTGGTGCTGGGTGGTCCCTATGACGATACCCAGGTACGACAAGCCGAGGACCATCAACGCCGGCTCTTCGCCGAACTCTTCGGACGTGAGCATCCCTGGCTGAGTGAGCATGCCAGTGCCGGCCTCCCTTCCCTCCGGGAGACCCAACAGCGGCTGGCCGAGCATGGCTTCGCCACGATCACCTTGGGATCGAACCCAGTGGCAGTTTGGGCCGAACAGCTGTACAACTCTCATGTCGCCCTGAAGATGGGCCTCGATGAGCGCACCGGCGGCGTCCGGCGATGGCTGCTCGAGGAGTTCTTCGAGCAGGCTGACGCCACGCCGCCCAGCTACCGGTACTTCGTTGTGGGGGCTCGGAACGTCGGCGACCTTGATTCGATCGCCGCTCTTTGGCCTGCAGCCGACCAGGCACTGGTTACGGAAGCTGTCAGGAGAGTCCAGATCTCAACGGCTTCGGTGATCGAGCACGGGCTGACGACGCTCGATGGTCTTCGGGGTGCGGCACAGCGCGGCTGGGCCGAATCCGTGGAGGCAATCCACCGACACGTGAAGCGGTTGCGGGAGGTCGAGGTCTCGGCATCGATGTCCGCTCGAGGCTGGGCCGAGTCGGTCGAGCGAATCCGGGAACTCGAATCGATGTTCTGGGGAGCACCGGACGAACGATCGATCAAAGCACTTGAGGAGCTGGTGCTAAGCGAAAAGCCTTGGCGGACGTGCATCGCAGGACCGGCAATTGGCGAACCACTCCGCTGGAACGTCATGCCCGACGCCGACCCGTATCAGGCTTGGCTTGCTCGACGGTCGGTGTCGGAGCCCCCGACGTGCGGCCCTCTGTTCAGCATCGTCGTGCCGGTATTCAATCCTCCTGCCGAATACCTCACTGAATGCATCCGCTCGATTCGCGCTCAGACGTATCCCACCTTTGAGCTGGTTCTCGTCGATGCATCGACGGCGATCCACGTCGCGCCCATATTGGCTCGTTTCGAGGAATTGGACGAACGGATTGTCGTCATCCAGCGGAACAACGAAGGAATAGCCGCCAACACAAATGCCGGGATCGAAGAGACTACCGGCGAATGGATCGTGTTCGTCGACCACGACGACCTCCTCGAACCACATGCGCTCGCGGCAATCGCGTCCCGCCTGATGGAGGAGCCATCCGCGGATCTCGTCTACTCAGACGAAGACAAGGTCGACAAGACCGGCAATTTCGTTGAGCCATTCTTCAAGCCAGACTGGTCACCCGAGCTCCTCTACACCTTGAACTACATTGCCCACCTCACTGCATGTCGGCGCAGTCTGTTCGACAAGATCGGTGGCCTTCGGCAGGGCTTTGAGGGTGCTCAAGATTACGATTTTCTGCTGCGCGCCACATCGGTGGCAAATCGGATCGAGCACATTGCCGATGTGCTCTACCACTGGAGGCAACATGCCGGATCCACCGCCCTCGACGTGCAATTCAAGCCCGACGCCCACGGGGCTGGTCGGCGCGCTCTGAGTGACCTTCTAAGGAGGTCGGGATCTGGCACCTGGGTCGACTTGGGAGTCGGCGCAACGACACACCGAATCCGTTATGAGCGCCGCGCCGAACTTGTATCGATCGTCGTACCATTCAAGGACAAGGCCGCCCTGACGGAGGCATGCCTCGAAGCGATCGAGAGATCGTCAGGTGCCGTCGAATACGAAGTGGTCCTTGTATCCAACCAAAGCTCTCAGGCAGAGACGTTCGCCGCCATCGACAGGTGGAGAGAGCGCTGGAGCTGGGTTCGTCTCATTGAATTCAACGAGCCCTTCAACTTTCAAAGGCTCAACAACCAAGCAGCACAGGCCGCGAGCGGCAAGCTCCTGCTCTTTCTCAACAATGACACCGAGCCCCTTCACACCGATTGGTTGGAGCCAATGGTCGAGCTGGCCCAGCGGTCAGAGATCGGTGCTGTCGGGGCGCGCCTCTTTTTTGAGAACGGAGCCGTGCAGCACGCCGGTGTCGTTGTGGGTATCGGGGGATTCGCGGAGCATCCGTGGGCTGGACTGCATCCAGATGCAATCACGCCCGCAGGTCCGTCATACTGGGTGCGAAATGTTCTCGCGGTGACAGCCGCCTGTCTCATGGTTGACCGAGAGAAGTTCGAACACGTGGGCGGTTTCGATGAACGTTTCATCGTGTGCGGGGGCGATGTCGATTTCTGCCTGCGGCTGCACCAAGCGGGGCTGCGCAACGTCATGACTCCTTACGCCCGGGTGCTCCACCGGGAAGCATCGACCCGGGATCGGATTCCTCCAGAGAACGACGTGCGTGAATCGTTGCGTGCCTATGCCCCGTATCTTGCACATGGCGATCCATTCTACAATCAAAATCTGACCTTGACAGACACCAGTTGCCGCCTGGCAATTGATTGACTTTCGGAATTGAAGGAAGATGCCTGAGTATTTCGAATACCATGGTTACAAGATCCCCGTGGACCTGGCGACTATGACAGGTGGGGGTCCCGAAACATGGGATGCAATTTCTCGAGGGCATATGGAAGAGTACGCCCGTTATTGTCCAATTCTACCCCACCATGCGGTGCTGGAGATCGGGTGCGGTGTCGGCAGAGACGCCATACAACTGACCGACCATCTTAGAGAATCTGGATCGTACATCGGCATCGACATCATCCGGCCCAGCATCGAATGGTGCACCTCCAACATTTCCACTCGCCATCCGAATTTTAGATTCGAATATCTCGACGTTGATAGTCAGATACATAACCCAACGGGAAGCCTCAAAGTTACAGATGTTTCGTTGCCCGTGGGCAACCGAACGATAGACAGGATCATCCTGCAGTCAGTGTTCACACATATGTTCGAGGGGGACATCGTCCATTATTTGCACGAGTTCCGGCGTGTGTTGCGTCGCGGAGGCCGCGTGTTTGCCTCGGTCTTTCTCTTGGACGACGAGAGCCGGGCAATGGCACTGAGCAACGCCGGAGAAGGGGCTCTCCGATTCGAACATCCCTACGGCGACGACTGCTTCATCAACGACCCTCGATATCCGGAGGGCGCCGTGGGCTTCACGCCCGATGGCCTCAAGCGGATGGTGACAGCGGGGGGTTTCGAACTGGACCAGCCCATCCACCCCGGCTTCTGGTGCGGCCGCTCGGGCGTGCAAGACGGGCAAGACATCGCGGTGCTGCGCCCCACAGGACGCTATCGCCTTTGGGGGCAGCGATGAACCCTCACTACTCGGTCACCACGTACTCGGAGTAAGGACACTCCCCTTCATTGCCACCGCGACCGTCGTCCGGTCCGGACAAGGGTCAGGGACCACATGGCTCCCGAGTCTGCACCGCCGTAATGAACCTCCACATGCTCTCGAACTGGTTTGCCCAGGATACGCCCGCGATTTGCTCGGCACCGTTGCGTGCCAATTTGAGACGGAGATCACGATCCTCAACCAGTTCCACGATCGCTGCGGATAGGGCAGAAGGGTAGGGCTCGCTGATGAGGCAATTGTCTCGGTGCCGCAAAGCCCATTCGGTGGCTGGGTTCACAGTCGTGACGACGGCGACGCCAGCCGCGAAGTACTCGAACGGCTGGTAGGACGGATGTTTCGACAACATGCAGAAGAGCCCGATATCGCTTTCAAGGTATAGAGCATGCACTTCTTCCCTTGATGTCAACAAACCAAGATTCTCGAGCACGCCTTCGAGGCCGAAGCTCGCCGGGTCCCACTCTTCGCCAGCGCAAACGATTCGAACCCCATCGCCGTAGCGCTCCTTCACTCTCTTCGCGGTCGCTGCGAGTAGCTCGAAAGCGTTGCGTGGAGTGTTTGGCCGGGCATAGATCACGAGTTGAACGGGCCTATTGGGAAATGCCGAGGGCTTCGGGATGTCAAGGTCGATCCTTTCAACCGCCGGTATGAAGGAGAACGTTGGATTCCCGTAGCTCTCGTAGACTTGACCTAAGCCTGGTGTATTCACCAGTCCCGCAAATCCGAACCTGTACGTTGCCTCGGCCAGCCCAGACAGACTTCCCGCCGGGTAGAAGTCTGGCTCGTAATCCTGGGCGAAGTAGAACTTTGCATGCGTAGCATTGAACCGCAGAAGAGCGAAGGCGCTGTACCAGATGGTGCACACGGCGATATCGGTTGGTGGTAGCTCGTCGAAGTTCATAAAGGGCGCACGCCCAGCGGGTGGAATCACTAGATCGATTCCTGCTAGCGAGGGGAACTCCTCGGCAATCATTGATCGTAGATGGGAATCGGTGACGGACGAGTTGTCGAAGAGTACGAGTCGGTTTTTCACGTCATGCTCTTCTGCCATCCAACTCATGCACCGGAGAATGGTCGAGATGCCACCGAAGAGTACGTGCTCGAAATGTGGCACGAACCACGTTGCCGATTCCACAGAGGAAGGCCGTTCTGAAAAAAGTGAGACAACGCTGGCGTTCTCGTGCAGATCGAGAGCGGAGGGGTTGTATAAGTCGTGTGCCGCGACACCCAAGGCGTGTTCTTGCATCATATCCCGCTGGGGCGGAGTGGACTCGGACATTGTCGGTGATGGTCCCATCGGCAATGGACCAAGTGCTTGTGCAACCTCAATCCCTGCGCGATAGAGAAGCGCGCGTGCTCCCTGTTGCTGTTGCAGCCGTTTAAGGTCAGATAGAAGGCGGCGCAAGGAGCGACCTTTGCGGAGGTGCCGAAGTCGTCGATAGCCGCCGCGGGCGAGGTGCATCTGGGGACCTTAGCCGATGCCGCAGTCGGACCTCGGTGTCATCACGGCTCGGGATCTTGAGGCATGCATCTGGGAGCACCCCGAGGTCGGCTCGAAGTGGGGTGCGCTGTACAGCGTGCAAGGGGTTGCCAATGGTGACCACGATCCTCGCCTAGCCTTGGTGCCGCTGACCGGGTGCGCCGGGGTCAGACCTGCGAGCCGATGGAGGGCTCGGTGCCGGAGTGCCGTCGAGGAGGGAGAGCGTGACCGCTTGGTCACACCGCTGTTCGGGTGGGTCAAGATGGTTGACCGCTCGAGGTCCTGCAGCGGGCGCCGGGAGGGCGCGTGGGTCCATCGGTTGCATCGAGCACGTTACGGGAGCGAAGTCCTCCTCGGTGATGATTGTGCAGCGACCGACGGGTTGCGGGCTGGAGTCAACCTGAGATGATGCTTCCTCGCCGTGAGGGTGATGGCAGCTGCGTCATGATCGTCGGAACAGCCGAGCGCCACATGGGGCGGTTGGCTTCGGTTCTGAATGACTGTGCGCTTCCGCGGTCGGCGTCGATGCGGGGCTCCGCATCAGCAGCAACCTGCCGAGTCGGAGAGTACAGCGAACGACTTCTGAGAGAGCTGTCAGATCTGGGAGTGGATTGGACGAGCGCTGCACCATCGGAGTTGGCGAGGCGCTTAAGCAAGAGAAGGCGAGCAGCGCGTCAATTCGTCGCTGCGTCGGCTCTTCTTCCTCCTGGTCAGGATCCAGTTGTTTGGGCACATCCTTCGTTCTGTCTTCTTGGCCAATTCTGGGTAGAAGCCTTGGATCTATCACCTACCGTGATTCTCCTATATGACGAACCGCAGAATGGTACAGACTGGCTCGAACACGCCGCTTCTCTAGCGGAGCGTTCGCGTCGTGGTCTGTGGGAACGTCTCAACCGAGCGGCGCTTTCCTTTTGTGATGAATGGGGGGGAATCGTCGTGAGCACAAGGGCTCTTGTCGAGCATCCTGCTGCGGGTTGTGAACGGATATTCAAATTCGTCAACAGTAGAGCTGTGTTGCCATCGGAGGCGACGATCCCCGAAGTCGTGGCGTTCTCGATCGACGTGGAACAACCGGATCGACCGGGGGATGCGCCGGAGATCGATGTCGTTAGCAGCGAGTTGTTCGGTGCACTGGAGCACCTGAGCCGTCTACTGGGCGGTTTGACGACGGATGACGGTCGATGGCTGGCCGATCGGATCGGCCAGCCCATGGAAAGAGATCAACGGTTGCGGGACAGCAACCGGGAGTTTGTCGATCGTGACGACGCCCGGCCAGCGAGGCTGGCAAGGGTTGCAGAATGGATCGTGGCCCACCTTTCGCCGCATTCGGTCCTCGACATCGGCTGTGGCGAAGGTTGGTTGGTGGAGGCGCTCCGTGGCCGGGGTGTGGAAGCGAGGGGCATCGACGCTTCACAGGCAGTCATTTCGTCGCTCCCTGGGTCATTGAGACGCTATTGCGATGCGGCATCGGTGGCAGACGAACTTGCCGGGACCTTTGATCTGATCGTTTGCGCAGACGTCCTCGAACACCTCCCTCCGTCGTTGGCGGCCCTCAGCGTGGCGAATATCTGTCGGCACGCCGAGGCCGTGCTGTTTTCCGGATCGGCAGATGGGTTCGAGGACCCGACGCTGCTCAACGTTCGGCAACCTGGCTATTGGGCATGTCTTTTCGCCAGCTGTGGGTTCTTCCGGGACTTCACCGAGGATGCATCGTCATTGGGTTCCGAGGCCGTCCTCTACCGGCGCCGTACCGCTGAGCCGCTAGTGCTCATCGAGGACTACGAGGGCATGACGTGGGACGCACGCAAAATGGAGGCCGAGACGAACGCCTCCCTTCGTGACGCGTTGGCGAACCTCGGAGGTGAGCGCAGGCAGGTTGCTGAGCTTCGTGCACAATGCCATGACGCCGAACGGGCGAGGGAGGAGGCAGCCCGTTTGCTGGAACTGGAGCGCCTTCGCCGAACAGCGGAGGGCGTCGCCCACCTCGACAGGATGAACGCCCAAGAGCGGAGTCAGCGAGCATTGTTAACTCGGGCCGAGACTGCCGAAGAGCTGGCCGAGCAGATGCGGGCTGAGCTGATCGCCGTTCGCCAAACCAAGACGTTCCGGTACACCCAACGCCTCCGACGGGCATATGGGTTGTTCAGAAGGCATCGGCCAGAGGCACATGTCGAACCGATGGGGAATACCGCCCCAGCCGATGGCTCGTATGCGACTTGGATCGACATGTACGACACGGTGGATGAATCTGTGCGTAGCCGGCTGCGCGAGGAGCTCGAGGGCTTGGTTGCGCCGCCTTTGATCTCGGTAATCATGCCCGTGTATGACACCGAAGAGAGCCATCTGCGCGAGGCGGTTGCATCCGTGCGGCGGCAGCTCTATCCGAACTGGGAGCTCTGTATCGCCGATGACGGCTCCTCCTCCCAATGGATTGCGCCAATCCTCGATTCGCTCGCTCGAGAAGATGATCGAGTAACGGTTGTCCATCGTGAGGTGAACGGCCACATATCCGTGGCCTCGAACGCCGCCTTTGCATTGGCTCACGGCGAGTGGGTCGCACTCGTCGATCACGACGACGTGCTGCCGGAGCATGCCCTGGCTATCGCTGCATTAGCCATTTCGCGGTATCCACAGGCGGGGATGGTCTACAGCGACGAAGACACCTTGGATGACTCCGGACATCGACACCCCGGCTACTTCAAGCCTGACTTCGACCCCTTACTACTCCTCGGTCAGAACTACCTCGCCCACCTCTGTCTGATCCGGCGCGACCTCGTCGATCAGGTAGGGGGGTGGCGCACTGGTTTCGAAGGCAGCCAGGACTGGGACCTGGTGCTTCGAGTGTCCGAGCTCCTTCGCGAAGACCAAGTGGTGCACGTGCCCCACGTGCTCTACCACTGGCGTGTGCACCCTGGCTCAACCGCCGGACGCCCGGACGCCAAACCCTATGCCGCTGCAGCCGGCCAGAGGGCGGTGGCCGAGCATCTCCGGCGGCTCGGTCGGGAGGGTGACATCGTCCCCGTACCCATGACGGGGTGGAACCGGGTTCGCTGGGTTCTTCCGAAGCATCCGCCGAAGGTCAGTATCATCATCCCGACGCGCGACAGCCTGCTGCTCCCGCGTTGCATCGAAAGCGTGCGGCGGCTGACCACCTATCCGGAGGTCGAAATCGTCGTTGTTGATAATGGAAGCATGGGCGTCGGTCCCCTCGAGTACCTCCGCCAGCTCGAAGGGGTGGCGACTGTCATTCGGGATGAGCGCGAGTTCAACTTCTCTGCGCTGAACAACGCGGCAGTAAGGCGAAGCACCGGTGAGGTCGTTTGCTTCTTGAACGACGATACAGAGGTGATCACGGATCGATGGCTCGACGAGATGGTCGGGCAATTGGTACAGCCCGGTGTTGGTGCGGTCGGCGCAAAGCTCTATTACGAGGACGGTCGGGTACAGCATGGGGGAATATTGCTCGGGGTAAATGGGCTTGCTGCCCACTCTCACCGGCTCTATGACCGCCTCTCACCGGGCTATTTTGGGCGGCTGGTCTTGCCACAGCGGTTCAGCGCGGTCACGGCGGCCTGCATGGTGGTGCGGCGTGAGGTCTGGGAACAAGTTGGAGGCCTCGACGAGGAGCATCTCGGCGTCGCGTTCAACGATGTCGACTTCTGTCTTCGGCTTCGCGAAGCGGGGTGGACGGTCGTCTGGACGCCAGCCGCCGAGCTGTTTCACCATGAATCCGTGACGCGCGGTGAGGATGCGGAAGAGGAGCGCCACCTCGCCGAAGTTCGCTACATGAAGCAGCGGTGGACCGACGTGCTGTTCGCCGATCCGGCCTACAATCCCAACCTGAGCATCGCAGGAGAGCCGTTCACGCTGGCTTGGCCACCTCGTGCCGCCCACCGGCCTGCCGGCCGATGAGGCCGAGATCGCGAAGCAGTTCTCGGATGCGAGCGCGGACGACGAGCGGCGAGAACTGACGCTCGATGGCCTGTTGGCCGTTGGTGGCCAGCATGTTCCACAAGTCCGGATCGGTGTACGCCTCGACGATGGCGTCGGCCAAGCCCCGCGCGTCGTCCCCGATGAGCACTTCCTGCCCCTCCTCGAGGGACATCCCCTCGCCGCCGAGGCTGGTCGTCACCACCGGCAGGCCGTAGGCCAGGCTCTCTCCGACCTTGCCCTTCATTCCGGCGCCAAACCGCAACGGGGCCACGAAGAGGCGGGTGTGGTGGTAGAGGTCTTCGAGGTCAGGAACCCAGCCGAGCACGCGGACGTGCTCGGCCTCGAGGGCGCGAATCTCGTCGTTCGGGTGGCTCCCGGCGAGGTACAGGGGGACCCCGGGTACCTTCTCGTGGACGAGCGGCAGGATCTCCCCGGCCAGCCAGGCCGCGGCATCCCGGTTCGGTGAATGCGGATAGCTGCCCACGAAGAGCAGTCCTTCGCGATGGTCGAAGGAAGGACCGGATGGCTCCTCCTGGTGGATGTTGGGGACCACCGCAACCCGGAGGTGGGGATCCTCCTCCAACAGGATCGAGCGTTCCTTCTCGGTGACCACCCATGTCTCGTCGCAGAGGCGAGTGAGGGCTAGTTCCATATCGTGATGGAACCGGGCGCTGCTGTCGGCCTCGGGATCCTCTTCGACACCCGCCCGCCTGCTCTCGCGGATGTAGTGGAGGTCGACGGTGTCGTAGACCAGGCGGGCCGACGGGGCCAGGGACCGGAACATCGGGAGGATCTCCCATGCCACCGTCGGGCGGGACAGGATCCCGAGCCGTACGTGGTGGCCCAACTCCTGCAGGTACCGGTCGAGATCGCCCGGGCCACCGAGCACCTCGATACCCCGGTCCTGCAGCTGGTCCCGATAGTCGGGGATGGTGATGCCGTTCTGCGGCACGAAGGTGACCCCGAAGCCGAGCTCGGTGAGGATCATGAGCATTTCCGACATCCGGCGGGAACCGGAGTCGTGGTCCGGCATGGGGATCTGGTGGTCGACCACCACGACCCGCCCGGCATCGGTTCGCCAGGCGGCGAGCCGAACGGGTGTCGCCTCGATCTCCGCCTGGGTTCCCAGTTCGCGATGCCACTTGTCAACGAACTTCTTCTGGTTGACCAGCTGGTACTGCTTCACGCCTGAGGAGACGTCCGTGCCGTGGCTCGCTCCCTCGAGATGGCAGACCACGGCATCAGGCTGGTAGACGACCCGATAGCCGTGCTTCCGGGCGGCGAAGCACAGGTCCGTGTCCTCGTAGTAGGCCGGGCTGAATCGGTCGTCGAGCCCTCCCAGAGTGCGGATCAGGTCGCGACGGACAAGGAGGCAAGCGCCAGAGCAGTAGTCGACATCCCGGACGAAGTTGTACCGGGGGTCCTCTACGTCCTGGTCTCTCCCAAAATTGTGGCCCGAGCCGTCCCGGAAGATGATCCCACCTGCCTCCTGGAGCCGCCCGTCGGGGTAGACGAGCTTCGCGCCGACCACCCCGACCGATTCGTCGGCCTCGGCCGTCCGGACCAGCGCGTCCAGCCAACCCGGCTTCACTCGAGTGTCGTTGTTGAGGAGGACGACGTAACGGCCCCGGGCGACCTCGAGCCCGGCGTTGACCGCGCCGAGGAAGCCCCTGTTCTCGTCGAGACGGACGCAATTGACCCCGACCAATTCCTCGAGACGATCCCGCGTCTCGTCCGTCGACGCGTCGTCAACCACGATGACCTCGAAGCCGACCGCCACCACTTCCTCGGCGATCGAACACAGGCAACCAGCGGTGATCTCCCAGTGGTCGTGCACCGGTATGACGATGCTGACTTCGGGCTCGAGGGCCATCGGGATGACGGGAACGGTTGGCCGCAACTCCGTGCTCGCTGGGACCCGCCGCCGTTTGATCGGCCCCGCGGCGGTCCGGAGGGCGCCGCGCCGCCATGTGCCGGGTGGTGCCAATCGCTGGACGATGCGGATGGGTATGGCGCCCTCGAGCTCGGCATAGCGGGCCTGCCACTCCAGAGCCAGGCGGGTGGCCCGCCGGATGTCCTCCGCCAGCTGCTCGTAACGGCGGCGATAGCGTTCCTCGGCCCGCTGTGTGGTACGCAGGGTCCGCAGCACCTTATGGTATCGCTGGGCCAGTGATCCAGAGTCCTCGGGCCCGTTCGGCAACGAACGACGGGTGACCTCGTCGGCCATCCCCTCCGGGCCAACCGTGGCATCGTCGTTCGCCGCGGCCGGCTTCTCAGTCTGTTTTGCCTGGTCGGCGCGGCCATTGGCACCATTCACCGCACGGCGGGTGAGATCTTCCTCTAGCACAGCCGGCATTTACCGGGGCGGCGAGGAGAGCAGCTTTCCAATGTCCTCACCGATCCCGTCCCAGTCTCCAGGTCCATTCACGTGCCGAATGGAACGAAGTGTCGCTAGGAAGGTACTACGACTGGGCCCCGTGATTCGACAGCCACGCGTGGTTGAGCCTGATCAGCGGGCCGAGCGCCACTTCTGGGGCGCCGGTGTTCGAGTAGACGTCCCCCTGCTGAGTGAAGGCGTACAACTGCACGTTCGAGACGTTGGCCGGGCCGAGGGCATCGACGGTGACCCTGCCGTCGGCGAGCACCGATTGCGGGATCTGGATGCTGTAGGTGCTCCAACCCTGCCCCAAGGAGACCGTCTGCGGCGCGGCGCCTCCCACGGTCAGTTGGAGCGAGGCAGGCGCCGACCCGGCGGGTGAGGCCTCGAGGCTCAAGGTCACAGGCGCCCCGGCCGGCAGATCGATGTTGGCAGGGCTCACAACCTGGCTCACCGAGGCACCGGTTCCCAGGGATGCATAGGACAACCCGTTTCGTGGCTCCACGGCCCGTGCCGCACCGCTGCCCGTCCACCCGGTGAGTCCTACGGAGAAGGATGGGTTGTACGTGCCACTCATGTTGAAATCGCGGTAGGTCCATAGGGCATATCCGTCGGTGTACCTTGCGAGAAGAGCTCTGCTCTGTTCGACGAACGGTCCGACCTGATTCGGCGTGAGGTTCGGGTCGTTACTGACGGCTGCGCTGTTCGAGACGATCTCGTACTCGTAGATGAAGAGCCGCCGTCCGCCCGACAGGGAGCTCATCCTTTGCAGGGTCGTCTGGAGTGCAGTCAGCGCTTCGGGGGCCGTCTCGTCGAGCAATGACGAGGGATCCCCCATGTATGGGGAGAAGTACATCCCGGTGACATCGGTACCCGGCAAGCGGTACTCGGGGGTGTGGACGTACGAGCCGACCACCCGGCTCCCGTTGTAGACAGGATCGACGTCGACCCTCGTTTCCATGGTGAGCCCTGGGAATCGACGCTGTGCCGCATCGAAGAAGTGGTGCACGAGCGCCCAGTCCTGGAACTGGTAGAGGAGTCGGAAGCTCGGCGACGAGATCGACGGCGTCGGGACCTGGGACCAGGATGAGAAATGGGTGCCGTACATCGATCTCACGGCGGCAAGTGAGTGGCGTGCCTTCAACCAGGATTGGAACCCGATGGTGCTGGCGAGTTGTACCGCCTGAGCGCCGGAGACGATCCGGGCCGCCTGGATCGGATAGGAGAGGTCCTCCCACGAGATATAGGCCATCTTGACGTTGGAGAATCTCGCTACGTCCTGATGGACCTTGGAGATGTAGGCAAGCCACGCCTGGTAGGCCGGACCACCGGCGTACGCCGCGTCGACCCGTTCGACCGTCGGCATCTGGTCGGCCGGGTCGATGTCGAATTCGTAGCTCAGTCGGAGGATGACGCCCATGTGCAAACCAGCGGCGGTCCGGATCAGGCTGTCCAGCCGTGAGAAGGCGTTCGGATTGAACCGAATGGGATTCACGCCGGTCTCGAAGTCTCCCCAGGGAAGCACCAGGGCAACTGCGTTGAACCCGTCGGTTCGCATCGTGCGGAAAGCCGCGCTCGCCCCCGAAATGTCAGAGCTCCAGAAGTTGAGAGGGTTGGCGATCCCGAAGTAATCGGCGGCCAAGATCGGCGTCCCCTCGCCGGACGCAGCACTGGGCTCGGTGGTGACGGTCAACAAAGACGTGCTGAGCAGGGCTGCAACGGCCAAGAGGAGGACGCCCACCCTGCTTCTCCGACTTCTGCCGTTTCGGGTGGCCTGCTCATCGGGTTGCCGTGGGGTTGTGGCGGGAGCGACGCGAAGCGCTGAGCAGGGGATTTGTGGCATGACTCCAGCTCGTCGAGGAGTGACGACATCCGTCGACTCGGTGATGGGGGACCCCGCTCATGGTAGCCCCCATGGGCGGGGTCCCCGCGTCACGTCGCGACCGCCGGCGGCTCCCTCAACAGCATTGGCAGTGCCTGTTCGAAGTCCATGGGGTTTCCGAACCGCCCGTCGGATTGGGCTTTGGCGGCCACAGAGAGCTGGGCTCGGGTTGGCGCGTCGTCCAATGCGGCGATGCACCCGATGAGCTCGGCGATGTCGCTGTACCACAGCCCACCGCCTGTGGCCGCGAGACGCGCGGCGACCGTTCCCGAGGGGACTACCACCGGCGTACCGAACCGCATGGACTCGACGCATTCCCGTGCCACCAGGGGTCCTGGCGACAGATCAACGACGACCCGGGCGTGCGCGAACAGTCGTTGCAGGTCGGTGCGGGTGTCCACATGTGTCCAGCCCCGCAGGGAGCGGTCACGCCAAGCCGCCGCCACGGCATCGGCCACGATCACGACGTGTCGTCGGGGGAACCGGGCGGCGATCCAGGAGGCCGTGGCCGGGGGATGCCCTGGCCGACCATCGCCTGGCCCGTCTGCCAGAACGAGCAGGTAGTCGGTGAAGCCGAACCCATTGTGGGGGCTCGCCGCCGCCAGTGGACTGACAGGTACGGTCAACCCGAGGGCCGTGGGCACCACTGGGATGCCGCCCTCTGCTCGTTCGGCGGTCGGGGCGATCATCAGCAGTGGCGTGTCCGCGTGGAAGTGCGCCACCAGCTTCCGTGCACCTTCATCGTCCCATTCGATCAATACGGCATCCGGCGGCGGGCCGTCGGACCAAGATGCCGAGGCGGGTGACGGCCAGCGCCCGGCGCTCTCGCCACCTCCTGCGGCATGCAGGTCGAAGAGACCATCGGCTTCGCCGCTACCTTCCGGTCCGGGGACGACGACCTCAACGTCGAATCTCCTCGACAGCGCGGCAGCGGTCGACCGGACGACGAACGCGACTTCGAGGTCGTGCGACCTCCAGCGACGACTGACGACGAGGACCCGGGGATGGTCGTGTCGGCGCTCAGTCACGATTCGTCGCAGGCGTCGCCACCCCGGGCGGATGGGATCGAGTGGCCGTCGGCAACCGCGGCCCGGAGGTGCACGAGGTCTTCGCTGAAGACCTGCACCACCTCCTCGACCAGGGCCTCGAGCCTGGTCAGTCGGTCGGCGAGCTCGTCCGTGCGGGCGGCTGCGGTCTCCACTGCTTGCACCAGGTCCCCGAGC
>DAHUZT010000013.1 GCA_027315005.1 Acidimicrobiaceae bacterium | reverse complement strand
TGTTTGAGTTGCTCGGCACAGCTGTGCCGCTCACGCTGACGTAGCCAGAACAACCCGCACCTGTCTCCCGTATCCCCTGGTGGGACCAGCATTCCCTACCCAACGAGGGGTAACTTCGGCCTAACGCCCTTGCGTCGACCGACACCTTTCGCCCTTGCGGCACGGATCCCAACCTCGACCTCGGTCCGGCGCATCTCGCCATCTCGGCGAGTAGGGCACTGCCCTACGCTGCGGTAGGGCTGCATATAGCAAACGCACCACACGAGAAGCGCCTTCGAGGCCGTCCGCCGCGAACGCCCAGCGTGCGCCCGGTCTGGCGGCACCATGTCGTGCGTAAGGCTGCGTAGGGCAGGGTGATCAACGGTCGATAATGGAGTCGATAAACCCTGTGGACAACCCCGTGGGAATGCCACGAAACGGCACGAAAGACCAGGACAGTCAGCCCGAAAGGCGCGAAGATTCAAAGCACAGGGTGGAGGTGAAGGGACTCGAACCCTCGGCCTCTACATTGCGAACGTAGCGCTCTACCAACTGAGCTACACCCCCGATGGGACTTCGAGACTACCCTCGCCGCAGCCGCAAAACCCTGCGGAAATGACCTCTGCACCATCGCGAACGACTGAAGACTGCACTCAACCACCTACCGTTGCCGACGCTACGAAAGGCGGTCTCGTCTGAGATGCCGCCACCGGTTGGGTCGTCGTGGTGGTCGAAGGATCTGCGGTCGTGGTTGTGGTGGTGGTCGAGGTAGTCGGCAGCGAGGTGGGCGGGGACGTTGTCGGCGGAGAAGTGGTAGGCGGAGACGAAGTCGCTGTGCCCGGCGGCAGAGCGGCCGGAGGCGTAAACGACAGGAGGGCTGGCGCACAGTCGGTCGGAGGCAGAGCGAGTACGACGTCGACACCGGGCAACGTGCTGAAGGAAAGGACATCCAGTGGTGCGCCGCTCTGGAGACACGAGAGCGCCGGATTGTTGGTCACGAAGCCGGTCAACGTGCCCACGACCTGTACGGTGCCGTTGCTGCTTGGTGGGGTCAGCGGGCTCAACAAGACCTGCGTGTTGTCGTATGTGCCGACGGTCAGGTAGCTGGGTGGTGGTGTGGAGGGCAAGGTCGTTGGTCCGGTCTGGAGATCCTTGGTCGGTGGTGCGTTGCCGAGCAGCGCCGCCAGCATGGCCGGGTCATTTCCGTCCATTCCCAGCGCCCAGATCCCCAGACCGGCGATGTGAAAGGAGTTGGCCAACTCGGCCTTCAGCGCCAAGGATGTCGGATTATCGAAGTAGGTCTCATGCCACTGGCCTCCCACCTGGTAGGACGTCCACGCCGTCTGGGTGGAGGGATCCCAGTAAGTCGGATGTCCGGCCGCGGCGATCACCGCATAGCTCAGAGGGGACTCGGGTCCCGTCGATTGGGCTGACTGGGCACCGTTGGTCGTCGGCCAGTCGTAACCGTAGAAGGGCACCCCAAGAATCACCTTGGAGGCAGGCACGACCGATGTGAACTGCTGCAGTGCTTCGGTGTCGTTGAAGGATCCACCCACCAGCGGCGCGGTTGCGCTCGGCCTGGTGCGGCTGTTCATGTCGTATGCCATGACGAAGAATCCGTCGACAGCCGGGGCCAATGCCTTGATGTCGTAGAAGCCGTTGGGATCCCCTGCGGCACTGGCATAAGTAGCCATGGTGACCTGCCATGCCGGATTGGCGGAATGGAGCGCGGCGGAGACCTTTGTGATCAGGGAGGTGAGACCGGCACGGTCAGCGCTGCCTTGTCCTTCGAAATCGAAGTTGACCCCGTCCAAGTTCTTGGCGGATACCGCTGAGATGAGAGCTGCCGACAGCTGTGCAGGTGCGGACGGGTCGGAGGTGATCTGGTTCAGTGTGTTCTGACTGAAACAGGAGACCGTGAGAACGACGCGATCCCCCGCCGCATGGGCACGGTTCACCAAATTGACCAGATATTGGCTCTGATAGCCATTCCAGCCGGCACCGCTCTGGTTGAGAGTTCCGTTTCCGTTCGCATCGACGCTGAAATAGGCCAATGTGGACAGAGCATTGACGTTGAACCCGGACGATTGAGGAAGAGTCCAGTAGGGCGCATAACCGAAGATCTCGTGGGCCTGGAGCGCAGCCGAGTCCAGCGTCGGCGGTGCAGGAAGCGGCTTCGAGGTGGCAGCGGGGAGAGATAGAGCGGCATGTGGTCGTTGCGCCTCGATCCGGTTTCCGAGACGGGAGCCGTGAGCCCTGGTTGCCGCATTGCTGGCCACAGTCTGAATTGGGAGGCTGGTGCCGCTGACCAACAGGACCAGGGCGAGCGCTACGGGCACCAGACGCCATCGGCTGTAATCTCTCCGCATGCTGTGCCGACCCGGGGCACGGTGCCCGAACAATTGGCGCGCGAATTCTGCTGGGTAGCCGAGCGGGCCAGCGGTCCTTGCCAGCTTTGTCGATCGAAGACGGCGTGCTCGAGCAACTTCTTCGAAAAACGCGCCAAGCTCGGCGGCCGGCACCACGAACGAAATGGAGCCCGTCTTGCCCAACCAACCGTCACCGGCCACGCCGAGCTCGAGCAGCTGTCCGGCGGATCCGGCCGCGGAAACGGCGCACCCATCCGCCTGCAGCTTGGAGACCGACCCCCAGGGGACAAGGGCCGGAACCTGACGGCCCTTGTCGGACCGTGGAGCCACGATGAGCCCCAGATCGGTCGCCCGGAGCTCAAACCGCTCCGATGTCCGGTCCGTACCGGGGGCTTCCTCACCTGTCGAGGCGACGGCGCGCACCACGGCCTCGACGGTGTGCGGAGACACGTGGTGGCGGCGGGATGATCTCATGGGATTCTCGGCGGCACGTTCGGGTTCGTCGAGCCCGGCCCGACCCCTCCATTAAACGCTCTAAGTGGTAACGATATCACTAGACGTGTTCATTGGGCCAGAGACACAATCGGCCCGAGCGACGAATCTAGCCCAGGGTGGGCGAGATCGATAGGGGTCTCTTCGGCTGATGACGTGGCCTGCAGGCACAGGGGCCCCACGGGACAAGGGGGCCCCACGGGACAAGGGGCCCCACACGGCACAGGGATCGCAGGCACAGGGACCTCAAGGCAGAGGGATCGCAGGCACAGGGACCTCACGGCACAGGGATCGCAGGCACAGGGACCTCAAGGTTCGGTGATGGTGTCCGACAATTCCACGGAAGGGCCGACCCTGGCCCCAGAGCAGGTGGTCATCATGCAGTTCCCTTCCAGGGCATCCGAGCGGCCAGGTGGGGCACTCATCTTCGTCGAGGTCTTCCGGCTGCTCTTCGTCCTGGGAGGATCGGCGGCAGGATTCGAGATCGGTCGCCTCGCCGACGCCAACCGGCATGCCCCGGTCACCGGGCTCCTCCTCGGAGCCGCAATCAGTTACGTGATCGGTGGGGTGGTGGGTCGACTCATCGATCGCGGTCTTCAACACGTCATCTTCCTGTTTCGCAATACGCCACCGGGTGAGACCTTCGCTGCGTCGATCATCTCCACCACAGGGATGTTGCTCGGCCTGGTCATCGGGCTCCCGGTGCTTGTCCTCGTGCGATCGGGCTTCTCACTCGTAATCGTTGCGCTCGTCTCGTGGGTGCTGGCCACGTTCGGTTGGCGACTCGGTCAGGTCAAAGGACGCCAGATCGTCACCGCGGCCGGCCTCACCCGCATCCTCTCGCCACAGCCGGCTCCCGTCGAGGGTCATGCCCTCCTGGTTGACAGCTCTGCGGTGATGGACCGCTATCTCCTCGTCCTCGGACGCCACGGACTGCTACCTGGAGGACTGGTCGTCCCCAACTTCGTTCTCGACCATGTCCGGGCGGTGTCCGATGCTCCGGATGAAGCTAGTTCCCGTCGCGCCAGACGCGGACTGGAGTCGATCGAGGTGCTTCGTGAACAGGGCGTGGCAGTGCACCTGGCCCGCGACGAGGTTCCAGAAGTCGACGATCCCACGATCAAGCTCCTGACGGTCGCCCGCCGTGCCGGTCTCCCAGTGGCCACATGCTCAAGCAAGGTCGTAGACGAGGCGTACCGATGGGAGGTCGCGATCATCGACCTCCGTGAGATCGTCCACGAGCTCACGCCCGACCATCTCCCCGGGGACCGGCTGTTCATCGAGCTCATCAGGGAGGGCCGTCAACCACGTCAGGCGGTCGGCTATCTGCCGGATGGCGACATGGTGGTGGTCAATGACGCCGTCCATCTGATCGACCAAGGCGAAGTCGGACTGACCGTGCTCTCCACGCGCCAAACGAGCCAGGGAATGATGGTCTTCGCCAAGCTCGATCCCGAGCGGCGGGACAAGAGGACGACCACCGAGGTTCCCCTCAGGCACCTCGCCTGATCGGCCGTTGGAACGGCCGAGAGCAGCTGAAGGGCCGATCAGCTCCGCTCCGCGAATCCTACGCGTCTTGAACGGCCGAGACGAGCTTGCCCAACGTGTCCTTGGCATCCCCGAACAACAGCGTCGTCTTCTCGTCGAAGAGCAGTTCGTTGTCGATGCCGGCGAATCCCGGACGCATCGATCGTTTGAGGAAGACGACGTGTTCGGCCTCGTCGGCATTGATGATGGGCATGCCGTAGATCGGGCTCCCCGGAGTGCTCTTGGCTGCAGGGTTGACGGTGTCGTTGGCTCCGACGATCAGCGCGACATCGGCTGTCGCCATCTCGGGATTGGCCTCGTCCATCTCCTTCAACTCGTCATATGGGACGTTTGCTTCGGCCAGCAGGACATTCATGTGACCGGGCATCCGCCCTGCAACTGGATGGATGGCGTAGAAGACTTCGACCCCGCGTTCCATGAGCAGGTCCGCCAACTCGCGAGCCGTGTGCTGAGCCTGAGCAACGGCGAGGCCATACCCTGGCACGATGACGACTTTTCGGGAATAGGCGAGGAGCACGCCGATGTCGTCAGGTGTCCCCGACCTCACCGAGCGCGTCTCTCCTGTGCCGTCGGCACCACTGCCGGCGGTGACCACGGAACCGAAGGCGCTGAACAGGACATTCCCCAGCGATCGACCCATTGCTTTGCTCATCATGCGGGTGAGGAGGACGCCCGATGCACCCACCAGCGTTCCTGCGATGATCAGCAGATTGTTATTGAGGGTGAAGCCGGAGGCGGCGACGGCCAGTCCGGTGAACGAGTTGAGCAGTGAGATGAGGACCGGGACATCCGCTCCGCCGATTGGGAGTACGAAGATCACACCGAGAGCGAGAGACAACACCGCGGTAGCTGCAAGCAGCGGAACGCTGGCCGTGAGCAGCGTGGAAACAGCGAGGACGAGGATGGCCGCACCGACGAGTGCGTTGATCACCTGCTGGCCCGGATAGGTCACCGGCCGTCCCGTCATCAGCTCTTGCAGCTTGGCGAAGGCGATCGCACTTCCCGACAGGGACACACAACCGACCAGGACTCCGAACAGGACCTCTCCGATCCGATAGACGGCAGGTTGCCCGGGAGCCTCGATGACGAAGACCACCACGGAGATCAACGCGGCAGCACCGCCACCGACCCCATTGAAGATGGCCACCATCTGGGGCATCGCAGTCATCTTCACCCTGCGAGCGGCAGGGACGGCAATGGCGGATCCGAGCACCATGGCCACCAGAGTCAGCACCAGGTTGAGGGTGTGGGCACGAACCTCCGGACGAGCGAAAGTGAAGCCCACCGCGAGGGCGGCCGCCGCCGCGGCAAGGAGATTTCCATTTCGGGCATACCTCGGGGAGCTCAAACCCTTCAGGGCGAGGATGAACCCGATGGCCGCCAGCAGGTAGACGAGGTCGATGCCTGTGTTTAGGGTCATCACCCGTCCCCCTCCCGACGGTCCCCGCCTCCCGTGTTCCTCCGGGGGCGCTCTGCGGGCTTGGCCTTGAACATCTCGAGCATCCGGTCGGTGACGACGAACCCACCGACAATGTTCAACGTGGCGAGCAACACCGCGAAGAACGCCAAGGTGATCTGCGCGGCACCGCGCGCCTCGCCCATGATCAGGATCGTCCCAACCAGCACGATGCCGTGGATTGCATTGCTGCCGGACATGAGTGGCGTGTGCAGGATGCTCGGTACCGCGCTGATCACCTCGATACCCACGAAGCCGGCAAGTACGAACACGGTCAGGAATTGGATGATGCCGGTGCTCATTGCTGCTCCTCATCGGTCTGGCGGGCAGGGATCGGATCGGTCGAAGGAGGAGTTTCCAACTCGTGATTCGCCTGATTCGTCTCGGAGGGCAGGGACAGCCCCAACGCCTCGGCAGTCGGCACGTGAACGATCTCCCCGGCTCTGACGACGCACGTACCAGAGATGATCTCGTCGTCCGGATCGGGTGCGAGCTCGCCATCCTTCACCAGGAGACCGAGGAAATTGGCGACGTTCCTGGCGTAGAGAAAGCTGGCATGGGTCGGCATCGACGATGGTGGGTTGGTCATGCCCACGACCATCACGCCCTGATGCAGGACCTCCTCGCCCGGCACCGTGAGCTCGCAGTTGCCACCCGAATCCGCCGCCAGGTCGATGATCACCGCCCCGTCGGACATGCCCTCCGCCATCGACCGAGTCACGAGTACCGGAGCGCTACGACCGGGTATTTGTGCGGTGGTGATCACCACGTCCGAGCTGGCGACCTCGGCCGCCAGGAGCTCCTGCTGGCGCGCGAGATACTTGGCGGACTGCTCCTTGGCATACCCCCCGGAACCTTCCTGGGTCTCGAGGTCGAGCTCGACGAATCTCGCGCCCAGGCTCTCGACCTCCTCCTTGGCCGCCGCCCGGACGTCGTAGGCCCGCACCACCGCGCCGAGGCGGCGCGCGGTGGCAATCGCCTGCAAGCCGGCCACACCCGCTCCCATGACCAAGACCTTGGCAGGAGGAACCGTACCGGCAGCGGTCATGAACATGGGGAAGAACTTGGCCAGATGCTCCGCGGCAGAAAGCCCGGCGCGATATCCGGACACTGTCGCCTGGGACGAGAGTGCGTCCATGGACTGAGCGCGGCTGATGCGCGGCAGAAGATCGAGGCTGTACACAGTGGCCCTCCGCTCGGCCAGCACCCTCACGGTGGCGGACAACGCAACCGGCTGGAGCAGGCTGACCAGAGAAGTGCCGAGGGGCAACAGGGCCGCTTCCTGCTCGGTCGGCGCCTGCACGCGGACCACCAGCGAAGCGCCGTTCAAGGCCGCCTGGGCGTCGACCGCCACCGAGGCGCCGGCATCGGCATACTCGCCGTCAGAGTGGCGGGCACCTGAGCCTGCCCCGGCCTCGACCTCGACCGAAATGCCGGTCCCGGCGATCTTGGCTGCCACCTCTGGGACGATGGCGACACGACGCTCACCCGGGCGCGATTCCTTCAGGACTGCAAGTTTCACGGGGCAGAGGGTATAGCGATGCGTCGACCTTCACCGCCATCGGCGTCCCACGAGGTCCGGGGCGCCTCCATACGACCCAACACCCGGGGCACAAACTTGACGGACAGCCCGGACCCGTACGTCTCCATTCACCCCGAGAGACGGTTGACCAGAACCACCATCATTGTGGGCCTTCCGCCGCACCTTCCGGGTGGTCGCTCCGGTTCGCAGCGACCAGATCACCAGGTAGCCCATCAGTCTCGTCACCGGCCGCGGCACTCCCTCGGCCCGCTGATCGGATGTTCGCCTCGATGAGCGCCTGCACTGCATCCTCGTGCTCGGTCCCGGCCCCCTTGCCGGATGGTTCGAGCGTCCGACTGCGGGTACGGGAGAAGTGAGGAACGTGTTCGCAGCCGGCCATCAGTGTGGCGTCTTCGCTCGACAGTGGTCGAGCGAAGAAGAACCCCTGGGCAGCATCGGCGTTGAACGAGCGCACGATGGCGACCTGCCCAGCCGTCTCGACCGACTCGACGATTGCGGACATCCCGAGCGAGTGCGCCATGTGGATGACGGTCTCCACCACCAGTCGGTTTATTCCCTGGTTCGATTCGAGTCCGGAAACGAAGGAGCCATCGATCTTCACGGTGCTGATGGCATTCCGACGAAACGGCTCGAACGAGGACCAATTGGTCCCCGCGTCGTCAACCGAGAGCTGCACCCCCATCTCCGACAGTGCCCTCAGGTCACTAGCGGCGTCCGGTTCCACGATGGCGCCCTCGGTGACCTCGATGGTCAGCTGTCCGCTCGGGAAGTTGGTCCGGTCCAGAGCATCCGACACCGCTTTGGACACCTCGCCCCTGCAGAGCTGGTGGACCGTGCAGTTGACCCCGAGCTGGATACTGGGTGACCAGCCCCGGGCCTGTTCGCACGATTCCAAGAGGATCCACCTGGTCAACGGACCGATGTCACCATTGATCTCGGCATGGGGGATGAGCTGACTTGGTGCGATGAGCCCCTGGGTCGGATGCAGCCACCGCACCAGAGCCTCCATCCCGAGGAGTCTGCCGGTGGAGAGATCGATGACCGGCAGGTACTCGAGGTATGGCTCCCCTGCAAGGGCGAACGTCGGTTCGGTATCGGTCAACACCGCTCGATGCCCTGCTTGCCGACCTGTTTCGGTCGGCCGGGGACAACCGACGATCCGCGACCCTCGGGGGCACCAGTGGAGCGCTGCGTCCTCACAGGTCAGACATCGACCCTCGGCGGTTTGCACTTGAGACCTTTCCTCCCACGCCCGAGTGCAGTCGAGCGGCCGGATCAATCCGTGGCGGTCCCCGGATGGAGGCGTTCAGCCGTCGCCACCTTCCTTGGTCGTACGAGGGTCGTCCGGCTGCGCCGGCAGGGCGGCCAGAAACGCCGGGCGCTCACCGCCACCGTGTGCGACCAGGTTGGCGCCGCTCACATAGCCGGCAAGAGGCGAGCTCAGGAAGAGGCAGAGCCCGGCGACCTCCTCCGCAGTACCGAAACGCCCGAGCGGCACCGTGGCAGCCATCGCGGCCTTCGACGCATCGTCACCGTAGTGGTCGTCCCCGGAATCGGTGACCACCAGTCCGGCACTCACGCAATTCACCCGGACCTTCGGTGCCCACTCGACGGCCAGCGTCTGGGTCAGATTGATCAGACCTGCCTTGGCCGCGCCATATGCGGCTGTCCCGGGGGATGGGCGCATACCGCTGACCGACGAAATGTTGACGATGCAACCGCCTTCACCCTGACGTTGCATCACACGGTTTGCGGCTTGTGCGCAGAACAAGGGTGCCAACAGGTTCAAGGTGATGATGGCTGCCGAAAGGCGTGGCGATGCGGTGGCGGCCGGGGTTGGTGGTGAACCTCCTGCGTTGTTCACCAGGACATCCAGTTGGCCGAATCGTTCGACAGCCTGGTCGACCACCGAGGCCGCCGACTCTGGCTCGCGAACATCCGCGGCCACGAAGGTGGCCTCGCGGTGCCGGCCGGTTCGGTCGACTTCGGCCGGAAGTGGGTTGGACGGCCGATTTCGACCGCAGACCACCACGTCCGCCCCGGCGGCCAGGTACACCCTGGCAATGCCATGCCCTATGCCCCTGGTGCCACCGGTGACGACAACCACCCTGTTGGTGAGGTCGACCACCAACGGGTCACGAGCGAAATCGACGCTGCGCACGGCTACCTCCCGGTCTCCGACTGGTACTGTCCTGACGCTGTATCAGATCACGCCGCAGGCGCACCTGCGCGGTGCGGCCCGGAACGTGGCTCAGGGGAAACGGTGGATGGTCTGCCGCGCAGGAGAACCACGTGGAGGTGTGGATGGCCATCATCACCAACCAGCGCGGACCCGGGGTCTCCGAAGTGGTCATCGACCATCCCCCGGTCAACGCCCTCGACGTCGCCGGGTGGTTCGCCCTCGCCGGCGCGCTGGAGGCCGTCGGCCAGCTGCGGGAGAGCCGGGTCGTCATCGTCCGGGCCGAGGGCCGAGGCTTCTGCGCGGGAGTCGACATCAAGGAGATCCAGGCCGGGGGCGACGACGTCCTGGTCGGCGCCAACCGGGGTTGTGCCGCCGCCTTCGCTGCCGTGTACGACTGCGAGGTTCCGATCATTGCCGCCGTCCACGGGTTCTGTCTCGGAGGAGGCATCGGCCTGGTCGGCAACTCGGACATCATCGTCGCCAGCGAGGATGCCACCTTCGGACTTCCTGAGGTCGATCGAGGTGCCCTCGGAGCCGCCACCCACCTTTCGCGACTCGTTCCCCAGCACCGGATGCGTTCGATGGTGTACACGGCCAAGCCGGCAACGGCGGCCGAGCTCCATCACTACGGGTCGGTCCTCGAAGTCGTGCCGCGCCACGCATTGCTCGATGCCGCCGACCGGATCGCCGCCGACATCGCCGCCAAGAGCCCGTCCATTCTCCGGCGAGCCAAGGAGTCTCTCAACGGGATCGATCCTGTCGACGTGAAGTCCAGCTACCGGTTCGAACAGGGATTCACCTATGAGCTGCACGTCGCCGGAGTGGCTCAAGAGCAACGGTCCGCCTTCGTGGAGGGGCGCGATGCCGATACCACCAAGTAGCGCAGCGACCCGACGAGGGGGACGAATCGAGCTCGGTGCGGGCGGGGGCGGGCGGCCGAGAACGGGCACGGCGGACCAGTGACCGATAAGCAGATGACGATGGATGAGCTGATCGCCGAGCTCGAGTGTGGCATGACGATCGGCTTCGGCGGTTGGGGTTCGCGTCGAAAGCCGATGGCCGCCGTCCGGGCCATCCTCCGCTCGGCAATCGACGACCTGACGGTTGTTTCCTACGGCGGCCCAGACGTCGGTCTGCTGTGTGCGGCCGGCAAGGTCTCCAGGCTCGTCATTCCGTTTGCCACCCTGGATTCGATCCCCATCGAGCCGCACTTCAAGCGGGCCAGACAGTCCGGTTCCCTCCCCTGCACCGAGGTCGACGAAGGCATGTTCTACCTGGGACTTCTGGCCGCCTCTCAGCGGATCCCGTTCCTTCCGACAAGAGCGGGGCTCGGTTCCGATGTCCTCAACCCCGCATCAGGTATCCGCACCGTGGTCTCACCCTACGATGATGCCGAGGAGCTTGTCGCCATGCCCGCGCTCCGCTTGGATGCCGCCATCGTCCACGTAAACCGGGCCGATACCAGGGGCTCGGGTCAGATCCTCGGTCCCGATCCGTTCTTCGACGACCTCTTCCTCGGTGCTGTGTGCACCGAGGGAAAGCGGTTCGTGACCACGGAACGGATCGTGGACACCAACCTGCTCGCGTCGGAGGGACCGATCCAGACCTTGTGCATCAGCCGACTCCTGACGGACGGGGTGGTGGAGACCCCCGGCGGAGCCCACTTCACCGCCTGCGTTCCGGACTACGGGCGTGACGAGACCTTCCAGCGGACATACGCACATGCAGCCTCCGACGGAGACGCGTGGGCTACCTTCGAACAGCGATACCTGACCGTCGACGAAGCTGGCTACCAACGGGCAAGAGCAGAGGACGAGGAGCACCAGTGAGCGCCGGAGGAGCATCCGGTGTGACGAGAGCCGAGGTGTGCGCGGTGGCCTGTGCCGAGGTCTTCCGCGGCGTCGGGGAGGTGATGGCCAGTGCCTTTGGTACGGCACCTGCCCTCGGTGCGCGGATAGCTCGGCTCACGTTCGCTCCCGACCTCGTTCTCACCGACGGTGATGCCGCCCTCATCGACGGGGCCCCCGCACTCGGGGAGTCGCCGTCGGGATGCGTGGTCGAATCACACATGCCGTACAGGAGAGTCTTCGACGTCGTTTGGTCCGGCCGCCGCAGTCTCATCATGATGGCGTCCCAGATCGACCGGGCCGGCAATCAGAACATCAGCGCCATTGGACCGTGGAACCGGCCCAAGGCCCAGCTAATCGGCGTCCGAGGCGCTCCTGGCAATACCGTGAACCATCCGACCAGTTACTGGCTGCCCGATCACTCACCGCGAAGCTTCGTTGAGGAGGTCGACGTCGTCTGTGGTGTGGGCTATGCCCGGGCAGATGCCGCGGGCGAGGCGGCGGGTAGGTTCCACGACGTACGGCAGGTGATCTCCAATCTCGGGGTGTTCGACTTTGACACGCCCGACCACGCCATGCGTATCCGCTCCATCCACCCCGGGGTCGCTCTGGAGGAGGTGGTCCGTGCCACCGGCTTCCCACTGGAGATTCCTTCTGACCTCGAAGAGACCCGCTTTCCGACTCCCACCGAGCTCTCGCTCATACGCGACGTGCTCGATCCACGGTCAATTCGGGACCGAGAGTTGAGGGGGTGAATCCGTGATCGACGAGGTCTCCCCTTCCAGCCACCCCGCACTTCGCACGCCGCTCTGCTCCCTCCTCGGAATCCGCTATCCGATCGTCCAGACCGGGATGGGCTGGGTGGCGGGGCCGCGCTTGGTGGCTGCCACCGCGGAAGCCGGTGGGTTGGGCATCCTGGCTTCGGCCACCATGGCCTTCGATGAGCTCGAACAGGCGATTGCCGAGGTCCGCTCGCGCACAGATCGTCCCTTCGGCGTCAACTTGAGAACCGATGTGGACGACGTAGCCGAGCGGTTGGCACTGATGATCGGTAACGGCGTGCGAGTCGCCAGCTTCGCTCAGGCACCTCGTCCCGAGCTGGTCGAACGGTGCAAGGGTGCGGGTCTGGTCGTGATGCCGACGATCGGTGCCCGCCGCCACGCCGAGAAGGTTGCCGAATGGGGTGTCGACGCGGTGATCGCCCTGGGGGCCGAGGGAGGTGGCCTCACTGGGGTCGTTCCCACCTCGCTCTTGCTACCGGCAGTCGTGGACGCGGTGGGAGACCGGGTCGCTGTCATCGCCGCCGGGGGTTTCTTCGACGGACGGGGCCTGGTCGCTGCCCTGGCCTACGGGGCCTCCGGTATCGCCATGGGCACTCGCTTCCTGTTGACCCGTGAGAGTCGGGTCCCCGATGCAGTGAAAAGCGTCTACCTGGCCACGCAGGTAACCGGAACGGTGGTGTCGACCGCAGTCGACGGGGCCCCCCAACGGGTCATCCGCACCGACCTGGTGGACCGCATGGAGCGCGCGGGGTGGCTGCGCCGCATGCCCCGAGCGCTGAGCAACGCGCGATCGTTTCGGCTCCAGACAGGCACTCCGATCATCTCACTTCTCAGGGAAGGCTACGCGCTGAAGCACGACAGCGAGCTGTCCTGGCCTCAGGTGCTGATGGCGGCGAACGCGCCGATGATGACCAAGGCGGCGTTGGTCGATGGCCGGACCGACGTGGGTGTCCTTCCGACCGGCCAGGTGGTTGGTGAGATCGCCGAGCTGCCCACGGTGGGTGAACTCATCGAACGCGTGGTGTGCGAGGCAGGTTGCGTGCTCGAACGCTTGTCGCACGGAAGCGAGTGACCAACCCCCGACCACCTCTTCGCTGTTACCGACCATTGTGTTCGATCTCCGGGTGAGCGATACTGGTCCCCGGTCGGAACGCCGGTCGATGACCAACAGGACCGAACACTGACCGGCAAGCCCGCTCTTCGGGGGGAGGCATGATTCGGAGGAGCGGTTGGCGGGGACGTTTGGATCGGATTGGCCGCATGAGCCCGAGGAGGTCAGATGTCCGTCGCCACAGTGTCGATTCCGGATGATTCCGTCGAGTCGAGGAAGAGAAGCGTCTTCAGCGCCAGCATCGTGGGCATCGGCGCGGTAACCGGGTTCGGTTGGGGAATCAAGCATCTCTGGGACGGGTTCCTCCTCGGAAAGAGCTCCGTGACGCGGGTTACCGGCCTCGACGGCTTCGTCGACGGTGGCGAGGCGTACCTGTCACTCGTGGCGGACGAGGGTGACCGGCGCGACGGACCGAGTCGCTTCGTGCGAGCCGCCAGGTTCGCCGGGCGAGAAGCCGTATCCAACGCAATCGGCCGCGGATGGCGGCCCGGGCCGGTGGTGGGACTTGTCCACAGCATCGAAGCCGGTGACATCGAATCGTGGAGCGAGTTCTACCGTTCGGGCGAGACGCGGATCCGGCCGAAGCGGTGGGTCAACATGCTGCCGTCGACCGTTCTCTCGCAGTTCATGAAGGAGCACGACTTCCACGGGCCGACCATGTCGGTGTCGGCCATGTGCGCGACGGCCAACGCCGCCATGATCACCGCGACGTCGTGGCTCGCTTCCGGGGTTGCGACCGACGTGGTACTCCTCGCCACCGACCTCTCCGGCATTCCCCAGCTCCTACGTGCATTCAGCGACCTCGGACCGGCGGTACTGAACCAACCGCCCCTCGAAGCGTGCCGTCCGTTCCAAGAGGGGAGCAGGGGGTTCGTCGGAGGCGAGGCGGCTGTGGCCATGGTCCTCTCGGGCCGTCCTTCGGGTACCTACGCGTCGGTGCTGGGGGGGGCGATGACCATGGAAGCTCACAACCTGGTCGGTATCGCGCCGGGCCACCAGGAGATGACCCGGTGCTTCCGGCTCGCCATCGAGCAGGCCGGGGTGGACCCCAACGAGGTCCTGTACGTCAATGCGCATGCGCCGGGCACCGGCATGTGCGACGCTGCCGAGGCCGAGGTCATGGACGAGCTCTTCCCCCGAGCCCGGGGCATCTTTTCGGTGAAGCCGCTCGTCGGTCATTGCCAGTCGGCAGCGGCCGCCATAGAGACGCTGGCGACTCTCTATGGGTTCGAGACGGGCTCGATCCCGGCCCCGCGCCAGGTGGCGCCCGGACATCCCAAGCTGATCGACGGGTGCATGCCGCTCGAACCCGGGCTGACCGTCAAATCCTCCATCGGAATGGGCGGGTACAACACGGCGGTGGTCCTCGACCCGCCGGCACCTTGAAGCCAGCCGACCGTCACCCTGACCTCTGACCTCTGGGAGCGGCTTCTCCCCAGACCCTGTTCGGCGCCGCCGACGGTCCGGCTGACGCCTGGGCGATGCCTGGGCGACACCTAAAGGCTGGTGGTCTGTCGGCCGATACTACGCCCATGGCGACCACCAGCAACTTCGACGAACGACCGACCAGGGTGTCGTTCGATCGGGTGGAGATGGACCGGCCCGCCATGGGACAACATGCCTTCGAGCTGTCGCACTCATTCGACCTCAGCGGTGACGAATTCCCGTCTGTCACCTGGGTCTACGACGAAGCGCACGACGAGGTGTCGTGGTCCCGTCCCGTCGAGGAGCTGTTCGGGTTCGAGCAGGGGGTGAGGGGCTTCGCCGCCTGCGGAATCGACGCCTCTGCGCCGGTGCTCCACGACCTGAGCGATCAGGACGAGCAGGCCAGCATGGTCGAGCTACCGGTGGGAGCACTTCCGGTCGGTGGCGAGGAGGCGGCTGACGTACTGCTGGCACCGATCCTCGAGCCTCTGCGCCGAGGGACGCCCCCGGCGGAATTCGATCTTCGGCTGGCGGTTCAGAAACCCGACGGGACCATCTCGAGTGTGGTGGTCCGCGCTTCGCCGATGCACATCGAGCACAACCCGCTCGACGGGGACGCCGCACCCCGCCACACGAGCACCACCACCTACGTCGGGATGGTCGTCGATGTCACTTCGCGCCAGCGGTTCCAGCATGAGCTCGGCGAGCTGGTCAACCGGTACCGGCTGCTGACCGAAGTCTCCCCTGACGTCGTCTTCGTCCACCAGAACGGTCGCCTGGTCTATGGGAACCGGGCGGGCGCTCGCCTGGTGGGCAGCGGTGCTCGCACTGACGAGGACTACGCACGCCTCATCCACCGGTATCAGGGCACCTCCCTCACCGAGTTCATGGATCCGGCCGACATCCCCGAGATGATGGAACGCCTGGGCCAGCTGACCGAGCCGGGTCAGTTCTTCGAGCACGGGGAAGTGAAGATCATCCCGCCCGGAGGTAACGCCAAGGAGATGGAGATCACCTCGATCCGGACCACGTGGGGTGGCGAACCTGCATACCAGGTCATCGCCCGGGACATCTCCGAGCGCCGTGCTGCCGAAGCGGCCAACCGGTACCGGGCCAGCCTGGTGGCCCACGTGTCCGACGCCATCATCGGAATCGACGCCGATGGGTCCATCGAGAGCTGGAACGAGGCCGCCCAGACCATCTACGGGTGGACGGAGGACGAGGTGGCCGGCCTCTCCATCTCGGCTGTGGTAACTGCGAACCGGACCGACAGCGCGTCCGTCCTCGAGCGTGGGCGACGGCGACACCGCCGGAAGGACGGTTCGGAGGTCGAGGTCCTCGTCTCGATCGACCCGCTGATCGACGACGATACCCAGCCATCGGGCTGGGTTGTGGTCTGCACCGAACTCACCGACGCCCGCCAGGCCGAAGCCGGACGTCGAGCAGCCGAGGAGCGGTACGAAGCCGTGGTGGCCTCGCTCAGCGAGGGCATCGTCCTCTTCGACGAGCACAACAGCGTTTCGGCCCACAACGAGGCTGCCAAACGAATCCTCGGCGAGCGCCTCGAGGCAGGGAGGGGGAACGAGATCTTCAGCGGCGTTTCGATCGCCATCGAGGCGAACGGTCATCCGCTCTCCTTCGACCAGTTCCCCCATGTCCAGACCCTGGCCACTGGTGAGCCCGAGGACGATGTCGTGATCGGCGTCACCGATGGTTCCGGCCAACGACAGTGGCTCTGTCTCAGCTCGAGGCTCCTCTCCGGCGCGGGACAGGACGGGGCCCCGATGGTCGTGTGCTCGTTCACCGATGTGACCGATCGGAGAGCGGTCGAGGCTCAGCTGCACTGGTTGGCCTACCACGACTCACTGACCGGGCTCGGCAACCGGTCGTTGTTCAACGACGAGCTCGAACGCGAACTTCTGGTGGCGGCCCAGAAGAAGAGCAACCTGGCCGTGCTCTTCATCGACCTGGACCACTTCAAGCTGGTCAATGACTCCTTCGGCCATGCCTGCGGAGACGAGGTGCTCCTCGCCCTGGCCCAGCGGTTCAAGTCGGCGGTGCGCGCAGGCGACCTGGTCAGCAGGTTCTCGGGCGACGAGTTCGTCGTACTGTGCCGGAACGTCCATGACGTCAATCTGGCCATGACCTTGGCCTCCGAGTACACCCGTCTACTTGCCGAACCCGTCCAGCTCACAACGGGGCGGAACGTCGTCGTCACCTCGAGCGTCGGAGTGGCGTTCGTGATGAGGGGCCGCCTGGCTGCCCAGGACGTGCTCCAGCAGGCTGATACCGCAATGTTCCAGGCGAAGAACAAGGGGCGCTCCCGGGTCGAGGTCTTCGACGAGTCCCTCCGGGCCAAGTCGGTCGCCCGACTCGAGATCTACGACGATCTGCGCCACTCGATCGACCACGACGAGCTCGCCGTCCACTACCAGCCGATCGCCTCTGTCCACGACAACCAGATCGTTGCCATGGAGGCGCTCGTCCGCTGGAACCATCCATCGCGTGGGCTGCTCGGTCCGATGGAGTTCATCCCTTTTGCCGAGGAGACCGATCTGATCTTTTCGCTCGGTCGGTGGGTGCTGCGTGAGGCGTGTCAGACCATGGCTCGGTGGCGCAGGGAACTGCCGGGTGCCACCGACGCGTACATCACCGTCAACCTCTCCGCCCACCAGCTTGGGGACCCGGAGCTGCTGGACACGATCAAGGCTGCACTCGTCGATTCACGTCTGCCTGCCAGTGCCCTGGTGATGGAGGTCACCGAGAGCATGCTGATGAGCGACACTTCGACGTCGATCGCAGTGCTGGGTGGCATACACGAGATGGGTGTCGGTCTGGCCATCGACGACTTCGGAACCGGCTACTCGTCACTCGCCCAGCTGAAGCGATTCCCAGTGAAGATCCTGAAGATCGACAAGTCATTCGTCGACGGCCTCGGCAACTTCGACAACGACGAGGCGATCGTGACGGCAATCGTGCAACTGAGCAAGGCGCTCGGCCTGGTCGTCCTCGCAGAGGGAGTCGAGACCCCGGTGCAGCTCGAGCGGGCCGTGGCGCTGGGATGCGATCTCTACCAGGGTTACCTGCTGTCGCGCCCGACTCGAGCCGAGCGAGTCGAATTCAGTGCTCAGAGCAATGTCCTCGAAGCAGCTGGTAACGGTTGAGCGGAACCTCGTCCCGGAGCAATCCGACGGACCCCGGGGCCCCAAGTAGACCACCTTCGGATCCGACTCAGCCCAGTCGTTCGACGATGGTGGCATTCGCCTGGCCACCGCCTTCGCACATGGTCTGCAGCCCATAGCGGGCTCCGGTGCGCTCCATCCCGTTCAGCAGGGTGGACAGAAGACGTGCCCCCGATGCGCCCGTGGGATGTCCGATTGCGATGGCCCCACCGTTGACGTTGACCGTTCCCATGTCGGGATGGAACTCCCGCTCCCAAGCCAGCACCACCGACGCGAATGCCTCGTTGATCTCGATGAGATCGACATCCTCGAGAGAAAGCTTCGACTTCTCGAGGACCAGGGTGGTCGCAGGTATGGGAGCGGTGAGCATGATCCTCGGATCATTTGCAGCCACGGCAAACGTGTGAAAGCGGGCCCGAGGCACCAGGCCGAGCCGTCCCGCACGTTCCTCGGAAAGGATCAGCACGGCGGCGGCACCGTCAGAGATCTGCGAGGAGCTCGCGGCCGTGACCAGCCCATCCTCGACGAACGCGGGTCTGAGCGATCGCAGCGCCTCAATGGTCGAGTCGGGACGGATCCCTTCGTCGAATCCCAACGGTCCTTCGGCTGCCGGATCGCCCAGGTCGGAACCCGCCGATGCCACCCCCGCCTCGATCACCGCTCGGCGGGTCGGCAATGGGACGATCTCATCGTCGAACCTCCCCTCGGATGACGCCCTGAACGCTCTCTGATGCGATTCGAGGGCGAAGCGATCCATTTGCTCACGATCGATTCCCCAACGTCGGGCGATCTCCTCGGCGCACAGCCCCTGATGGATCAGGTCGAAACGCTCATGGACCACCGGCCCGTACGCATTCCCGGGACCGTGCTCGGTGGTGGCTCCGATGGGCACCCGGCTCATCGCCTCGACACCCCCGGCGATGACCACCTCCATAGCACCTGCCATCACCGCCTGCGCTGCGAAATGCACGGCCTGCTGGGCGGAGCCACACTGCCGATCGACCGTCGTGCCCGGTACCGTGACCGGGAAACCGGCAGCCAGCGCGGCGTTCCGACCGATGTTCATGGCCTGTTCACCGACCGTCATCGTGCAGCCGAGGACCACGTCTTCGATGAGGGACGGATCGAGATCGTTGCGTTCGACGAGGGCCCGCAGCGGCTGTGCAGCGAGATCGACCGCGTGCCAGCCGGAGAGCCGGCCGTTGCGCCTTCCCACCGGTGTCCGGACGGCATCTACGATCACGGCACTGGTCATCGCCCTATTGTGGCCGACATCCGGCGGCAACTGGAAATCCCACCGTGTTTCGGATGGTCCATTTCTGGGAAACTTGGCCGACGGACTTCGAAGACGGATCCGCTTCGAAGACGGATCCGCTTCGGAGAGGAACGGTAGATGGACGTCGGGATGGACCTGCGGTTCACCGCAGAGCAGGAAGAGTTCAGACGGCAGGCGCGGACGTGGCTCGAGACTCACGTGCCTGCTCCGGGCTCCCTTCCGTCGCTCGACACCAAGGAAGGGTTCGAGGCGCACCGGGTCTGGGAGCGGGCCATGTTCGAGGACCGTTGGTCAGTCGTCTCCTGGCCCGAGCGGTACGGAGGTCGGGACGCCGACATCTTCGAATGGCTCGTATTCGAAGAGGAGTACTGGAGAGCGGGGGGCCCTCCCCGAGTCGGTCAGAACGGGATCTTTCTTCTGGCTCCGACCCTGTTCGCGTTCGGCACCGAACACCAGAAGGATCGATTCCTGCCCGCCATGGCGTCCGGCTCCGAGATCTGGTGCCAGGGGTGGTCGGAACCGGACGCCGGCAGCGATCTCGCCGGAATCCGCAGCCGGGCCGTGCGGGCGCCAGGTGGCGACGGCTGGTTGCTCTCGGGACAGAAGACCTGGACTTCGCGGGGCGCGTTCGCCGAATGGTGCTTCGGGCTGTTCCGCACCGATCCCGACGCGGAGCGCCATCGTGGGCTCACCTACTTCCTCATCGACCTGGCCAGCCCGGGGGTGACCGTCCGGCCCATCGCACAGATCGATGGCGAGACGGGGTTCGCCGAGCTGTTCTTGGAGGAGGTCTTCGTCCCCGACGACCAGGTGGTCGGTGCCGTCGGCCAAGGCTGGAGCGTAGCCATGGCCACCGCCGGGTCGGAACGCGGACTGAGCCTTCGGAGCCCGGCCCGCTACACGGTGGCGGCGGATCGGTTGATCGGGCTGTACGCCGAACGCCTGGCTGACAGACCGGACATCGCTGCACTCCACTCCGATCAGGTCGCCCGGGCCTGGATGGACGCCGAGTCCTACCGCCTCAACACGCTTTGGACCGCCACCCGGGTACGGGAAGGGGGCACTGTCGGGCCCGAGGCCAGCGCCAACAAGATCCACTGGTCTGAGACCGACCTCGCCATCCATCGGACGGCGCTCGCACTGCTCGGACTAGGAGCGGAGATGCATGGCGACCAGGTCGTTGCGGGCTGGCTCGACGGTTTCCTCTTCGCACTGGCCGGTCCGATCTATGCCGGTACCAACGAGATCCAGCGGAACGTGGTGGCAGAGCGGATGCTCGGCCTCCCGCGCGGCTGACGTCAGGCAGACGTCGTGCACTTCGCATTCAGCGCACAGCAGATCGAATTCCGTGATGCCATTCGCCAGGTGTTGGCGCGGACGTGCCCGCCCACTGCCCTGCGTCGGGCGTTCGAGCAGCCCGAAGCACGTCCGGGGCGATGGGCGACCCTGGCCGGGCTCGGCATGATCGGGCTGACCGTCCCAGAATCGAGCGGTGGCCTCGGCCTTGGCATGGTGGATCTCGTGCTGGTCCTCGAGGAAACCGGCCGGGTGGCGCTTCCCGAGCCGTTCCTGGAGACCACGGCCCTGGCGGTACCCGCCCTCGTCGACGCGGCCGGTGCCGGGCTGGATGGCGGAGCGGCCACCCACTGGCTCTCGGCGATCGCCGGAGGGACCACCGCGGCCGCGGTCGGGAGGCTGGCGGGGATCGCTGAACCGATCGCCGGCGCCGACGGAGCGGACTTGTTCGTCCTCGCGACGACGGCCGGAGACCGACCAGAAGTCCACATCCTCGCGAAAGAGGACGTACGCATCATCCCCGTCGGGTCACTGGACCCGACCCGCCGTCTCGCTGTCTGCGACTGGACACCTCGCAGGCATTCGCTCATCGCATCCGGACCCGCGGCCGATGGACTCATTCGCAGGACCGCCCAACGAGCCGCCGTGTCGACAGCGGCGCAGCTCCTCGGCCTCGCCGACCGCATGGTGTCGCTCGGTGCGGACTACGCCAGGGAGCGACACCAGTTCGGAAGGCCCATCGGCAGCTTCCAGGCGGTCAAGCATCTCCTGGCCGGAGCGCAAGTGGCGCTGGAATTCGCCCGCCCGGTAGTGTACGCCGCGGCGTGGGAACTCGACGAGGGACGGCCGACCGCCCGGCGTTCGGCGTCGATGGCCAAGGCCATGGCCTCGGAGGCGGCCGGCGAAGCTGCCCGGGTGGCTCTGCAGGTCCACGGAGCCATCGGTTACACCTGGGAGTGCGACCTCCATCTCTTCTTGAAGCGCACCTGGGCACTTGCGGAGGCGTGGGGGTCGGCCGCCGAGCACCGCGCAATCCTCCTCGACTCCCTCCTCGCCGACCGGGGCGACCGGGGCGACCGGGGCGACCGGGGCGACCGGGGCGACCGGGGCGACCGGGGCGACCGGGGCGACCGGGGCGACCGGGGCGACCGGGGCGACCGG
>DAHUZT010000009.1 GCA_027315005.1 Acidimicrobiaceae bacterium | reverse complement strand
CTTCCCCGTAACGGGCCTGGCGGGTGGCACTGACAGCATCGAGGGCGGCGAGGAGAAGACCAACCACTGAGTCGAAGTGGTAGAAGACCAGCCCCTGGTTGACTCCCGCGCGGTCGGCGATTACCCGGGCGCTGGCACCGGCGAACCCGTGGTCCTTGAGGGTCTCGATGGCGGCCTCGATCAGCAGCCGACGGGTCTCATCTCCACGAGTTGAGGATCGGGTCTCGGCCTTCTCTGCGTCGGCGGTCTTCACCATCCGGGTACCTCCAAGTTGAGCGTCTGCTCAACTACGGTACCTGGTTCGTCTGAACAACGTGCCGGAACGACCGCCGTCGCCGATGCCGACGTAGCGCCGAAGGAATCAGGAACGTCGGGCGTGTGTTACCGGCACCAACTCCGAGCCGCAAACGGGAAAGGGCCATGTAGGTGGCGTTCCATTCCCGCGAACGTCGAAGTCGATCGCACCGGCTTCCCCTCAGGGCGCGGATCCCAGGCAATTCGAGAGCGCCCCCGGGGCCGGGCGGATAAGTGTAGTACCTACAACACCCACTGTGATACAGTCGTCGTATGAGAAGCTTGCGCCTCGATCCCGATCTCGACGAGAGGGTTCAGCGAGCCGCCACGGTCAAGGGCGAGTCGGTGTCCGAGTTCATCCGGCACGCTGCCGAGGAGCGTGCCAACGCGACACTGGCGGACCACCCGAGCGATATCTTCGGCGATGTCGTCGGTACCGTCCACGGCGGAGGCGGGCGTGCCCGGCACTCTGGAGAGGCATTCACGAGAGTCTTGGCCGATGACCGGGCCCGGAGTTGACGCTCACCGACGCTGGACCGCTCATCGCCCTCATTGACGCCGATGAAGCGGACCACGTTGCCTGCTTGGAGGTGCTCGACGAGCTCTCTTTGCCGTTGGTGACGACATGGCCGGCATTCACTGAGACTATGTACCTCCTGGCAAGAGCCGGAGGGATCCAGGGACAGCGGGCGCTCTGGCGGTTGGTTCACACCGGTCGCCTGATCGTTGCCGACCTCTCCGCGTCCGCGCTCGAACGCAGTGCCCGGCTGATGGACCAATACGCCGACAGACCCATGGACCTCGCCGATGCCACTCTGGTCGCATTCGCCGAGGAGCATGGTCACCGCAGGATCTTCACGCTCGACTCCGACTTCCACGTCTACCGTATCCGCGGCCGCCAGCGCTTCGAGGTCGTCCCTACCCGGTGACCGCGTGCCCGGCCGCAGCGCCGAACGCCGCCCCAGAATGACGCGCGCCGCTGTCGAGCGAGGAGCGCAGAATCGATCAGGTTGTCGCTGTGAGCACGTTGGGTGCCGCTTCTGTCGCACCAAGATCTCTCATCCACGAGAGAGTGAGGAAGGGGCAGGCTCGGCTGCCCGGGCATGTCTGCGTCGAGTTGCTCGACATGGTGCGTTCCGGGCACTGCCGGAAGGGCTCAATCACTTGGACGACTACGCCACCTTGAGGAGGTGGGAGCCCTGCCGTTCGCCGAGCTCGGATCGGGTGTGTCCGAGCGTCACGCCGCCTTCGTGCCCTGGAGGCAACGAATCTCGCCGTCCCTGAGGCCGTAGTAGGCGAGCGTGAGAACTTTCCGGGCGATGGCGACGTTGGCTTTCGTCTTTCCACGCCGCTCGGCGATGGCGTGGAACTTCTCGGTGAAGGCGGCACCGCCGTGCTAGCAGGCGACCGCCTCGATGGCTGCCCACCGCACGAGACGAGATCCCTGTTTGGTGATCCGTCCCCGATGGACCTTGCCGTCGGACTCCCGGTGGAGGGGCGCGAGCCCGGTCCAGGAGCACAGCGCCTGTGGCGAATCGAAGCGGTGGACGTCCTGGCTTTCCGCCGCGAAGACCGCCGCGAAGACCCGGCCCACCCCGTGGAAGGCTTGGACGGCCTGGTAGCCGGCGTCGTCCTTGCACATCGAGTGGATCGTCCGGTCGAGTCGGGTGATCTCCTCGTCGTGGTAGTGGACGAGGTCACGAAACACGGCCAGGCGGTGGTCGAAGGCGCCGGGGAGTTCGAGGGAGTCGAATTGCACCGACCCACTTTCACCCCACATGTCCTTGCGGGCCGGCAGGATCCCGTTCTTGGCCAGCACCGCGTGGGCTTGGGCCTTGATCCCCGTGCGTAGACCCGAAAGCTTGTGACGGAACCGGACCAGCTCCCTCAGCTCTCTGACCGCCGGCGGTACGATCAACGCCTCGGCCAGACGACCCAGGCGCAACAGATCGGCCAGACCCCGCGTCGCGCTCGTCGCTCTTCACTCTCCGCTTGCACCAGTCATTGCCGCGCGGGTTGGCGAGGTGGACGGCGTAGCAGTGCCCTCGAAACAAGTCGGCGGCCCAGTCGATCCTTTCACCTACCTCATCCAACCGATAAATCACCGAATCCCGTCAGGAAGGTCGATGCCGACATACTCTTTGCCCACAGTGGGCTCCCTTCTTGTGGAACCTCTGTGCAAACACCGATCTCGGTCGTGAGAGCGGAACTCTCGCAGGGAGCAGAGGCCCCGCGTCTTCATCACATCACTTGAGGAGCGCTCACCGGTACGCGGCCATCCGGTCTCGCTCCTGGCCGAGAGGTCAGATCGCGTCGATGCCGATCGGGCGCGGCGGTGTCACCCCCAGGAGTACTGTGAGCGCCCCATCTGCGTTACCGATCGACACGTTGGAGGGCACGGCCGTCGGGGAGGGTGCGGCCGCTCAGGAGCGCTACCAGATGGCCACTGTCGGCGCGCACGGCGTCGCCGCTGCCCCAGCTCCAGTCGGTGTCGGCGGCATCGAGGCGGAGGCCGGTCAGCTCGACGCCGAAGTATGCGCCGTTGGCGGCGGTGAGCTGGTCGAGGACGGCGACCACGGCGTCTCTTGGCGCGACCGCCGGCCGGTCGAGGGGAACGGTGATGTCGAGGGAGTGGATGACGGCGTGGCTGAGGGCACCGGCCGCGCCGCCGCCCGGCGGTCGCCACGCGTGCATCAGCGGGGAGCGCAGCGCGTCCATGTGGTCGGCGAGCGGCAGGGAGGCGTCGCAGGCGGCCACGGTGTCGGAGAGCACGGTGAAGTCCCCGCCGGCCGCCGCCATCTCGGCGCCGAACTGCTCGGGTGTGAGCCGTGCCGCCATCGTCACGTGGGCGATGACGTGCCGGACCTGCCAGTTCGCACACAGCGACGGGGCGTCCCAGGTCTCGGCGGGAGCGGAGGCGAGGAGGTCGGCGAGACCGTGGTAGGTCGGTGCCACGAAGGACTGCAGGTCGGTCACGGTCGCTCCTGTCGGATCAGATGGGTGAGGTGGTGCTCGAGCTTGTCAAGCGAGGTGATGAAGCCGGCGCGGGCCTCGGGCGTGCGCATCGGCTCGGGAACGTGCTGCTGGTGGATGACGATCTCGGTGGTGGCGTCGCCGAGGTCGATAAGCGTGGCGGTCGTGTGCATACCGCTGGCCGGCTCGACCCAGGACAGCCGTTCGGGGGGAACGACCTCGGTGAACGTGGCGATCATGCGGTGGTTCCCGTGGTCGCCGACCATCAGCGTCTCGAACCGGCCCCCGGCATGGAGTTCGACGATGATGCCATCCAGCGGGGTGACAATGCCCCGCGGACCCCAGAACTGCGCGAGCTCTGCGGGCTCGGTCAGGCACCGCCACACCAGCTCGCGTGGCGCGCGGAAGACCCGCCGGTAGACCAGCTCACCGACGCTCACCGCTGCTGGGGTTCCTGCAAGTCGGCCAGATGCGTCTCGAGCCGGTCCATGCGCTCAGCCCATACGCGGCGGCTCTCTTCGATCCACAACACCGCGGATTCCAGCACTTGCGGTTCCAGCCGGCACGGCCGGGTCTGGCGGTGCCGGCCCCGGCTGACCAGGCCGCACCGCTCGAGCACCCCGATGTGCTGCGATACGGCCTGCAGGCTCATCGGATAGGGCGCTGCGAGCTCCTTGACCGTCGCCTCACCCGTGCTGAGCCTGGCCACGATGTCGCGCCGGGTGCGGTCGGCGAGCGCGGCGAACATCGCGTCGAGCCGCTCGTCGTCGATAGTGATGCCCACGACCCATTAGTCAAGCAGTAGCTTTATCAAGTGTCAACTGGATGATGCTCTCGGCCGTCTGGTGCGGTCCGTGTCGGCACCGGTCGGTATGGACAGTCGGCGAGTTGTCGAGGTGACGCATCGACGCCCATCCAGATCAGGCGTGCGCCAATCGCGGTCGCGAACCGACCGATGCCCCAACCGACGTCGAGCACCATTTCCACCCCTTCGGCCACGAGGCGCCCGGCCACCGGCTCGTGCACGTCTTCCTGCCAACCGATCTGGAACGAGCGGGCGCGGGTTCTGGATCGCTGTCGTATTCGGGACTGACGGCCGGCATGCCGAAGGACCGTACCCCCACTGTCCATGTGGGGTGTCGTTTGCTAGTGTCTCCGAACGCCCACCGACGTCGCGGACGACGTCGGTGGCCGCGGAGCGTGACCACGGGGGAGCGCGTCGAAAAGGGGGATGTCATGGCGGTAGGGAGCCACGAGGCGCAGGTGACGCTCGCCAAAGGCCGCTTCCGACGGGTGATGGGCCGGATCGCACTGACCGCTGCCGCGCTCGTTCCGGTGCTGATGCTGGGATCGTCTCCCAGCTCGGGGGCCGCTCCGGTCCGGGTTGCCGGTACCGCCAACGCGGTGACGGTGACCAGGGACACCAACGGTATCCCGCATATCGTGGCGTCGAACTTCGAAGGGCTCGGCTACGGCGAGGCGTGGGCCTTCGCCCAGGACAATTTCTGCACGTTGGCGCAGGACTTCGTCACCGTGGAGGGTAAGAGGTCACGCTACTTCGGACCGAACGGACTGAGCATCGACTACTCGGCCGGGACCGTGAACTCCAACCTGAACTCCGATCTCTTCTGGAAGATGATCGCCGCGACCCATCCGGTGACCCTCTTCGAGCACGCACCACCACCGGTGGGTCCGCTGCCGCAGATCAAGCAGCTCTACCGCGGCTTCGTCCGCGGCTACAACACCTTTCTCTCTTCGGGAAGCCTCCACGATCCGACGTGCGCCGGCCAACCCTGGGTCCGACCGATCGATCTCGAGGACATGTACCTGCGGGGTATCCAGATCTCGACGGAGGCATCGAGTCAGCAGTTCGTCACCCGGGAAGTGAACGCTGTACCTCCCGTTCTGCCCGCCGCCTCGGGCACCGCCCGGCAAACGACCCGGCCTGCGGTGCCACGGGGGAACCGATCGGCTCCGAACAAGTCGGTGCCGGTCAAGCACCCTGTTCGAACCGGGATCCGGCCGGTGCGAACCGAGGCCCTGGTGACCTCGGGTGGCGCAACCCCCAGTCCAACCGGTCTGGCCTCCCTCAAACGGGAGTTCGGCGTAAACGGGAACTCCACACTCGGCTCCAACGGGATCGCTCTCGGTTCCGCAGACACCGTCGGTCACGACGGAATGGTGCTCGCCAATCCCCACTTCCCCTGGCAGGGGACCGAGCGCTTCTGGATGGCGCAGCTGACCGTTCCCGGCCAGTACGACGTGATGGGGGGCACCCTCGAGGGCTTCCCACTCATCGGTATCGGCTTCAATCAGGACCTGGCCTGGACCCACACCGTGTCGACCGATGAACGATTCACCTTCTACCAGCTGCAACTGGTTCCGGGCCATCCAACCAGCTACTACGTGAACGGCAAGGCCACCCCGATGGGACGGGTGTCCGTGCGAGTGGACAACGGCAGCGGGACGGTGACCCACACCTTCTACACCACGATCTGGGGCACGGTCGCCGTGGTCCACCAGGCGTCGTACTCGTGGAGCACTACGACCGCCTACGCGGTCGACGACTCGACCATAAACGACACCTTCCGGGCCGCGAACCAGTACCTGAGGATGGGACAGAGCACATCGGTGTCCGCTCTCCTCCAGGTCGAATCCAAGTACCTGGCCATCCCCACCTTCAATACCATCGCCGCCGACAGCACCGGTCACGTGCTGTACGCGGACGTCGGCAACACGCCGAACGTCCCACTCTCGATGATCCACTCGTCGTGCCTTCCCAGCGGTCTGCCCACCCTCGTGTACCAGGCTTCGGGTCTGATCACCCTCGACGGATCGCGGACGGCCTGTGCCTGGCACAACGATCCAGGTACACCGGTGCCCGGTATCTTCAACGCCAGCCACCTCCCGCACACGATCCGGACCGACTACGTGGAGAACTCCAATGACTCCTACTGGTTGGCCAACCCCAGCGCGCCCTTCCCGGCGTTCTCGCCCATCATCGGCAACATCGACGTTCCCCAGGGGCTGCGTACCCGGTTGGGCAACCAGATGATCGCCCAGCGGCTGGCCGGTACCGACGGCTTCGGTCCACCCGGCTTCACCATTCCCTCGCTCCAGAAGATGTGGGAGAGCGACCAGTCCGAGGAGGCTCAGCTCGTGCTGCCCGCTCTGGTCTCCGCCTGCAACGCCGATCCGAGGGCAACTGCCAGCAACGGTCAGGTCGTCGACCTCCGACCCGCGTGCCGCGCCCTGAGCGGCTACAACGGAACCGGCACCTTCGGTGCGAGGGGAGGGTGGCTCTTCTCCGAGTGGTACCGCTTCGCCCCGTCGAACGCCTGGACGGTCCCGTTCAACCCGGCCGCACCGCTCACCACTCCTTCGGGACTCAACACTGCGGATCCTCAGGTGCTGAGCGCGCTTGCCGACGCTGTGCAGAACCTGCGCGCACACAACATCCCGATCGACGCCGGTTACCGACCGGTGCAGCACTACGACGCCGCCAACGGCAAGCGCATTCCGATCCCGGGTTGCGACACCGGATGCTTCAATGCGATCTACTCCGTCAGCGGTTCCGGTGGCCCGCTGAGCCCAGGTGCGTACGGCGCGGTCTATGACGGTTCGTCGCTGGTCATGACCACCGAGCTGACGCCGACCGGTCCGATCGCCCAGGGGATCCTCACCTACTCCCAATCCACCGATCCGACATCCCCGTGGGCATCCAACATGACCAAGCTCTACGCACAGAAGCGCTGGGTCCCGTTGCGCTTCACACCTGCGGAGCTGGCCGCGGATCGGGGAGCGAAGACCATCATCTTGCGCTTCTGACCGTCGCCGGTCACCCCGTTCTGCTCGTGCAACGGGTAGAACGGCGAACATGCGGTACGACTTCGCCAGCGACAACACGGCTGGATGGTGCCCCGAAGCCAGGGCGGCCATCGATGCGGCCCAGCGTGGCGCCGCCTCACCTTACGGAGACGACGACTGGACCGCCCGCGCCGCCGACGCGGTTCGCCAGGTGTTCGAGACGGACTGCGACGTCTATTTCGTGTTCAACGGGACCGCCGCCAACGCGCTTGCCCTTTCCTCACTCTGCCAGCCGTACCACAGCATCATCTGCCACGAGCTCGCACACGTCGAAACCGACGAGTGCGGAGCGACGGAGTTCTTCTCGAATGGAGCCAAACTGTGGCTGGCCGGTGGTGCGAACGGCCGGATCGACCACAATGCGATGCGCGACCTCGCCACCAGGCGCACAGATGTCCACTATCCGAAACCGCGGGCGCTCTCACTGACCCAACCGACCGAGCTCGGCACCGTGTACGACCCCACTTCGTTGGCTGGGCTTGTCGCTACGGCGACCGATCTGGGGATGCGGGTCCACATGGATGGTGCTCGATTCGCCAATGCCGTGGCGTCGCTGGGGTGCGATCCGGCCGACCTGACCTGGCGGATCGGCGTCGATGTGCTCAGCCTGGGAGGTGTCAAGAACGGAATGGGGATGGGCGAAGCGGTCGTCTTCTTCGACCGGGCCCTGTCCGCGGAGTTCGCCTACCGGTGCAAGCAGGCTGGACAGCTCGCCTCCAAGATGCGCTTCCTGGCCGCTCCGTGGGCGACGATGCTCACCTCGGGGAGTTGGCTGGTCCACGCCCGACACGCCAATCGCATGGCTGAGCTGTTGGCTGGTGAGATGCGGAAGAGGGGCGTGGGGCTCGCCTACCCGGTCGAAGCGAACGCGGTGTTCGCCCGTCTCGACCCCTCTCAGCGTCACAGGCTCTCAGATCGCGGGTGGCAGTTGTACGACTTCATCGCCGGAGCCACCCGTTTCATCTGCTCCTGGTCGACGACGGACGACGAGGTGGCGGCGCTGGTAGCCGACCTCGAGGAGACCTGACCGCGACGGGCATGCCCCGTTGCCGATGGGCATGGGGAGCTCTCCTCGACCCGACCGGACTCTGGCACACTGGTCCGGTCCGCACCCCTTCCCACCCCATTCGTCGGAGAACGCGAGCACCGTGACGATCCAGACCGACCGTGTTCCCTGGGGCGCACGGGCACGCGAACTCCGGATCCGCCTGGGTCTGTCCGCTCGGCCGCTGCGCCGGTATGCCGGTCGCCTGGCGCGGGTCTGTGGGTTCCGCCCAGCCCCCTTACAGGGGCCGGCGGGTACGGGATCGCCACCGGATGGCCCGAGCGAGGTCCTCCACTCGCTCGTGGAGCTGGACCGGAAGCTCGAAGAGGTCGATCTGGCAGGGGCGGTCTCTGACGACGCGATGCGGGCGGTGTTCCAGGGATTTCGCATGGAACCACCGACCGGTCTTCCGGACGATCCCACCAGTCAGGAGTACCGTGATCGCCAGTTCGACCTCTACCGGTCGATCTCCCGGCGCTCCAGCTACGAGGTCGGCCACGAGCGCTCGGACTTCGCGGTCAACCCCGACCGGCCGTTCCCGTACTACACCGAGAGCTCCGAGACCGTCGGCCATCAGCTGATGGCGGTCGGCCAGATCATCGCCGCCATGGGACTGCCGCCGAACGCCTCGATCCTCGAGCTCGGCGCCGGATGGGGCAACACCACCCTTCCGCTTGCCAGGATGGGCTACCGGATCACCGCCATCGACGTCGACCCGACGTTCGTCGGCCTGATAAGGGATCGGGGCTCGAGGATCGGCCTGCAGCTCGATGTCCGAACAGGAGAATTCCTGGAGGTGGACAGACTGGAGGCCACCTACGACGCCGTCCTGTTCTACGAGAGCTTCCACCACTGCTCTGACCATCGGCTGATGCTCCGGAAACTCGAATCGACCCTTTCGCCGGGAGGGAGGATCTTCTTCGCGGCCGAACCGATCGACGACTCCTTCCCCGTTCCCTGGGGCCTCAGGCTCGACGGTGAGTCGCTGTGGGCTGTGAGACGGAACGGCTGGCTCGAGCTCGGCTTCCAGGAGTCCTACTTCCTCCGGACCCTCCAGCAGCTGGGCTGGCTCACCACGAAGCACGTCAGTCCGTCCACCCACCTCGGAACGATCTTCGAGGCCCGCAGGGCCGGTGGAACCTACGAGTTGGGGACCTTCCGGCTTCCTCCTGACGAGGACCGGACCTGGTCGCCCCCAACGAGCGAGACCGCAACCGCCTGGAGGCGTAGCGGGCGCCAGAGCGTCATCACCCTCGAACAGGGCGCTCCGTATGCCACCCTCGAAGTCGAGTGCGCCAACCCCGGTCTGCGACCAGTCTCCTACCGGCTGGAGCACGGACGCTCCGAGGCGGAAGGCAGCGTCCCCCCGGGGCGGTACGCGACGATCGGACTCCCCTACGATCCGGCTGCCGAGCAGCTTGTGGTCCGCTCGACCGCCGGCCGGGTCGGGCTGGGCGTGGCCACCATCCGGCTGACGTGAACTCCCCGGACCGGCCGCGCAGACAGCGGGGGCCCTCAGGTCGCCGGCCAGCGGGCCTCGGTGATCTCGCCTCCGGTCACGTTCAGCTCGATGAAGATGTCGGAGACCTCCCCCCGGAGCCGCAGCTGGTAGGGGCCGGCGAGGAGCGATCCGAAGACGCCCGCGAAGTACTCGGCCGCGGGGAGTTCTCGGCGCCTGACCGCGGTGTGGGTGCCGTCCCAATCCCGACCCATCGGTCTGATCTCGATCTCGGCTCCGTCCAGGGCGGCCGGGGTGAACACCACCAGGGCCCCCCGGTCGCCTCCGATGTCGAGGAGCACGCTCCCCTCGGTGCTGGGCCCGGGGACGCTCTCGGTCCCGGGAACGGTCCCTGTCCCCGGGAGGGTCCCTGTCCCCGGGTCGCCTGTCATCGATCAACCTCGGCGTTGAACCCCGAGTGGGGCAGGCCGAGGAAGGGGAACTCCGGCAGGTAGTTCTCGGTACCCATGGCGGTCAGGTCGGCCGGGCCAGAGGTGAGACCCATCGAGACGGCACCGGCCGCCGCGTCGGGGGAGTAGCTCGGGTCGACCAACGGAAGCGTGGCACCGGCAATGGCCCGGAGCTCGATGGTCGCCACGTCGTCGAAGACCCGCCGACCGTTCGGGTAGCCCCCCGGATCCCCTCCGATGAGCCCGAGGTTGGAGATGTTGCTGGTCGTCGGGCGGATCGCCACGTTGAGGCGCAACATGTCCGCCTGCGTCGGCCCGGTCTCGTTCTCGAAGCCGGGGACGACTCCGGCAGGGATGCCGGTCAGGAGGATGGCGAGCAGGTCGGCCCGAGGCTGCCCGGTGGTGTTGTGGGCGGCGAGGTTGGGGAAGACACCGGGGTAGAGCACGGGGAGGAGCCCGGCCAGCTCCGGATTGGCCACATTGGATGCGAACTGGCTGTCACCCGAAGGGTTCTGGGAGTTCCAGTAGTCCTTGGTTCCCAGCGGAATGAGGACCTCGTTGAAGAGCGGGTTTCCCAACCGGGAGACCTGGACGAACGGTCCGGAATCAAGGTTGATTCCGGGGGTGTTCTCGTAGATCCGGGCCTTCTGCCGACTCGCCGTCGTCCAAATTCCGAGGGTCGCCCCCGGATCGGTGACGTTGTGGGGATGGGTTCCCGTGGAGGTGAGCTCTTTGACCGGGACCTGGATGGCGATGCTGTGCACGTTCACCTCCGCGGTCGAGTTGACACCCTGAGCCATCTGCCCGAGCCCGGTTCCGGTCAGACCGAACATATTGTGGTCCTGCTCGAACGGGCGGAGGTCACCCAGGTCGAAGATCGCCCCGAGATCCACGTAGAAACCCTCGGCCCGCTGGCCGGCGAAGACCTTCGTCCCGGTGATGCCGGATCCGAAGGAGTTGATCGCCTGGCGCGCCAGCTTGGGGTAGTCGGGCGTCGACAGGGGACCGATGTTGCAAGGAGGGCAGGGGAGCCCGGATCCCAGAACCGTGGTGCCGCTCTGATCCACCCGGGTTACCGAATAGGTCTGCCGCCGATTCCAGGTGGTGTCGGTGATGTTCAGAATGGGTCCGGTGTTGTAGAGGAACGTGTTGGGATTGGTGACCTCGCTGGTGAACGCGAACTGGTAGGTGATCTCGGCGACCCCGTCACCGTTGTTGTCGATGTTGATCTCATAGAGGACGTCGTCTCCGAATTCGTAGAAGTTCGGGCCGCCGTCGGGTGCCTCGAGAGGCAGGTAGTTGGCGATGATCGTCACCTTGTCGGAGTGGTCCGGACTGAGGAAGGCGTAGAGGTCGGTGGAGTCGGCCACCGGGTCCTTCGAGATCTCGGGGGCTTCGCGATGCGATGACATGGATCGGGCTCCTCTTCTGTTGAGTTGTCTGCTTGTCTGCTTGTCTGCTTGTCTGCTTGTCTGCTTGTCTGCTTGCTTACTGACGGCTTCGGTGGGCGCGCTGCCTTTGGGCGTTCGTCCGACGGGTGGGCATGGTCGGCCTGTGGGTCTGTCAGCCGAGCGCCCGGACCAGCTGGACGGCGAGCTTGGGGTCGAGCACGGTGACCTCGCGGAGGCCGGAAAAGAGCCCGATCTCCCCCGAGGCCACGTCGCGCACGTGGACGACGAGCGACTCGGCCAGCGTGTTGGCCGGAGCGAGGTCCGAGACAGCAGCTTCTGCAGCACCGGCATCAGCAGGCCCCTGTGACTCGGCGACGCCGACCAACGCAGGCAGGCCGGGCAGCGCCGCCATGGCGCCGGCGGCCACCACCGCGGCCGACCCGCCTTTCAGGAACATGCGACGGCTCACTTCGTTCATCGGGACCTCCCGGGCAGGTTGTTGGTTCCGACCCGATGTTCGGATCGAACCAGCGGCCGGATGTCTCAGGATCATGACGATCTGATGACGGTTCGGTGTTCGATCGTCAGGGAGACCGGATCAGCTGGGAAGGTCGACCGGCCGGCGCCCATCGGTCGGGCGATGGTCCGGCCCCATCTGAGCACCGCCTTCGAAGACCACCCGCCGTCGGGGCAGGGCCGGCACCCGATCGGTGCCGAGCAGGGTTCCGGTGAGATTGAGCGGATCGGAGCCGGACACCTCGACGGTCGACCCCCTGGTCGGGTCGGCACGCACCTCGTTGAGCAATCCGGCCGCCTCGGAGAGGGCGTACTGCTCACCCGAGAGGCCACCGACGAATCGGCCACCGAGGGCCAGTCCCCGGGCCTCCAGGCGGCGCAAGGCCCGGATCACCTCGCGCCAGGGGATGCGGTAGGACTCCTTCGACCACAGCTCGTAGGCCACCACTCCCCAGCGGGCCAAGAGCTGCCAGGCAACCAGCTCGGCGAGCTCTTCGAGCTCCGGCCCGCACGCCGCATCCAGCCCGGCCCGGTCCGGCCCGGGGAGGAGTGACCACCGTCCCTCCCCGGTACCGGTGCCGATAGCGCTCCGCTGCCTTCCGAGTGCGGACGGGCGGCTTCGCCCCCGACGGGAACCCACCGATCGGCGGCTCCTCCCCGAAAGTAGGGAACGGACCGCGCCAAAGGCGTCGGCGCTGGCCAGGCCGCGGGCCACGAGGTCCCACAGGCCCTCGTCGACCTCGGTCTCCAATCGGCCCGTCGCCGCTCCGAGCTCGGCCCGGAAGCAGGCACCTCGGGTCCGGAGCACGGAGAGCATGTCTGCGGACGATCCCGAGGACGGGTCGACGGCGTCCCGCTCGATCCGCACGGCGGTCAGGTTCCAGGCGAGGTCCGGGCGGACCAGAAGGGCTATGGGTGTGGCCGACGAGGGGGTCGATGCGCCGCGCCGGCCCGACGGGCCCTGCTGCAGGGAGGTGGGCGCCGCCTCGGGGCGAGGGGTCAGGCGTCCCCAGGTCACCTCCCCGGCGAGGCAGAGCTCGTCGAGCCATCTCGGGTCGTAAGCGGAGACACGCGAAGGCAGCACGGTCCGCTCCCACTCCCCGGCAGCCAGCTCGAGGCCCTGAAGTTGCTCGACCACCGCCAGCAGTCCCGACCGACCCTGGCGTCGGGTACCGGGCGCGGCGTGCTGCCAACAGGCCAGGAAGCGCACGTAGTCGACGATGGCGGCGGCTTCCACCCTGCGCCGCCGCTGGTTGCGGGAGACTGCGTGCAGCCGGACGAGCACGTGGCGTGCGCACCAACGCCCGTCGGGCAGTTCGATGGCCGATCCGCGTGCCTCGAGTCTGGCCAGGCCGGTCCGCGCCCGTGCCACGCTGAGCGGGGCGCCACGTACCGGCCCACCGTTCAGCGCCATCCCGCCCACCAGACGGTCGACGGTGGTCGGACCGGTCAGTTCGAGGTGCCCGGCGATGCATTCGGCCACCGCCTCGTCGGCGTCCACCGATGGATCGGTGAGCGAGGCCAATGCAGCTGTCGCCACTCCCTGCCGCTCGGTTGCCACCCAGGATCCGCCGACCATACCGGCCCGACCGTTGGAGACCAGCTGATCGAACCACGACCGCCACTCCGGCACCGGCCGGCAAGCCACCAGCGACCCCAGGAGATCGTGGACCTCGTCGGGGCCCCGCGGAACGGGCCGGAGGTGATCCGTCACGGTGGCCAGGGCTTCCGGATCGAGCGGGCCGAGCGCACGAGGAGCGACGGGCAGTCCGCGGGAAACGCCTACGGCGCGCGTGCGTCGCTCTTCGAGAGGCGCGCCGTCGAGGAAGGTGTAGGGCCTGCCGGTGAGGATCCCGTGCGCCAGGGGCGAAGGCTCCACCGACTCGACGCAGTGGACCATCACCCGGCCGGCATCGAGGGCTTCGAGGAGCGCGACCAGGCCGGCGGAATCGAGCGACTCGGTCAAACAGTCCTCGACGGTCTGGCGGACGAGCACGTGGTCCGACACCGGCACCGGTCCCGGGCCGGCATTCTCCTGGCAGGCGGCGAGGGCCGGCCACACCGCGGCCAGGAGATCATCGGCCTCCATCCGCTGGAGGTGGATCGGTCGCCGTGTACCTCCCCGCATCCGGGGAACGATCAGCGCCCGGTTGAGGTTCCACCGCCATCGCGACATCAACATCGGGTGGGGGAGCACGGCCTGGGTCAAGGTGTCGGTAGCCGTGGTGCTCGAAAGCATCCGAGGCACCTGGGAGAGCGGAAAGCTGTGCTGTGGCCCGAGGGAGAGGACCACCGTGTCGTCGTCCGCCGCCGCCTGCAACTCGAAGTCGAACGAGACGCAGAACCGCTTGCGGAGAGCCAGGCCGAAAGCGCGGTTGATGCGGCCTCCGTAGGGCAGATGGAGGATGAGCTGCGTTCCTTCGCTTTCGTCGAACACCCGCTCGATCACCAGCCGCTGCTGGGTGGGGAGGGCTCCGAGCGCTGCCAGACCCGCTGCGAGGTACGCGACAACCTGATCGGTGGCGGCTTCCGAGACGCCCGAACCCTCCCGGAGGAACCGTCGCGCCCTGGCGAGGTCCCCGCTGGCCAGAAGTGGCTCGAGCTCGGCGCGGAGGGTGCTCACCTCCTCGGACAGCTCAGCGGTGCGGGCCGGCGCCTCCCCAAGCCAGAACGGGACGGTGGGGGGGAGGTCACCGGCGTCGTGCACCCGGACCGTCCCCGTCTCCACCTTCACCACCCGCCAGGAGTGGGTACCGAGGAGGAAGATGTCACCGGCAGTCGCCTCCACGGCAAAGTCCTCGTGCACCGAGCCGACGGTGATGCCCTCGGGATCGAGTACGACCCGGTAGTCGCCGGTCTCGGGGATAGCCCCACCATTGGTAAGGGCCGCAAGCCGAGCTCCCCGGCGCGCTCGCAGGACGCCGTTGACCGCGTCGAGGTGGAGGTGGGCACCACACCGCCCCCGTCCCGTGCTGATTCCCCAGGAGACCAAGTCGACGACCTCGTCGAACGCGCTCCGGTCGAGATCGGCGTAGGGAGCGGAGCGGCGGACCAGGGCGTAGAGCTCATCGACCTCCCACTCACCGGAGCCGGCCACCTCGGCAACCAAGTGCTGCGCGAGGACATCGAGGGGAGCGGCCGGGGGTCGGAGGACATCGAGGTGACCCCGGCGGACCGCGAACAACAAAGCGGTGCACTCGACCAGCTCGTCTCGGGTCAGGGGATAGAGGAGGCCGGTTGCGGTCCCCCAAAGATGGTGGTTCGCCCGTCCGACCCGCTGTAGGAAGGTGCCGATGGAGCGTGGTGAGCCGATCTGGCAGACCAGCTCGACGGGACCCACGTCGATGCCGAGCTCGAGCGAGGCGGTGGCGACGAGGGCCCTCAGCCGACCAGCACGCAAAGCTTCTTCGACCGACCTGCGGCGGGCGGGTGACAGGCTGCCGTGGTGGGCCGCCACCCGGAGGCCGGCATCCCGGCCGCCGTGACCGTCGAGGAGTGCGCCTTCGCCCTCGGCAGTGTCACCCTGAACGGCAGTATCACCCTGAACGGCAGTGTCAGCGACGTCGTCCAGGCGCAGCGCCAGCTGATGGGCTACACGCTCGGCCATCTTGCGAGTGTTAACGAAGACCAGCGTGGTGCGGTGCCGGCGAACGTGGCCGGCGATCCGATCGAGCACGTCGCCCAGCTGGGATCCGCTGGTCACAGCCTCGAGCTCGGACGCGGGCAACTCGATGTCGACGTCGATGCGCCGCTGGTGGCCGCAGTCGACCACGGTGGCCGTCGGACGTGAAGGATCGACACCGGTGAGCAGGCGTGCCATAGCCTCGAGTGGACGCTGGGTTGCCGAGAGCCCGATGCGCTGCAGGTGCCCCCCGGCCGCCGAGACCAGGTGATCGAGGCGCTCGAGGGAGAGCGACAGGTGGGCACCGCGCTTGTCGCGGGCCAGGGTGTGGACCTCGTCGACGATGACCGTGCGCACATCCGCCAACATGGCGCGCGATGACTCGGCTGTGACCAGAAGGTACAGGGACTCGGGCGTGGTGACCAGCAAATCGGGGGGGCGCCTTCGCATGGTCGCGCGCTGGGCCGGCGATGTGTCCCCGGTGCGCATGGCGACGTCGAGGTGGAGAGGCGGCAGTCCGAGTCGCACGGCCTCCTCGGCTATCTCCTCCAAGGGAACCTCGAGGTTGGCATGGACGTCTGCCGCCAACGAGCGCAACGGCGACACGTACAGCACGCGCGGACCCTTCACTGCGGGTCGACCGGACGGGTTCGCGCCGGCCGGGAGCGCACCGTGCCACTCCTGGTACGCGGAGTCGATCGCCATCAGAAACCCGGTCAACGTCTTGCCGGTTCCGGTGGGCGATGCCACCAGCACGTCATCTCCGGCCCGGATGGGGGGCCAGGCCGACCGTTGCGGTTGGGTGGGCCCTCCGGGGAACCGCCGGAGGAACCAGCCGGAGACGGCAGGGTGCAGGTCGTCGACGATCGAGGCCGGGCGAGGGGGAGGATCCCTGTGGGCGGGCTCGGTCATCACACGATCACCATCCACCCTACCGGTGAGGTGTGACGAGACCGCGGTGGCCGGAAGGGACCTTCAGTGACCGGCGACCGCCTCGCTCCCGCGTGACCTGCGGAGGTGTCGGTTCACCCGATCGGCCACGATGGGGACGTCGACGAGGCGCCCAGAGCCGATCAGCCGCCAACGGGCCCCGACCAGTTGGCAGTGGTCGATCAGCGCCTCACGGTCGGCCTCGGAGGTCACGTCCAGCGAGCCGCCCATCCGCCAGCTGCGGCCGGACACCTCCTGGCACGAGGCGACGGTGAACCGAAGCCGCATCGAGCGGACCGTTCCGCCCGACAGGGGAAGGTCCAGCTGGAGTCCGGTCTGCGACCCGGGTTCCATCGGGACGGGACCGATGATGCCGGCTCCGGTCGGCGTGAGGTCGACCAGACGGACGATGGCGTCGTTGAGCGTGGCCGCCAGCGCCACCGGCACCCGATAGTGGTGGCGGATCTGGTGCCGCTGGGCGACCCGGGCGAGTGCAGCGGTGATCAGGACCAGCTCCCAGCCGGCGAGAGCGAACCCGACGAGCAACGGGAAGGTACCGAGGGCGGGCAGCCAGATCAGTCCTACTACGGTGAGCAGGCGAAGCGTCATGGCCGTCGCCACCGCGAACCCCATGACCAGAACCAGCCGGAGCCGGGCGACCGCCCGCCATCCTCCAGTGTCGACGCCGTCCTTCGGCGTCACCGAGAAGCTCCTTCCGATCGGGCGGAGGAGCCCGAGCACGGCGCGCGAGTAGATCCCCATGGTGAGCAGCGAGGAGTACGAACCATCCCACAGCGTCGTCTCCCGCCGGCAGAGGAGGGACGACGCCTTCACCTCGAGCAGCATCCACGGGGCCCAGAGGATCGCAAGCTGCCACGGGGTCGCCCGGAACGGGACCATCCCGGTGGTCAGCATGGTCACGAGGACGGCGATCTGAGCCAACCGCTGGTAAGGGAGGAAGTATCCGAGTAGGGACGACAGGTAGCTGGCCCGCTGTTTCAAGGACAGGCCTGACGCGATGACGGGACTCTCCGGGGTCCGCAGGACGGTCAGGTTTCCGCGAGCCCACCGATCCCGTTGGAGGAGGAACGAGTCGAGATCGTGGGGAGCCAGGCCCTGGACGAGGGTCTCGTGGTGGTATCGGGTCCGCCAGCCGGCCTTGTGCAGCCGGATGCTGGTGTGGAAATCCTCGGCGATGGTCTCGATGGCAATGCCACCGATGTCCTCGAGTGCGCGGCGGAGCACGAGTGCGGCCGATCCACACCAGAACACGCCGTTGTGACGTTCCTTGCCGGGCAGGATGACCTCGAAGAACATGCTCTGGGCGTGGCGATCCACATCGAAGTGCTGAAAGGAATCCCGATTGGAGAAATCGTGAGGAGTCTGGACGAGCGCCACCGAAGGGTCGTCGAAATAGCCGATGGTGGCATCGAGTAGATCCGGTTGGGGAACGTGGTCGGCGTCGAGGATCAGGATGACCTGACCGGTGGTGCCACCGAGCGCATGGTTGATGTTGCCCGCCTTGGCGTGCTCGTTGGTTGCCCGCGCAATGTATCCGGCACCGAAACGGGCCGCCAGATCCCGCATCTCTGGCCGGCGACCGTCATCGAGGACCCAGGTCCGGTGGGGGTACCGGAGCCTGTCGCAGCCGATCAGGGTGGCCGTCAGGATCTCCGGTGCTTCGTCATAGGTACAGACGAGCACGTCCACGGTCGGACGCCAGCCGATGGCGGGACGTTCCGACCGGGGGATCCTCCAGGCGAGGAAGGCGAACGAGGCAAGTGTCAACCATCCGACCACCTCGCTGGCGTAGAGCACGCCGAACAGCCCCGGCTGGGCACCGTGCCAGGTGAACACCGCCCTCCAGCAGAGATAGGCGACGCCCCACAGGAGAGCGATCCCGGCGGCCATCCTCGCCACCCGGCCGGTTCCCTTCGAGGTGAACCTTCGAACGCGCCGCACCATGTCCCATGGATCGGCATGGGAAGCCGATCACTTGACGATGGGGACGAGCGCGCGGTTCCGGTCAGCGCAGAACGTCGAAGAGATCGATGACGAGGAGGACGGCCACCATGGTTCCGACGACGGCGTACAGGGCGGTGAACGCCCATCGATTCCGGTGATCAGCGAGCCAAAATCGACGTACTCCCAGGTAGTCGAAGGTAAGGGCCAAGACACCGATGGGAATGCCGATGATCGGGCCGACACCCTTGGCCAGTCCCACCACGGGCAGAAGCACCGGAAAGACGATGTAGCTCAACAGGCAGCGCAGCGCCGAAAGGAGGATCGAGGCGCTGAAGATCCGATGTGTCGAATCCTCGTCGAGCGACGTTGCGCCGATGGGTACCCGGAGCAGGCGGCGCATCGACTGGTCTGCTCTGGAGCGGGTGTGGTCGACGCTCCGAGCACTCCGGGGGTCGACGGTCAGGCCGAAATCGTCCACCGGGCAATCGTAGGCACCTGCCGAACCCGCGGACCAGTCGCGCGCAGGATTCACCTTTCGAGAGGTCGGGTAGCATGGCTGGCGTGCCCATCGCAGTCATCGGGCGGCGTCCCCACGGCCGGATGAGCGTCGACTGTACCGCGGGCGAAGTGGCCGCGGAGTCGCCCGATCGGATGGCCTGGGTCTCGGGGATACCTTTCCTGGCCTTCCATCTCGTGCCGTTGGCCGCCTTCTTCCTGAGCGTCACCTGGAAGGACTGGGTCCTGTGTGCCTCCCTCTACGTAGTACGGATGTTCTTCATCACGGCGGGCTACCACCGATACTTCTCCCATCGCAGCTACCGCATGGGGCGTATCGGGCAGTTCATGATGGCGCTGGGAGGGACGACGGCTGTCCAGAAGGGTCCTCTCTGGTGGGCGAGCCACCACCGCGTGCACCATCGCCACACCGACCAGGACAGCGACGTGCATTCTCCTCGCGACGGTCTCTGGTGGAGTCACGTCGGATGGATCCTCTCGACGCGTTACAAGAGAGCCGACCCGGCCGGGTTGAAGGACTTCGACCGATTTCCGGAGCTGCGCTACCTCGATCGCTTCTGGTGGATCGGACCCTTGCTGGTCGCCCTCGGGTGCACGGTCGTCGGTGGTTGGGGCGGCCTCGTGGTCGGCTTCTTCCTCTCGACCGTGCTGCTCTGGCACGCAACCTTTCTGGTGAACTCGATGGCTCATCTGATCGGGCGAAGGCGTTTCGCCACGCCGGATACCAGCCGGAACTCGATGGCCATCGCACTGCTCACGGGGGGTGAGGGCTGGCACAACAACCACCACTATCTTCCCGCTTCGGCCCGTCAGGGTCTCACCTGGTGGGAGTTCGACCCGACCTGGTACATGCTGCGTCTCCTGGCCACCCTCCGGTTGGTGCGTGATCTGAGGAGCCCTCCCGCCCGCCTGCTCGATCAGGCGAGGGTTCGAGACGGCGCCTTCGACATCGGCATGTTCCGCTCCTACTGGGAGCGGGCGGCCAAGACGACAGGTGAGCGCATCGGCGATCTGACCACACGCCCGATCAATGCCGCATACGAGGAAGCCGGGCGGCCGTGCGATGGCGGTCGGACCCAAGCGGATCCGGCGGTCGATGAGCATCTCTCGGTTCTGGCCGGTCTCATCTCCCGTGCTCTCGAGTCGGCCGATCAGCTGGCGGCAGCCACCCGCAGGGCACGTCACGAGACGAGCGCCGCGGGGTCGGAAGTACGACCAACTCGCGGACGATGAACCCGCACGCCATGGAGCAATTCGCCTCCGCCGATCTGTGGATCGTCGACCTCGACGGAGTCGTTTGGCTCACCGGCGAACCGATCGGCGAGCCATCCACCGCGGTCGCTGAGCTGCGGGAACGAGGTGTTCGGGTGGCGTTCGCCACCAACAACTCGGCACTCACCATCGATGATCTCGTGTCGAGACTTGACCGTGTCGGTATCGAGGTCACCGCCGACGACCTCGTCTCCTCGGCTGGGGCGCTGGCTTCGATGCTCGAACCCGGGCAGCGCGTTTCGGTGCTGGCCGAGGGGGGCGTGTTCGAAGCACTCGATCAACGTGGGGTGGACGTCGTGGTCGAGGGGCCGGTCGACGCCGTCGTGGTCGGATGGAGCAGATCGTTCGACTTCACGCGATTGGCAAAGGCGGCGTCGGCCGCTCGAGCGTGCGGTCGACTGCTGGCCACCAACGAGGATCCGACACATCCCACACCTGAGGGTCTGATGCCGGGTTCGGGAGCGCTCCTCGCCGCGGTGGTCACGGCCTCGGGGGTGAGACCGGAGATCGCCGGGAAGCCACATGGTCCAATGGTCGAGCTGGTGCGGTCGCGCCTTGCCCTCGGGACCGGCGTCCGGGCGGTGCTGGTGGGCGATCAGCCGGCCACCGATGGTTGGTTCGCCCATCGTCTCCGGGTTCCCTTCGCGCTCGTGACCTCGGGGGTCACACCGGAGGCCGCCGGTGACGACAACGGTCCGCCGATCGACGTGCGCGCGGCGGATCTGGCGTCCCTCGTGCGGGCCAGCACCATAGCCGCCAACTCGGAATGGAACTCTGCTTGCTACCCGCAAGCACCACACGTAGAGTGAGAATGTGCCAGACAAAGACGGCTTCCAGCGTTACCTCGAAGCGGGCATCGCGTTCACCAACCTGACCCGGGCCCGCGCGGAGGAGTTGGTGAACGAGCTGATCCAGAGTGGCGAGATCCAGGGCAAGGATGCACGCGACTGGGTCGACGACGTCGTGGCTCGGAGCAGGAAGAGCCGGGAGACACTGCTCGAGCAAGTGCGGAACGAAGTGGGCCGTCAGTTGGATGGAAACCTCGATGTCCTGGCCGAGAAGGTGGCGAGCCTGCTGAATCGGACGGCGGATGCCGGAAGGGCGGCGACCAGACGGGCATCCCGGGGCCCGGCGAAGAAGGCTCCCGCGAAGAAGGCTCCCGCGAAGAAGGCTCCGGCGAAGAAGGCTCCGGCGAAGAAGGCTCCCGCGAAGAAGGCTCCCGGACGCCCCTCGTCGACCAGGTCGGCCGGCTGAGCAACTCCCGGCGCCGGCGGCTCGACCAGGCACTGGTCGATCGTGGTATGGCTCCCAGTCGCACCCTGGCCGCGGACCTCGTCCAGCAGGGATTGGTCCTGGTCTCGGGGGTCCTGGCCGACAAGCCCTCCCGATTGGTGGCCAGTGGCGAACCTGTCGTGATCTCCGGCGGTGCCCCTCGCTTCGTGGGACGGGGAGGGGAGAAACTCGACGCCGCGCTCGGTCGCTTCCGCCTCGATGTCTCGGGCCTGGTGGTCCTCGATGCCGGTTCATCGACCGGCGGGTTCACCGACTGCCTCCTCCGGCGTGGAGCGCGGCGCGTGGTGGCGGTGGACGTGGGACACGGACAGTTGCATCCCCGCCTCCGTGCCGACAGCCGTGTGGAGGTCCGCGAGCGCACGGACATCCGGGACGTGACCGACCAGGTTATCGACGGGCCTCCTGTCGACGCGGTGACGGCCGACCTCTCCTTCATCTCGATCACCCGGGCCCTCCCGGTGCTCACCGGCGGGGTGGTGGTTCCCGGTGCGCCACTGGTCCTGCTGGTGAAGCCGCAATTCGAAGCCGGTCGAGCCGAAGCGTCTAGAGCGAGAGGGGTCATCCGGGACCCTTCCGTCCATCGTCGGACCCTCCGTGAGGTGACCGGCGCGCTGGTCGGAGCCGGAGCGGCCATCATGGAGGCCATGCCCTCGCCGATCACCGGTTCTGCCGGGAACATCGAGTTCTTCGTCCACGCCCGCGCACCGGGCGGCGCCAGCCGGCACCCCGGACCGGAGTTGGATCCCGATCATCTCGGTGCCCACCTGGACGCGGTAGTGGACGAGAGCCGGACCGTGGACACCACCACATCGGCGGCGCGGTGACGCTGATCGCGTTCACGGTGCACCCCGACCGCCCTCGAGCGGTGGAGCTGGCCCAGCGGGCCGGTGACTGGCTCGCCGACCGTGGGCACGAGTCCACCGTTTCGGCGATCTCACAGGACGGCTCCACGGATCCGATCGGAAAGGTCGACCTCGTGGTCAGCCTCGGGGGTGACGGCACGCTGCTCCGCTCGGTCGAGTTGGCCAGTAGCACGGACACCCCGGTCCTCGGTGTGAACCTCGGACGACTCGGCTTCCTCACCCAGGTCGAACCGTCCGAGCTCGAGTCCGCCCTCGAGGCGTTCTTGGGCGGGACCGCCACGATCGATGAGCGCATGACCCTCTCGGTCACCACGAGCGGACCGGACGGCGCGGTCATCGGATCGGCAGTCGCCCTCAACGAGGCGACCGTCGAGAAGACGGTACCGGGACACACCGTACGCATCGCGACCTCGGTGAACGACAGGGCGTTCGTGACCTATGCCGCGGACGGCCTGGTCGTGTCGACACCGACGGGCTCCACCGCGTACAACCTGTCGGCACGCGGGCCGGTCCTGTCGCCGCTTCTGCGAGCCCTGGTGGTGACGCCGGTCGCCCCGCACATGCTCTTCGACCGACCTCTCGTGCTCGCAGCCAACGAACGTCTGGAGCTCGAAGTGCTCGAGCCGCGCGATGCCGTCCTCGTCGTCGACGGGACCACCATCGCCACCCTCCGGCCGGGCTCCACAGTCCGGTGCGAAGCAGGTACGCGAGCAGCCCGTCTGGTGACACTCGGCACGCGCAGCTTCCACGACATCGTGCGAGCCAAGTTCCACCTCGCCGACCGGTAGGTGCGCGGCACCATGTCCGTCGCGCTCGTCGAGCTCCGAGTTCGCAACCTGGGCGTGATCGAGGACGTGACTCTCCGGCCCGGTCCCGGCATGACCGCCCTGACCGGGGAGACCGGAGCGGGTAAGACCCTCCTGGTGGGAGCTCTGAGCCTGCTTCTCGGAGGGCGGCTCGATCCCACCTCGGTACGGGCGGGGGCCGAGGAGGCAACCGTCGAAGCCCGGTTCGTCGCCACCGGACCCATCGACCGCGGTCACCTCGACGCCACAGATCGAACCGCCGACCGCGATCAGCTCCCGTTGCAGGACGATGGCGAGATGGTCCTGGCCCGGTCGCTGCCCCGTACCGGCCGATCCCGGGCCTGGATCGACGGGAGGATGGCCACCATCGGCTCGTTGACCGAGGTGGCCTCCGGCCTGCTCGAGCTCTACGGACAGCACCAGCACCAGTACCTCGTGCACCCTGGCGCACAGCGGCGGGTCCTCGACAGCTTCGGCGCGATCGATCTGGACCCGGTCGGTCGGGCCCGCCGTCATCTCCGGGGCCTCACCACCGAGATGGAGTCGCTCGGTGGTGACTTCGAGCGACGGACAGTCGAAGCCGACCTGCTGCGATACCAGATAGAGGAGATCGAAGCGGCCGCCATCGAGGATGCCGAGGAGGATCAGCGCCTTTCGGTCGAGGAGGAGCGGCTGGCCGATGCCGTTGCCCACCGTGAATCGGCGGCGGGCGCACTCGACGCCGTGTCAGGTTCCGAGGGGTCCGGTGCGCTCGACCGACTGGCTGAGGCGTCGCGGATGCTCTCGGGAAGGCCGGCCCTCGCCGGGCTGGACGCCAGGGTGCGGGCGGCGATGGCCGATCTGTCCGACCTCGCACTCGAGCTCCGGAAAGTGTCCGAGACCTGGGAGGACGACCCCGAAGGGCTCGAAACCATCCGCAGTCGCCGCCGGCGCCTCTCCGATCTCATCCGCAAGTACGGTCCGGGGCTCGAAGACGTCCTTCGGTTCGGTGCCGACGCTCGGAAACGCCTCGCTGCCATCTCCGCCGACCAGCAGCGAGTGGAGGGCCTCGAGAGTGAGATTCGGGCGGGAGCCGAACGGTTGGCCAGCTGCGAGGCGGAAGTGGCACTCGCCCGCCGAGAGACCGCCCCCCGCCTCGCAACCCAGGTGCAATCGACGCTGCGGCAGCTGGCCATGCCAGACGCCCGGTTCGCCGTCGAGGTCGAAGGCGACCGCGCAGCCGAGCAGGTCACCTTCCTCCTAGGCGCCAACGCCGGCGAACCCCTCCAGCCGCTGGCCAAGGTGGCCTCTGGGGGCGAACTCGCCCGCACGATGCTCGCCGTCCGCCTGGCCGCCGGCGACGGATCGCGGGTGGTGGCCTTCGACGAGGTCGACGCGGGCGTCGGCGGTCGGGCTGCGTTGGCCGTGGGGGCGGCACTCGCCGAGCTGGGGCGCAGTGGCCAGGTCCTCGTCGTGACCCACCTGGCCCAGGTGGCGGCCCAGGCCGGCACCCACATCGAGGTGCGCAAGACGGAGCGGGCGGGCCGGACCGTCTCGGAAGTGTCCGTCCTCGACGGGGACCGACGGGTGGTCGAGGTGGCCAGGATGCTCTCCGGTCGTCCCGAGAGCGCATCGGCCCATCACCACGCCCGTGAGCTCCTCGCGGCTCACCACCCGGTTGCCGGCCAGTGAGCACCGAACCGGGTTCCGATCACGCATCCGCCCGCCCTGCGGCACGGTTCCGCTACCCTCGTCGGGTGCCCCACATGGACGCACATCGCCGACCCGCCCGGCAAACCAAGTTCATCTTCTTCACCGGCGGGGTCTCCAGCTCGCTCGGGAAGGGTCTGACCGCATCTTCACTGGGTCGGCTGTTGAAGAGCCGTGAGCTGAAGGTCACCATGTGCAAGCTCGATCCCTACATCAACGTGGATCCGGGCACGATGAACCCCTTCGAGCACGGCGAGGTGTTCGTGACAGAGGACGGGGGGGAGACCGACCTCGATCTCGGTCACTACGAACGGTTCATCGACGAGAACCTGCACGTCGGGTCGAACGCCACCACCGGTCGTATCTACTCGTCGGTCATCGCCAAGGAGCGCCGGGGTGACTACCTGGGAAAGACAGTGCAGGTCATTCCCCACGTCACCGACGAGATCAAGAACCACATCCGGAAGTTGGGCGTGGACGAGGTCGACGTGGTCATCGTCGAAATCGGTGGAACGGTGGGAGACATCGAGATCGTGCCGTTCCTCGAGGCGATCCGCCAGTTCCGCCGTGACGTGGGGCGCGAGAACGTCGCCTACGTGCACCTCACCCTGGTCCCCTATCTCGGACCCTCCGGCGAGCAGAAGACCAAGCCCACCCAGCACTCGGTCACCGAGCTGCGTAGCCGGGGCATCCAGCCCGATGTCATCGTCTGCCGTTCCGATCGCCTGATCTCCGACGATCTGAAGAGCAAGATCTCCCTCCAATGCGACGTGCCGATCGAGGCGGTCGTGTCGGCGGTCGATGCCGACAGCATCTACGAGATCCCCCTCGTCCTCCACGAGGAAGGTCTCGACCGGTACCTGCTCCGTCTCCTCCGTTTCGAGGAGGCCGACCACCCCATCGACCTCCGACGCTGGGAACGTCTGGTCGGCCAGGTGGACGCGGCAGTCCGTCCCGTCCGGATCGGCATCATCGGAAAGTACGTGGATCTCCCCGACGCCTATCTCTCGGTGGTCGAGGCGCTCCGGCACGCGGGATTCCACCACGGCGCTCGGATCGAAATCGAGTGGGTCCAGGCGGCAACCGTGCCCGACCTCTTGGAACGCGACGGGCTGCGATCCTTCGACGGGTTGGTCATCCCTGGGGGGTTCGGTGAACGGGGCGTGGAGGGGAAGATCGCCGCCGCCCGCCACGCTCGACTGAACGAACTGCCACTCCTCGGGCTCTGCCTCGGGCTCCAGGTCATGGTCATCGAGGTCGCTCGGTCGCTGGCCGGTTTGGACGGTGCCAACTCTCGCGAGTTCGACCCCACCACGCTGCATCCGGTCATCGACCTGATGGAGGACCAGAACGGCGTGGTGGACAAAGGGGGCACCATGCGGCTGGGTTCCTACAGCGCGCAACTGGTGCCCGGATCCCAGGTGGCCCTGGCCTACGCGACCGAGGTGGTGTCCGAACGCCACCGTCACCGCTACGAGGTCAATCCACGGTACCGGAGCAAGCTCGAGGATGCGGGGCTGAGCTGCTCCGGTCAGTCACCCGACGGGCGCCTCGTCGAGTTCATCGAGCTCCCCGGCCATCCGTACTGGATCGGCACCCAGGCACACCCGGAGTTCACGAGCCGACCGGACCGACCCCATCCGCTCTTCCGCGAGCTGATCGGCGCCGCCCTGGTCCGGGCCGAAGGCCGCGATCCTCGGCTGATCGACATCGGTGCGATCGGCTGAGGGGCACCTGCCGGGCGCACCGGGGGGACCCGATCCCGGTCGGGGGTTCCGGCCGGTGGGGGAGGAGGTCCTCCGGCGCGGATGGGCGATCTCCATGGTCGAAGCCGTCTTCGAGGATCCGGAGGGCAACCGATTCACCCGGGACGTCATCCGCCACCCCGGCGCGGTGGCCGTCGTAGCGATCACCGGGTCATCGTCGGTCGTGCTCGTCGAGCAGTACCGGCCAGCGCTCGACCGCTGGATCTTGGAGATACCGGCGGGCACCGCCGATGTGACCGGTGAGGACGCCGAAGAGACCGCGAACAGGGAGCTGGCCGAGGAAGCCGGGCTGGCCGCGAGCCGGATCGAACCGTTGGCCCGCTGCGTACTCACCCCCGGGTTCTGCGATCAGTACTCCACGATCTTCCTGGCCACGGACCTCCGTGCCGTGCCCACCCACCGGCAGGGCCCAGAGGAACGCCACCTCCGGCTGACCGAGGTCCCCTTGTCGGAGTTCGACGCCCGGGTGGACGGTGGCTCGATCATCGACGCCTCGACCATCCTCGGCGTGTCCCTCGCCCGACGTCGGTTGCAGTCCCGACCTCACGACGACGGCCGGCCGTGAGGTCGGCGATGACCGGTGCGCTCGCCCTCGACGCAGAGGAGTACCTGTCCTGGTTGGCGGTGGAGAAAGGACGGTCGCGCAACACCCTGGTCGCCTACCGTCGTGACCTCGCCGCCTGGGAGCACTGGGCCGTCGATGCCGGGTTGGACCCGCTCCGTGCCACACCCGAGAGCCTCGAGCGATATCTCTCCGACCTTCGGGGAGAGGGCCGTACCGCGGCTTCGGTGGCCCGAGCCACCTCGGCTCTGCGCGGTCTCTTCGGCTTCCTCGCCAGCGAAGGCCTGGCCGAGCACGATCCGGCAACCGACCTGCGGGCCCCCCGGCTCCCGAAACGGCTTCCGAAGGCCCTGGAGGAACGACAGGTCCTCTTGCTCCTCGAATCGGTCAACGGGCCGGACCCCCTCGAGCGGCGGGACAGGGCACTCCTCGAGGTCCTGTACGCAACCGGGGCGCGCATCTCCGAAGTCGTCGGCCTGAGCCTGTCGGACCTCCACGGCGACGGTGACCTGCTCCGGGTGCTCGGAAAGGGTGACAAGGAACGGTTGGTGCCGGTGGGTGGGCCGGCTCGGGCCGCGCTCGATCGCTGGCTCGGTCCGGGTGGAAGACCCCTCGTCGTCCCCGGCCGCGCGGCAAGCCGCCACGACAGCGAAGCCGTGTTCCTGAACGGCCGGGGGACCCGCCTGAGCCGCCAGGGAGCGTGGACGATCGTCCGCCACCGCGCCGAACGGGTCGGCATCGGCGAGGTGACCAGCCCGCACGTGCTCCGCCACTCGTGCGCCAGCCACATGTTGGCCCACGGAGCCGACATCCGGGTGGTCCAGGAGCTGCTCGGGCACGTCTCGATCGCGACCACCCAGATCTATACCAAGTTGAGCCCGGAGCATCTCCGCGCGTCCTACGAACGCGCCCACCCGCGGGCCACAGGGGCCTACCGCAGGTAGGATGCACTCCGTGCCCAGTGACGCCCCAACCATCGACTACCGCCGGCTCCTCGAAGACGAGCGTCGTCAACTGCAGTCCGAGCTCACCGAGCTGGGCTTCGGGGAGGACGGGAGTCTGGAGTACGACCCCAACTTCGCCGATTCGAGCCAGGTTACGGCCGAACGAGGTGAGGCGGAGGTACTGGCCGGGCAGCTGCGCGAGAAGCTCGACGAGGTGGCCGACGCGATCGTGCGCCTGGAGGACGGTCGCTACGGCATCTGCGAGGTGTGCGGGGTACCGGTCACCGCGGCTCGTCTGGAGGCGATGCCGTCCACCCGGTTCTGCATCGCGCACGCCAGCCGGTCCTGAGCGGCACGTTCGCCACATGGCCTTCAGAGGCTACGGGACCGGCTCGGGCGGTTCGGGCAAGCGCCAGGCGCGATTCCACGTCGACCAGCGGACGACCATCATCGTGGTGGTCGTGGCGGCGATCGTCGTCATCCTCCTCCGAACCCACCGGATCAGCCGCTTCGAGATCATCTACTTCTGCGCGCTCATCCCCTCGATCATCCTGCACGAGATCTCGCACGGCGTCGTGGCGCTGGCCTTCGGCGACGACACCGCCAAACGGGCCGGGAGGCTGACCCTCAATCCGATCAAGCACATCGACCCGGTGGGAACCCTGCTCGTCCCGGCCATCCTCTCCCTTTCGGGACTCGGGGCCTACGGCTGGGCGAAGCCGGTACCGGTGGCGACCAACAGACTGCGCAGCCCGCGCAACCACACCGTCCTCGTCTCACTGGTCGGTCCGCTCACCAACTTCGCCCTCGCGGCCCTCCTCGGGGTCGTCTTCGTAGCCACGGCCTCGACCGGGTCCAGGCAGGTCCTCTCCCTCGGGTTCTACCCGCCCGGCCTCTTCGGACAGATCCTGTTCATCGCCGGTCTCGCCAACATCGTGCTCGGGTTGTTCAACCTCATCCCCTGCCCGCCACTCGACGGAGCGGCCGTGCTCGAGCGGCTGCTGCCGGCCCGGATGCTGCCCAACTACTACCGTCTGCAGCCGGCATTGATGTTCCTCCCCTTCATCCTCATCCTGCTCTTCCGCAATCAGTGGGGCCAGCTGCTCACCCACGTGATCGGCTGGTGGGCGGGGCTGCTGGCATGACGGGCACCGCAGCCTGGTGAACGTCGTCGATCCGGCGTCCCCCGGCGCCGCAGGCCCGGGTACCGGCGGAACCCTGCGTCGAGCCGGCGCCGGCGCGAGGCACGGTCTGCGGCCAAGGGCCCGCAGGTGGGTGCGGACCCACCCGGCCATGACCGTGCTGCTCATCGTCCCCTTCGTCATCTTCGTCGGCCTCCGAGTCTTCGACCTGTCCTTCTTGGAGGGGGACAACCTGATCCAGAACTTCCCCTTGCGGGTTCTCGTGGGCTGGGACCTCGCCCACGGCCGGCTGCCGCTGTGGAACCCCTACATCTCGAGCGGCACCCCGCTCCTCGCCGGCTTCAACGCCGGAGCCGCCTTTCCGCTCACCTGGCTGATGGCCGTCGTCGACGGCTTCACCGCCTGGGCCCTGACCCTGGCCATCGTGTACGACGTGGCCCTCACTGGCATGTACCTGTTCCTCCGCCGCCATGGGATCACCTCCACGGCGGCGACCCTCGGCGCAGCCGGGTTCGCATTCTCGGGCTACCTGACCGCACAGCTCACCCACATCGATCTGATCGAGGCCGCAGCCTTCCTCCCCTGGATGCTGTTGGCCGTCCACGGCCTGACCGAACCACCCGGTGACCCCCTCGCGCCGAGCCCGCAGCGATGGCCACAACGGTGGTGGGCCGGGGTGCTGGCCACCGCCTTCGGCCTGTGCCTCCTGTCGGGCGGGGTGGAGGCGATCATCGACGGGACGTTGATGGTCGCCCTGTACGGCCTCGGAAGGTTGCTGGCCAACGGGTGGCTCTCGGGGAGACTCCGCCGGCAGCTCCCGATGGTGTTCGTCCGGCTGTCCGCCGGCGTCCTCGGCGGGTTGGTGCTGGGCGCGGCACAGCTCCTCCCCGGACTGCGTTTCCAGTCCATGTCCCAGAGGGCCCAGACGACCTACGCCTTCTTCACCAGTGGTTCACTCGTCGACCGCCTGCTCACCCTCCTCTGGTCACCGTTCCTCGTCGGGACCAACCAGGGATGGCCCGCCGGTTACAACGGCACCTACAACTTCCCGGAGGTGACCAGCTATGCCGGCGTGGTGGCTCTCATCGGTGCCTGCTCGCTCCTCCTCCGGCGGTGGCGCAAGCGGCCCGAGGCCCGCCAGTGGTGGGTCTGGTACGTGGTGCTGGTGGTCGGACTGCTGGCCTCAGTCGGTCACCAGACGCCCTTCGGCCGCCTCCTCTACCTCATCCCCCTCTACAATGGCCAACGCCTCCTCAACCGAAACCTGCTCCTGGTCGACACCGCCCTCGCCGTGCTCGGCGCCTGGTGGATGCACCTGGTGCTCACCACCGGTCCGGTGAACGATGGGGCGCCCTCGCCGCCGGCCGTTCGATGGCGACGTGGACCCAAGTCGGAGATGGTGGTTCCCGCCTTGCCCTTCTGCGTCATCGCGGCGCTCTGCGGGTTGCTGTGGTTGGACGGTCCCGGTCTCGAGCGATGGCTTCTCCTCGACGTCCCGTTCTCGACCCGGAACCGGGTCGACCTCTCGCTGCTGGTCACGGTCGGCACGGTCATCGCCGGGGTCGCCACCTGGGTGGCCGTCAACCACGAGCGGTGGCCACCGAGACGACTGGCGCGCCTGCTCGGGGCGGTGGTGGCCGCCGACCTGGTGGTGTTCAACGTCTTCGTCATCCGGCCGCCGCTTCCCGACAGCAGCGCTCTCGCCCACCAACCCCTCGCCACCGCCCTGGACGCCGTAACCGGTAACGGGCGATTCATCGTCTACGACCCCGACGAGGTCCACTACAACGCCCTCTTGGATCTGGGGCAGACCGACATGAACCTCTTCGCCGGACTTGCGAGCGCCCAGGGCTACACCGCCCTCACCTCCAATCGCTACTACCGTGCCACCGGCGCCCACCTGCAAGAGGACCTCGCACCCGCCACCCTCTCGTCCTCCACCTGGGACGAGCTCAACGTGACCACCCTGTTGTCCCTTCCCTCCTACTTCGTCCGCCCGCTCCCCGGAGCGCCGCCGACCGAGGTCCGCTTCCCCTCGACCATCGCGCCGGCCCGCCCAGTGGCCGGAACGGTGGTCACCTCCGGGCGGGCACACCGGTGGAACTACGGCGGGGTGCTGGCGACCACGGGCCTCGCGATCCCGCTTCACGGCGGCAGCCCCGGCTCCGGCGCCCCCCACGGCCTCACCGTCGAGCTACTCAACCCGAAGGGAGGGCTCGACCGCCTTCCACCGGGCCACCTCGTGACCAGCCGGGCCGGCAGGGGTTCGACCGTCGAGATCCACCTGGCCCACCCGGTGGATGCCGCCGGTGTCGAGGTCCAAACGGCCCGCGGCACCACGGTAACCCTCGGAGTACCGAAGGTGGACACCGTCCAAGCGGGAACGGTCACCCTCAACGGGCCCCTGCAGCGGTACGTGACGAGCCCCCGCTGGACCTATGTCGGCACCATCGGACCCTTCGGCGTGTTCCACGATTCGAAGGCAGCCGGCTGGGCCCGGCTGGTGTCGCCCGACGGCTCACCGGCCGGCCCGGGAAACACGGTCCTCGCAGGGCCACCGGAGCCGTCCGGACGACAAGTGATCACGGTGCGGACCGACTCGGCCGCCATCCTCCAGCGCAGCGAGGCGAACGCGCCCGGCTGGCGGGCCACCATCCGGCCGATGCCCCCGACCAGGGCAAGAGCAGGCAGCCACTCGGCGGAGCCGGCCACGATCGAAAGGGGCGGCGTGCTCCAGAAGGTCACCATCCCCGGGCCGGGGGTGTTCGTGGTGACCTTCACCTACCGGCCCACCGACGCGCTCTTGGGCCTCGACATCTCCGTCGCGGGGGCCGGGATCATCGCCGTCTGGTCGGCCGCCGAGCTGGTCAGCCGCCACCGGAGACGCTTCGGTCGACGAGCAGGGCGACAACCTGCCGACCGGACCGCCTAACCGGGCGGTTCAGCCGGGTTCGAGCAGTCCCACCGCCGACGCCGCCCGCCGGTAGGTCTCGCCGGCCACCTGGCGCGCCTTGGCCGCGCCGCCGGCGAGCACACCCGCCACCAACCCCGGATCGGCCGACAGGGAGGCATGCCGACGTTGGAGCGGGCGGAGCAACTCGATGACCGCTTCGGCGGTGTCGGCCTTGAGCGGACCATAGCCTTCGTACAGGTCGGCAACCACATCGGGGGCCTGCCCGGTCGACACGGCCAGCAGCTCGAGGAGGTTGGACACCCCGGGCTTCCCTCGAGGGTCGTAGCGCACCTCACCGTCGTTGTCGGTCACCGCGCGTCTCACCTTGCGTTCGATGTCCTGGGGAGGATCGAGGATGGAGATGGTTCCGAGGGGCGAGTGCACCGACTTGGACATCTTCTGACCCGGATGCTGGAGGTCCATCACCCGGGCCCCCACCACCGGGAAGGTCGCTTCGGGGACCACCAGGACAGGACCGAACCGGTTGTTGAACCGGACCGCGAGCTGGCGGGCGAGCTCGAGATGCTGGCGCTGATCATCGCCCACGGGAACCAGCTCCGAGTCGTAAAGTAGGATGTCGGCGGCCTGGAGGACCGGGTAGGTGAACAGTCCCACCCGGACCGAAGCTCTTCTTTCGCTCTTGTCCTTGAACTGGGTCATGCGCCCGAGCTCGCCCATCGTCGCCGTGCACTCGAGCAGCCAGGCCATCTCCGTGTGCTCGTGCACCTGACTCTGGACGAAGAGGGTGCACCGCTCGGGATCGAGCCCGGCCGCCAGCAGTGAGACGGCGGTGGCTGCGGTGCGGGATCGCAGGTCGCCAGGTTCGATGTCGAGGGTGAGGGCATGCAGATCGACGATGGCGTAGAAGCAGTCGTCGGTGTCCTGGTTGGCGACCCAGCTGCGGATCGCCCCGAGGTAATTCCCCAGGTGCAGATCACCACTGGGCTGGATGCCGGAGAGAACTCTGGGCATACCCGGCCATGGTAGGGCCCCGACAGGGGTGCACGGTGCGCCACCGGTGCTCCGGTAAGGTCCCGGGCTGTGGCTACGACCGTTTCGACCGATGGGTTCGAGGGCCCGATCGACCTCCTTCTGCGGCTGGTCACCGCGCACGAAGTCGACTTGTACGACGTACCCCTTGCCGAGATCGTGCATGCCTTCGTCCTCGAGGTGACCGAAGCCGACGCCGTGGATCTCTCCACCGTGTCCGAGTTCCTGATGGTCGCCTCCGTCCTGGTGGAGCTCAAGTCGATCTGGCTCCTGCCCGGCGACGACTCGATGGAACTCGAAGAGGAGCTTGCCGGTTGGGAGGAGCGCGACGTGCTCCTCGCCCGACTCCTCGAGTGCCAGGCCTACGCGGCGGCGGCAGACTCCTTCATCGCACTCATCGAGCAGGCTGCGCGCTCGGCTCCCCGCACCGCCGGACTCGACGACCGGTTCGCGTTCCACGGACCCGACCTGCTCGACGGGGTCACACCGGAGCAGCTCGCCACGGCGTTCGTCCGTGCGGCGGCCGAGCGGCCCCTGCCGGTCATCGGGCTCGACCACGTGACGGTCGATGCGGTGTCCGTGGCCGAGACCGTCTCCGACCTCGAAACGCGACTTCCCGCTCTGAGGGTGGCCACCTTCCGTCAACTCACCGGTCATCTGGCAACCCGAATCGAGGTAATCGTCCATTTCCTCGCCCTGCTCGAGCTGTGCAATCGGGGACGGGTCGGGCTCGATCAGGGCCATACCTTCGGTGAGCTGTCGGTGACCTGGACGGCCCCGGAAGGAGATCGGTCGCCCGCCGTGGTCGGGTCTCGGGCGACCGACGAGTACGAGGGCTGAGGTGCGCCTCTCCGCCGAAGCGCGGGCCATCGAAGCCGTGCTGATGGTGGCGGTCGAACCGGTGCCGGTGGGACTCCTCGCCGAGCTCCTCGAGGTCCCCGTGGAGCAAATCGGGCCCTTCTGCGACGAGCTGGCCGAGTCGTGTCTTCGGGATGGGCGGGGCTTCGAGGTGGCCCGGATCGCCGGGGGAGTACGGATCCAGACCCATCCGGACCTCGCACCCTACGTCGAACGGTTCGCAAACGTCGGGGTCTCGTCCCGGCTATCGGCTGCTGCCCTCGAGACCCTGGCCATCGTGGCCTATCTGCAGCCGGTCTCCAGGGCCCAGATCGCCGCCCTGCGTGGTGTCAACGTGGACGGGGTGGTCCGGTTGCTCGAGCACCGGGGCTACATCACGGCCTGCGGTCGGGCACCCGGACCCGGTCAGGCCGTCCTGTACGCCACCACCGAGGCCTTTCTCGAGCGACTTGGTCTCGATCGCCTGGACCAGCTCCCGCCGATCGAGAGCCTCTTGCCCGGACCCGAGGTCCTCGAAGGTCTGGAGGAGCGGATGCACCCGGGCGCCGATGCCTGACCGGGCTCCGATCGAAGGGGAGCGATTGCAGAAGGTGATGGCCCGGGCCGGAGTCGGATCTCGCCGGCTGTGCGAAGCACTGATCGCCGGTGGTCGGGTGACGGTGAACGGCACGGTCCCCGTGCCGGGCCGACGGGTGGACACCGAGGTGGATCGGGTTGAGCTGGACGGGGTTCCCCTGCCCGTCCGGAGCGGCCTGCGCCACTACCTGGTCAACAAGCCGATCGGGGTGGTGTGCACGGCCTCGGACACCCATGGTCGGCCGACCGTCGTGTCGCTCGTCCCCTGCGGTGGGCGGGTCTATCCGGTGGGACGCCTCGATCGCGACTCGGAGGGCCTCATCGTGGTGACCAACGACGGCGAGCTCGCCTACCGGCTCACCCACCCCTCCTACGGCGTCGACAAGGAGTACCTGGTCGAGGTCGAGGGTGCCCCTGCGCCCGGTCAGGTCCGCCGGCTTCGCCAGGGCGTCGAGCTCGCCGACGGGCCCACCGCACCGGCCCGGGTGGCGGTGGTCGCCCCCTCGCTTCTCAGGATTGTCATCCACGAGGGCCGCAACCGTCAGGTCCGGCGCATGTGCGAGGCGATCGGCCATCCCGTCATCCGCCTGGTGCGGACCAGGATCGGGCCGATCTCCGATCCGTCCCTCTCACCGGGTTCGCACCGGTCCCTCACCCCCGACGAGGTCCGGTCACTGGCTGGCGCTGCCCGACCCGCCACGGTGCCCGGGGGGTCCTCGGCGGTGGCATCGTCCGCCGGGCGTCCGGGTGGCAACGGCCCCGACGACGACGCTGAGTAACATGCCTGGCTGATGCCAACCTCCGTCCGGGCCGTGCGCGGCGCCACGACAGTCGACCACGACACCGCGGCACACGTCACCGAGCGGGTGGTCTCGCTCCTCGAACAGGTGCTCGACCGCAACGGGCTCGACCATGACGACATCATCTCCATCCTGTTCACGGCCACCGATGACATCGTGTCCATCTTTCCGGCCACCGCCGCCCGTTCGATGGGGCTCGGGGCGGTGCCGCTGATCTGCGCCCGTGAGCTGAGCGTCGTCGGCTCGGTACCTCGGTGCATCCGGGTGATGCTCCATGTCGAGACCGCTCGGCAACGAGGAGACATCCATCACGTCTACCTCGAGGGCGCACAGGGACTCCGTGACGACCTACCCAGCTGACAATGGTGCGGCGGACCGGCCCAGCGGTCCCGTGGTGCGCTCGTTACCCGAGCGTCGGGCCATGGTCTTCGGGACCGGCCTCATCGGTGGATCGGTCGGTCTGGCCCTCGCCGCGCGAGGTTGGGAGGTGAGCGGGACCGACGACGACCAGGACGTGGCCGAGCGGGCCCTCGCCCGAGGGGCCGTCCATGCCATCGCGATCGACCGACGGGCCGATTTGGTGGTCGTCGCAACGCCGGTCCAAGCCACGGCCGGGATCGTCGGGACACTCTCGACCTCGGAAGGCTGGAAACCCGACGTGGCGGTCACCGACGTCGGCGGGGTGAAGGGGCCGCTGGTCGGGGACATCACCCATCCCGGATTCGTGGGCGGCCACCCCATGGCCGGGTCCGAGCAAGTCGGACTGGACGGCGCCTCTGCCGAGCTCTTCCTGGGCGCGACCTGGGTGCTCACCCCAACCGAGCGGACCGACCCCACCGCGTACGCCACCGTGCGGAGCGTCGTCATCGAGCTCGGTGCGAGCGTGGTGGACCTCCGGCCAGACCAGCACGACCGGCTGGTGGCAGTGGTGTCCCACGTTCCCCACCTGACCGCGGCCACGCTCATGGACCTGGCAGCCAGTTTCGGAGAGGAGCACAACGCACTGCTCCAGCTCGCGGCGGGGGGCTTCCGGGACATGACCCGGGTGGCGGCCGGACAACCCGGCATCTGGCCCGACATCTGCGACGACAACGCCGAGGCCATCGTGGCCACCCTCGACCTGCTCATCGCTGCCCTCGGCGCCATGCGCCGCCGGGTGGCCGAACGCGACCGCCGCTCCCTGCTCGAGATCCTGTCCCGGGCGGCCGAGGCCCGGCGGTCGCTGGTGGAGCGGGCGCCCCGCCCCGAGCAGCTCGTCGAGGTCCGGATACCGGTTCCCGATCAGCTCGGTACCCTGGCCGACGTCACCACCATGGCCGCCGAGCTCGGTGTGAACATCTACGACCTCGAGATCGCACACTCGGTGGAGGGCGACCGGGGCGTCCTGGTACTGGTAGTCGACACCCTCGCCGCACCCACCCTGGTCACCACTCTGGCCAATCGGGGCTACCGGGCGACGGGTGCGGTGATCGGAGCGTCCCGATGAGTTCGGGCAGGAGGTCCCCATGACCGTCGACGCGCTGACCGTCACCGGAGGGGTTCCCCTCACCGGTTCGCTCACCGTTCCCGGCGACAAGTCGATCTCGCACCGGGCACTGCTGCTCGCCGCCCTGGCCGAGGGCACCTCCACCATCCACGGGCTGGCGGACGGGGACGACGTCACCCGCACCCGCCAGGCGGTGACTGCGCTGGGGGCCGGGATCGAGCAGGAGGGCACGACCGTCACCGTGCGGGGGGGCCGGTCCCGTCTCGCCGCCCCGGCCGCCCCGGTCGACCTGCGCAATTCCGGGACCGCCATACGCCTGCTTGCCGGACTGGTGGCCGGTCTCGACGGGACGACCACCCTGACCGGAGACCGGTCACTTCGTCGGCGCCCCATGGACCGGGTGGCAACACCGTTGACGGCCATGGGAGCCCACGTCGAGGGTGAGGGCGATGGCTACCTGCCTCCGCTCACGGTGACCGGCGGTCACCTTCACGCCATCCGTTATTCACCGCCGATGGCCAGCGCCCAGGTCAAGTCGGCGGTGCTCCTGGCCGGGCTCGACGCCGAGGGTGAGACCGTGGTGGAGGAGCCGGTGGCGACCCGGGCCCACACCGAAGAGATGCTCCAGGCCATGGGGGCGACGATCACCTTCGAGCGGGTGGGCGGGGGACGGGTGATCCGCCTCGTTGCGAGCGATCTCCGATCGGGGACCTTCACCGTTCCCGGCGACCCGTCCCAGGCCGCGTTCTGGCTGGTGGGAGCCATCCTCGTCCCGGGCAGCCTGGTGAGCGTCACCGACGTCCAGCTCGGCATCGAACGCCTCGGGTTCCTCGGCGTCCTGCGACGGATGGCTGCCACCGTCGAGGTCGAAGAGGCGGGAAACGGGATCGGGACCATCACCGCATCCACCTGCCGTCTGCATGGGACGGTGGTCGAGGCGGCGGAGATCCCCTCCCTCGACGAGGTGCCCGTCCTGACCGTGGCCGCGGCAGCTGCCCTCGGACGCACCGTGTTCCACGACGTGGGAGAGCTCCGCTCGAAGGAGTCCGACCGGTTGAACGGATCGATGGAGCTGGCTCGCGCATTCGGAGCCGACGCGACGGTCGACGGCGACGATCTCATCGTCGACGGGGTGGGCGGCCCGCTGCGCCCGGCAGGCTTCGACGCCTCCGGGGACCACCGGATGGCGATGGCCGCGGCAGTTGCCGGGATGGCGTGCGCTGACTGGTCCACGTCGACCATCACCGGCTGGGCGGCGGTCGACACCAGCTATCCGGGCTTCGCCGACGACCTCCGCAGGCTGACGGACCCGCCGGAGACACGATCGTGACCTCTGCCTCGTGCCTCCCGCTGGTCGCGATCGACGGACCTGCGGGCTCGGGCAAGTCGACGGTGTCGAAGGCACTGGCCGAGCGACTGGGCGTGGACCGACTCGACACCGGAGCCATGTACCGGGCGGTCACCTGGGCCGCGCTCCAACGCGGCCTGGACCCGGGGGACGTCGGGGCCATCGGCTCGTTGGCCCGGCAGCTCGACCTCGAGGTGGGAGGGCGGATCCGGTCCGACGGGACGGACATCACCGACGCCATCCGCAGTCCCGAGGTGAGCGCCGCGGTCTCGGCCGTCGCGAGGAATCCAGACGTCCGGTCGGTCCTGGTCGGACGGCAACGGCGCTGGGTGGCCGAGCGGGGCGGGGGGGTGGTCGAGGGAAGGGACATCGGCTCGGTCGTCTTCCCCGACGCCGACCTCAAGCTCTACCTGACCGCCAGCCCCGAGGAGCGCGCACGGAGGAGGGCGGACGAGGACGCCAATGCCCTCGCCCGCCGCGACCGGCTCGACAGCACCCGATCGGCCTCCCCGCTCGAGGTGGCCGAGGGAGCGAAGGTGCTCGACACCACGGATCGCACGGTGTCCGAGGTGGTCGAGGAAGTGATGGGGTGGCTGTGAACGGTGCACGCGCGCCAGGGGACGACCACGGAGACACCGACCGGCAGCGTGCGGACGACCGGTTGGTGGACACCCGGTTCACCCCGCTCTACCGTTTCCTCCGGATCCTCGTGCACCTCTTGAACCGGCTGCTGTTCCGCACGACGATCGAGTGGCAGGGACGGGTACCCGCCGATGGCCCGGTCGTCATCGCCCCCGTCCACCGCTCCTTCATCGACTTCTTCGTGGCCTCGGAGGTCACCACCCGCAAGCTCCACTACATGGCCAAGGACAGCCTCTGGGACAACGCCCTGCTGGCCAGGATCCTCCCCCCGATCGGCGCTTTCCCGGTACGCAGGGGTGGCCCCGACCGGGAGTCACTGCGGCGGGCTCAGCACGTCCTCGAAGCCGATGAGGCGCTGATCCTCTTCCCCGAGGGGACCCGGCGGACCGGGCCGGTCGTCGAGGATCTCTTCGAAGGGGTGGCGTTCCTCGCCGCCCGCACCGGTGCCACGGTGGTTCCGGTCGGTATCGGCGGATCGGCATCGGTGATGCCCAAGGGGTCCAGGATCCCGCGACCTCGCCACATCCAGCTCGTGGTGGGCGAACCCATGGCACCCCCCGAGCGGACGGGCACCGGTCGGGCGTCCCGATCGGAGATCCACCGCCGGACCGAGCTGCTGGCCCAGACGCTCCAGAACCTCTACGACCGTGCGGTCGCCTCCGCCGGCCGGTTCTGATCCAGACCCTGCCGGCTTCCCGGTCGGCGCTCCGGGAGGAGGGCGGTGTTCACATCCGGTGGCGGTTCCCCAGAGTGACCCGCCACCAGGTGGTAGCGATCACCCTGGCGTACTGCAGGCCGAAGAAGAGGTTCCCCCCTTTCTTCGACATACCCGAAGCCCGTGGATGCCAGACCGTCGGGCGTTCCGTGATCCGCCAGCCTCGGCTGGCCGCCGTGATCACCACCTCGGCCGTCTGGTACTGGCTCTGCACCAGATGGGGGAGAATGTCTTCGAGCAGCTCCACGCTGAACGCCCGGTAGCCGTTCGACGAGTCGGTGAGCTTCTGGGAGGTGATGGCGTTGAGCAGGGATGCGTAGACCGTCACCCCGGCCCGGCGGAACCGGTCGGTGGTCTGGTCCACGCCGAGCTTGCGCGAGGCGATGACGAAGTCGGCCTCACCTTCGATCACCGGCAGAACCATCGACTCCAGCTCGGTCGGATCGTTCTGTCCGTCAGCGTCGAGCGTGACCACGAAACGGGCGCCGTGTGCGGCGGCCAGCTCGTACCCGAGCCGGAGGGCCACCCCGTGGCCGAGGTTGATCGGAAGCACACAGGTCGTGGCACCCGACCCGACGGCGATCCGAGCCGTTCCGTCCGAGCCACCGTCGACGATGACCAGGGTGGAGACCTCGAGCTCGCCGACCAGGGAGGGCATGGCCTTCAGGACATCGCCGATGTTGTCCTCCTCCTCGAATGCGGCGACCACCGCAGTGACCGGTCCGAACCGGAGGCCGGGGTAGTCCAGCTCGAACCGGCGCCTGGCCTCATCCACGGCGAACGCGACCAGCTCGCCGCGTCGGCGCCGGTCGCGGCTCTGGGGAAGGGTGAACCAGCGGTGCCGCTGGGTGGGGGTCATCAGTGGTGTCGTGGCCGTCCGAACACCGCCCGCAGCATCGGCTCGAAGTGGTCCAGCGGCTCGGTCGGGTAGTCGGGGTCGAAGCTCACCTGGTCCCATTCGTCGGCGAACCGTTCGGCCAGGTCGTACCATGGCTCGTTCCGGTAGTGGTCCCGTTGGTCCGGATCGAGGTCGAAGTGGTGGTAGTAGTGCCGACCCTGGAAGTCCTGATGGGCAGCGATGGCAGCGGTCACCTCGGGTCGGACGTAGGGACGGAGGATCTCTGCCGCGATCCGGGGGTGGTTCGGCACCGATACCGCCTTGCCGACGTCGTGGCAGAGCGACGCCACGACCAGCTCTTCGTCTGCTCCGGCCCGTTCAGCCCGGGTCGCCGTCTGCAGACAGTGGACGAGCTGGTCCACCGCGAAGCCGTCGACCACCGTGTCGAGGGAGGCGAGCATGGCGAGGACGCGGTCGGCCACTCGGGACTGATTTCGGGCCGTCTCCTCGCCGATGACCGCCCACTGCTCGGCGGTGGACGTGTCCATGCTGGTGAACGAGGTGCCGGAGGTGGAGGATGTCGTCGTCATGCTTCCAGTCTCGCGCCGATCGCCGGACGGCACCGGGTGGGAGTGGGGGCGATCATCGCTCCAGGAGCTCGAGCACGGCGGCGGCCGCTACCGTGCGGTCGTCGAGGAGGGCGCCGGATCGGTCCGCGCCCCCGCGCGGCGTCTTCGATCGGTCGCCGGCTGCCGGCGACGTGCTGAAGGTGTCGAGGGCGAGCTCGAGTCGCCGCAGCAGGTCACGCAGCTCCGGCGGTGGGGGGAAGTACTCCTCCTCGACCGTGACCGATGCGATCCGAACACCCTCTTTGGGTGAGAGCCGGTCCACCACGGCACGCACCAGGGCCTCCGGAGCCGAAGCCCCCGCCGTCACCCCCACGGTGCCCGTCAGGTCGTCGGGGAGCTCGGCGGCATCGTTGATCCGCACCACTCGGGGACAGCCGAAGGCTCGGGCCACCTTCTCCAGTGCCACGGTGTTGGACGAGTTGTCGGAGCCGATGACGACGACCGCGTCGGCCCGGCCGGCCAGTGCCTTGAGGGCCGCCTGCCGATTTGTGGTGGCAAAGCAGAGGTCACTGCGGTTTGGCATCCACAGGTCCGGATAGCGCTCCTTGGCCCGTTCGACGATTCCGGCCCACTCGTCGTGACTCAGCGTGGTCTGGGCCAGCAGGGCGACCGGTGGTGGCTCCTCACCGTCGCCTGCGAGCGCGCCGATCCGGTCGACGTCCTCTGTCCGCTCGAGCAGCCGCACCGCAGCGGGGGCGACCGCCATCGTGCCGACCGCCTCCTCGTGGCCCTGGTGGCCCACGTAGAGAACCGTGTAGCCCTTGTCGGCCCGCACCTTCAGCTCGTGATGGACCTTGGTCACGAGTGGGCACACCGCGTCCACCACCACCCGTCCGCGGCTGCGAGCGGCCAGCACGACCTCGGGGGCAGACCCATGGGCGGAGAGCATGAGCGGTGCCCCTTCGGGCACCCCGTCCACATCGTCCACGAAACGGACCCCCTGTGCCCGGAACTGATCGACGACGTGCTGGTTGTGAACGATCTCGTGGTAGCAGTAGACGGGCGGCTCGAACACCCGGACCATCCAGGCCAGGGCCTTGATCGCCTTCTCCACGCCGGCACAGAAGCCACGCGGCTCGGCCAGCAGCACCAGGTCGACATCCACCTTTCCAGGCTACCGGCGGCCTCGAACCGTACAGTTCAGCGCCCGGCGGTGGTGCCGGGAGGCAACAGGTGAACCGATAGCCTGGTGCAATGTCGGTGCCCCGGGTGACGTCGGTGCCCGAAATCGTCGGCGTAACGCCATCGTCCCCCGCGGACCGGGCAGGGCTTCGGGCCGGAGACCGGCTGCTGTCGGTCAGTGGCCGGTCACCACGAGACGTCATCGAGTACAGCCTGCTGGTGGACGAACCCGAGCTGGACCTCCTGGTGGGTCGGAGCGGGCACCTCGACCCTCTCGCGGTCGCCGTGCGCAAACAACCCGGGGAACCCCTCGGCGCCGAGGTGTCGTCCGCGGTGTTCGACCGGGTCCGGACCTGTGACAACCACTGTGAATTCTGCTTCATCCACCAGCTGCCCAAGGGGATGCGCCGAAGCCTGTCACTGAAGGACGACGATTACCGGCTGTCGTTCCTCTACGGGAATTTCACGACCCTCACAAGGTTCACCGAGATGGACCTCGAACGGGTACTGACCGAGCGACTGAGCCCGCTGTTCGTCTCCATCCACGCCACAGATCCCGAGGTCCGGGCTGGGCTGCTCCGCAACCGCCGGGGCGCGGTCAGCCTCCGGTGGCTCGGAGCCCTCCTCGACGGGGGGATCGAGGTCCATGGCCAGGTGGTGGTGTGCCCGGGCCGCAACGACGGAGCCGTCCTGGAGGACACCCTGACCGGAGTGCTCGACCGGTATCCGGAACTGGCCACGGTGGCCTGCGTCCCCTTGGGGGTGAGCCGCTTCTCGAGCGAGACGGCCATGCGCCCGCACACCCGGGAGGAGGCTGGCGCGGTCTGTGACACGGTGGACTCGTGGCAACAGACGTTCCTCGCTGCGCTCGGACGACGGATGGTCTTCGCCGCCGACGAGTACTACCTGATGGCGGAGCGGGCCTTCCCCCCGGCCTCGACCTACGAGGGCTTCCCCCAGCACGAGAACGGCCTGGGTATGGCCAGGGCTTTCGAGGCCGCCTTCGGTGGTGACGAACGGGCCGCTCTCGGGGTCAGGCCCGGCTTCTTTGCTGCGGTGGACGGGGCGCCGCCCACCGGATACCGGGCTCCACGCGGGTCGCCCGGGCCACCGGACACCACCGGTGCGCCGGTGGCGATCCTCACCGGTGAGTACGGGTCGCTCGTCATCGGGCCGCTCGTGGCGTCCCTCGGCCGGGAGGACGTCCGGGTGGTTTCGGTCCCCAACCACTTCTTCGGCGGCAACATCGGCGTAGCCGGCCTTCTGACCGGGGCTGATCTGATCGACGTCCTCCGTCACCAGCCCGAGGGACACCGGTACCTGCTGCCCGACGCCTGCCTCTCCGGAGGCCGCTTCCTCGACGATCTGACTCCGGCCGATCTCCCGAGGGCGGTCGAGGTGGTGCCCACCGACGGACGCTCGCTCCGCCGCGCACTCGACGCCGGCCGGCCGGGATCGACAAGACCGGCCGCTGCCGTGCCGATGGCCGTCTCGCTGGGGCGATCGTCGTGAGCGTGGACGCGGGTCCAGGATTCGGGCCTCCGGTATCACGACCTCTGGTGGTCGTCGCCGGGCGACCGAACGTGGGAAAGTCCACCCTGGTGAACCGCATCGTCGGCCGCAGGGCGACCGTGGTCGAGGAGCGGCCGGGGGTCACCCGCGACCGCAAGGAACTGGTGGCCGAGTGGTGCGGCCGGTCCTTCACGGTGGTCGATACCGGTGGACTGTCGACGGGCGACGATCCCCTCGACCGGCAGGTGCGGGCCCAGTCCGAGCGCGCGCTCGACGTCGCCGACGTGATCCTGCTGGTCGTAGACGTCACCGTC
>DAHUZT010000107.1 GCA_027315005.1 Acidimicrobiaceae bacterium | reverse complement strand
AGCGGGTCGTCCTCGGCGGGCGAAGGCTCCCGGGGGCCGGTCCCCAGGATCTCGTCGTAGTCGTCCTCCGTCGCCAGGCACCAGGAGGCATGTTCATCCTCCGGCTCGGCGCCGCACTCGGGGCAGCGGCGGGTATCGGTGACGACCGAACGCTTGAGACTGCGCGCTTCCTCGAAGCGGCGATGGCGTCCCTTCTTCACAGAAACAACTCCTTGCCCCACCACGGGTGGCACGCCCGTCCGGCACCCCATCGGTCACCGGGAACAACACCCTGCAGTGTAGTGCGAGGGCCGGTGCCCGTGGCGCCGCCGAGCCGCCGGTACCATCGGTGCATGCCCGATGCACTCGACCCGCAGGCCATGGTGGAGCGGTTCCGGGCGAGGGCGAACGCCGTTCGATCGCGCGGCATGCCTCCCATCGAGGGCGTCGAACGGGCTCGGTTCCGCAAGCAGGCCCAGGAGGACTTCATGGACTTCGCCATGATCGGTGACGCCGAGATCGAGCTGGAGGACGGAATACTCACCCTGCGGATCGATTTGCGACCGACGAGCGCGGGGGAGAAGACCTGAAGCCGACTGGAGTCAGCCCCCGTAGTGCATACGGGTGTCCTCCATCCGCAGCAGTTCTACCTGCTCACCGGTTTCCTCTCCCTCCCCGGTTCCGTCTCCGCCGACGTCGGCGACCTCGCCCACGACGAGCACGTGACTGGACGGGACGTCCCCGTCGTCCCATCTCACAAGCCGCCGAAGCTCGAAGGAGAGCCACCACCGAGCCGAGGCGATGTAGGGCAACCCTTCGGGAGTCTCGGACACCGCGACTCCCTGCATGGTCACCGCCGTTCCCTCGGGCCCGAGCTCGATGGTGTCGGTGGGCCGGACGAAGCGGCGGACGATCGCCCGGTCCGATCGGGCCAGCACGCTCACCGAGAACCACCCGGAAGCCTCGATCAGACTCCTGGTCTTCGAGGCGACCTCCACGGCGACGGCCACCAACTTCGGTGTCGTGGAGATCTGCATGACCAGATTCGCCGTCATCAGGTTTCGGACCTCGCCGGACCTGGATCCCACGATGAACAGGCCGGTGGGCATCGACCAGAGGGCCCGGCGCCGTTGGCGGTCGTGCTCGTCCGGATCGCTTCCTTCCGGGACGATGCCCAGTTCGCCATCGGGCAACGACACGTCAGGCCGTCCTGTCGTCGGTCGGGTCGCTGACCGGTCGGGCGACGAGCACGTCAGCCGGCGAAAGGATCACCGCTCGGCGGCGGTGCGGTCGTCGAAGTGGATGGGACATGGCCGGTCAACGCCTCGATGCGGGCGACGGCCGTCGCCAGAAGTGGGGCCAGCTTGGAGCGTTCGGCCGCCGATCGGTCGAGTAGCGCCCGGTTACCACCGGCCCCGTTGTAGCAGCTGTCACCGGCAGCTGCGGCATCCTGGTAGGCGGAGTCGAGCTCGTCGGTCAACAGACTGTCCGGCGAGGGGAGATTGCCGATGGCGCTCTCGGCGTCGTTGGTGATCAGTGCGCACACCGTCTTCAGCTCGGACGGTGGATCGTGCCGGGAGAGCGCGAGGTCGATGTTTCTGGCGTCTACTCCGAGCGTGCCGATGGCGGCGCCACCGGTCCCCGAAACCCAGCTCGATACCCGCGAAGACACCGAACCAGTCTCGTCCGGCCCGGCACAGGAGGTGAGAGCGGTCGCTGCCAGTGCCGCCGTGGCCAGGAGCACGAGGCAGGTGCCCACCCCGACCGGGCGCACCGCAGCACGGCTCGCAGGGGGCGCCCGGCGCCAGGAGTCGACCCGGATCACGCCGGGAAGCCGGTGTGATCCGTTCGCCAGGACGGATCGAGCTGACGCAGGAACTGTCCGCAGCGCTCCTCCTCGTCGCGTTCACCGATGGCGCCGGCCGCCAAACGGAGCCCGTCGACACTTCGCAGGAAGCCCCGGTTCGACCGGTTCTCCCACCGGATGAGGCCCGAACCCTTCCAACCGGATCTGCGCAAGGCGTCGAGCCCCCTGTGGTACCCGACCCGGAAGCAGGCATAGGCCTCGACATCGTCCCGGGCCAGCGACCCGAGCTCGGCCCAGGCGTCGAGCGAAGTCGGGTGGGAGCGCACCACGTCGGCGACTGCATGACGGCGTCGCTCCACGGGTTCAGAGCGTGCCGCCTCCAGGGCGGCGGCCACCTGGTCCGGCTCGGGATCGAGCACTGTCTCGGGTGGCCCACCGGTCAGTCGCACGACCGACGGATCCGAGCTCGACTGTTCCCGTTGGGACATCGCTCGCCAGTGTAGATCGCCGGCCCGACCCCCCTTCGGTAGACCTGCAACACCACGGCCTCATCAGGCGAAGCGCACCAGATGGTGCTCCTTCCTGCCCCGGCGCAGCACCAGGTAGCGCTCGGCGACCAGGTCGTCACGGCTCACGGTCGCGTCCTGGTCCCCGATCCGGTGGTTGTTCACCGAGGCACCACCTTGCCCGATGGTCGTCCGGGCCTGGCTCTTCGAGCGGGCCAGCCCGGTCTCGACGAGCAGCTCGACCACGGTGAGCCCGCCGTCGTCCATCCGGTGACGATCGATGCTGGTGGAGGGGGCGTCGGCGAACACGTCGAGCAGGGTCGACTCGTCCAGGTCGACCAGCGTCTCACCGAACAGCGCCTCGGCCGCACGTTCCGCCCGTCGGGCGTCGTCGGGCCCGTGCACCATGGCACAGACCTGGCGGGCCAGCGAACGCTGGGCTTCCCGTCTTTCGGGGCGGGTCGCTGTGGCCCGGTCCAGTTCGAGGATCTCCTCGTGGGCGAGGAAGGTGAAGAAGCGTAGATAGGCGCCCACGTCCTCGTCGTCGGTGCGCAGGAAGAACTGGTAGAGCCGATACGCGCTCGTCTTGCGGCGGTCCAGCCAGACCGCGCCGGACTCGCTCTTGCCGAATTTGGTGCCATCGGCCTTCAACACGAGCGGCGTGGTCAACCCCCAGACCTGAGCTCCCCGGACCCTGCGCACCAGCTCGATCCCCATGGTGATGTTCCCCCACTGGTCGCTGCCGCCCAGCTGGAGCCGGCAGCCGACCGAGTCGTACAGGTGGAGAAAGTCATAGGCCTGGAGGAGCATGTAGCTGAACTCGGTGTAGGAGATACCACTTTCCGGTCGATCGAGGCGCGATCTCACCGACTCCTTGGTCACCATCTGGTTGACGGTGAAGTGCTTCCCCACTTCGCGGAGGAAGCCGATGAGGGAGAGGGGGCGCAACCAGACCGCGTTGTCGAGGAACAGGCCCTTTGTGGCGTCGTCCGGGCCGCCCAGATCGACGAACCGTTCGAGCTGTGGGCGGATGGCCTCCAGGTTGGCCCGGAGCCGCTCTTCGGAAAGCAGGGTGCGTTCCTCGCGCCTCCCGCCGGGATCACCGACGAATCCGGTCCCTCCCCCTCCCAGGAGGACCGGTCGGTGGCCCGCCAGCTGCAGCCTCCTGAGGGTGCACAGTTGGAGCAGGTGACCCACGTGGAGGCTGTCCGCCTGAGGGTCGAAACCCGTGTAGGCACAGAGAGGTGGCTCCTCGAGTCGCATCTCGAGAGAGGGATCGGTCATCTGGTGGATCAGGCCCCGGAACCGGAGGTCGTCGACGAGCTCGCCCATCGGGCCAGCCTGCCACGCGGACGCCCCGGTGATCGAGGTGGGTGCCGCTACCATCGCACCGGTGTCCACCGCGGATCGACGAACGGCGTTCCCGTGACCGAGAGTCCCTACCTCCATGGCAACTTCGCCCCGGTGCTCGAGGAGCGCAGCGACAACCACGAGCTCCCGGTGACCGGATCCATCCCACCTGATCTCGACGGTCGCCTCATCCGCAACGGGCCCAATCCGGCCGTGGTTCCGACCGACGAGACCGAGTACCACTGGTGGGCCGGGGACGGAATGGTCCATGCCGTGTCGATCGGCGGAGAGCGAGCCACCGGCTATCGGAACCGCTGGGTGCGGACCAGGGCGCTGGCGTCGAGGTTGGGGACACCGGCGCCTCGCGGCCCGAGCGAGCCGGTGGACGGCCCGGCGAACGCCAACGTGATCCGCCATGCCGGGAGGACCCTCGCCCTGTCCGAGTCCGGGTTCCCACTCGCGTTGTCTTCGGGACTCGACCGTGCCCGGCTGCACGACTTCGACGGAGGCCTCCTCTCGCCGATGGGCGCCCACCCGAAGATCGATCCGACCAGTGGTGAGCTGATCTTCTTCGGCTGCGACGTCTTCGGCCCACCGTTCCTCCGGTACCACGTCGCCGACGACCGGGGGGCGCTCGTCCGGACCGAGACCATCGACCTCCCCCGGGCGGTGATGATGCACGACTTCGGAGTCAGCGCCACCCGTGCCGTCTTCCTCGATCTCCCGGTCCTCTTCGACCTGGATCTAGCCGCCCGGGGCCGGTCGGTGCCCTTCCGGTGGATGCCCGACGCCGGTGCTCGGGTGGGTGTCATGCCACGTGACGGCGACGGCGACGCAGTGCGTTGGATCGGGATCGATCCCGTCTCCGTCCTCCACGTGCTCAACTGCTACGACGAAGACGGCGACAGGGTCGTATTGGACACGGTGCGTCACGACCGGGCTTTCGACACCGAGCCGGCTGCCGGGATCGCCTCGGTCGTCCCCGTCCTCAGCCGGTGGACCATCGATGTGCGTCACGGTCGCGTCACCCAACGGCAGCTCGACGATCTCCCGGTCGAATTCCCGCGCGTCGACCCGGCACTGGCCGGCCTTCCCCATCGGTACGGCTACTGCGCGGTGCTGAGCGACGTACCCGCCCGACCCACCTTCGGGGGCCTGGTGAAGTACGACCTCCTCCGGGACGAATCGACCCGCTTCGACCCTGGGCCGGGGCGCCAGGCGTCCGAGCCGATCTTCGTGCGAGCTGCCGACGGCAAGGGTGACGATGAGGGCTGGGTGCTGTCGATCGTCCACGATGCCGCCAGGGAGGCCGGGGACCTCGTCATCCTGGACGCCACGTCGTTCGGCGGGCCACCGGTCGCCACCATCCACCTCCCCGTCCGGGTCCCCTTCGGCCTGCACGGCTCGTGGGTACCCGCGGATGCATGACCCGAGCTCCCCGCATCCGGTGTCGGACCCACCCGAGGCAAGTCGGACCTACCCGAGGGAAAGGGCCGCGTCCACCGCATGAGCGGCGGCGGCGTTCGTGCGAGCGTGCCGATCGACGTTGTCCCGCCGCTCAGGGACCGCGACGCGTACCACCGAGGCGGTGCCTCCGGCCACCGCCTCGTCGAGGACGCGATCGAGGTCGCGACCCCCTGAACCACCGCCCACTTCGGTCACCGGCCACCCGAACCCACCGGCCACCGAGACGACATCGGTGGCCTGTGGGGTGCCGAAGAGCAACTCGAAGCGATCGGGGGGCAAGGCCGCGGCCTGCTCCAGAAACGAGAAGATCCCACCCCCCCTGTTGTCCACCACCACGACGGTGAGGGGAGCATCGTCACCGGCCGCCCGAACCAGGGCCGACACGTCGTGGAGGAAGGCGAGGTCCCCCACGATGGCCACCGTGGCCCGTTGGGTCCCGAGCGCCACACCGAGGGCGGTGGACACCACGCCGTCGATCCCGTTGGCCCCCCTGTTCGCCATCACCCGCGGTGGCCGGTCACGACGGAGCGCAACCGACTCCAGATCCCGGACCGGCATCGACGACGACACCACGATGCTCGCGTCTCCCGGTACCTGCGCGAACACCCGCGCGCACACGGCGAGCTCGTCGAGCGGCTCCGGCCACCCGGCATCGACGACGTCGACTGCCGGCCCGGTATCATCCGGACGGGCTGCCCCGCCGGAACCGAGAAGACGGCGCAGTACCGATTCGGCGGCGTACTCGGCGGTCCGCCACGAACCGGCCCAGGTGCCGATGCCGGGACCGTCGGGCTCTCCGCGGCGCGATCCGACCGCGTCGAGCTCCCGGGAGACGGCACGTGCGAAGGCAGCCGGATCACAGCGGACGGTGGTGGCCACCTGACGCTCGGGGTCGACCCACCGTCCCGAGGGATCGACGGCGATCGACTCCGCCCCCCCGGTGACGGCCTCGGCGAGGAATCCGTTCACCATCTTGGAAGCCCACGGCCGGCCCAGGCGAACCACCACGTCGGGCAGGTGGGCGGCCCGGAACCGCCCCGAATGCAGGATGGCATCGGCGGTCGCCACCACCAGGTCGTGGGGACACCGGAGACCCGAACGCGGGTCAGCCAGTACCGGCCACCCGAGGGCCGCCGCCATGGCCAGAACCTGCCGGCCATCTCCGCACGAGCTGCCGGCGACGATCACGCCACGCCTGGAGGGCGACAGCACTCCGGAGCGGACCAGCCCACCGACGAGACCGTCGGGCGGGGGGACCGGCCCGAACAGCTGTTGGTGCCAGGGACGGCGGTTCGACCGTCCCGGAGGCACCGAGGCCCCCCGGTCCGGACGGCCGAGCAAGGGCTCCCGGAACGGCAGGTTGAGGTGGACCGGGCCGGGGCCATGGGGGCCCGCGGTGGCCTCGGCGAAGGCCCGGGAAGCGACCGATCGCCAGCCGACGCGCCCGGCCAGGTCGGGAACCCCCGGATCGAGGAAGCACCGGGTGGCCCGCCCGAAGAGCCGGGTCTGATCGATGGTCTGGGGGGCCCCGACGTCCCGGAGCTCAGGAGGTCGATCGGCGGTGACCGCGAGGAGGGGGATGCCGCCCAAGTCGGCCTCGACGATGGCCGGGTGGAGCTCTGCGGCCGCCGTACCGCTGGTGGTCAGCACGACGGCCGGCACCCCGAGGGCCGCTCCGATACCGAGGGCGGTGAACGCTGCCGAGCGCTCGTCGAGCCGGACGTGGATGGACAGACCGCGGTGCTCGGCCAGGGCGATGGCAATCGGTGCCGACCGGGAACCCGGGCACACCACGGCATGGGTCACACCGCTCCGGACCCACTCGTCGACCAAGGTGGCGCAGAACGCGGCCTGGACGTGCGGGTGGCGGTGGTCCCCGCCACCGTCGATCGGTACGCTCATCGGCACATCCGATGACGTCCGCCCCCACCAGATCGGCCGATCCCCGGCCGGAGCCCGAGGCAGGCGACCCCGAGGCCCGCGCCGGAGCCCGAGCCAGGCGCATCCCGGACCAGGACATCCTCGCCTGCCGGTCGGCGGGAGAGGGGCCCCGGTTGGTGCTGGCCCACGGCTTCACCCAGACCGGGCTGGTATGGGGCGGCCTCGATCGCGAGCTGGCCCGGGAACGCGCCGTCGTGCGGGTCGACCTGCCAGGGCACGGTGGCTCGGCGGCGTTCCGGACCTCGGTGCCCGACGGTGGCGACCTGCTGGCCCGGACCGGTGGGGCCGGTTGCTACCTCGGGTACTCGATGGGGGCCCGGTTCTGCCTCCAGGTCGCCCTCGACCACCCCGGTCTCGTCGATCGGCTGGTGCTCATCTCGGGGACGGCCGGTATCGACGGCTCCGAGGAACGCCGCCTGCGCCGCAGGGCCGACGAGCGGCTCGCCGAGCAGCTCGATCCGAGTGACGGCTCCGTCGCCGACACGGTCGAGTCCTTCCTCCGGCGCTGGATGGCCAATCCACTGTTCGGCTCCATACCCCCCGAGCGGGACGGCTTCGTCGAGCGCTGCACCAACTCCGGACCGGGACTCGCCTCGAGCCTCCGACTTGCGGGGACCGGAACCCAGCGACCGCTGTGGGACCGGTTGGGATCGTTGGACCTCCCGGTACTGATCGTCTGCGGAGAACGGGACACCAAGTATGTCGAGCTCGGCCGCCGGATGGTTGACGCCATCGGCGCCCGGGCCCGCCAGATCGTCGTCCCGGGAACCGACCACGCCCCGCACCTGCAGGCACCGGGTTCGGTCGCCGCCCTCGTGCGCACCTTCCTCGACGAAGCGACATAGCGCGGAGACATGGTCCGACCGCGGCCACCATCCGGGACGCCGGGCGATCACCAGAGCCACCAGAGAAGGGCCACGGCCAACAGCGATCCGAAGGCCAGCTCGAGCCGACCGGTGCCCGCCAGCACTGGCAGCAGGGCGCGCCCATCGGACTCTCCGAGCACGGTGCGCACCATGGGTACTGCGAGGGGCAGCGCGAGCAGGGGAAGCACCATGGCCCCGCGGAACCCCGTAGCCGGTGGTGCCGACAGCGACACCGTCAACCACACCAGCGCGCCGACGAAGGGGGCAGAAATGCACAGCACGTACAACCACCCGCCGGTGCGGCGACCGATGCGCACCGCCAGGGTCCGCTTTCCACTCAGGGCGTCGGAGGCGATGTCCCGCAGGTTGTTGGCCATGAGGAGGGAGGTGGCCAACAGCCCGACCATGACGGCACCCAGCCAGACGGCGCCCACCCCCAGGTGCACGGTCTGCACGTAGAACGTACCGATGGTGGCCACCGGACCGAAGAAGATGAAGACGAACAGCTCGCCGTAGCCGGCATAGCCGTACGGACGTGGTCCTCCGGTGTAGAACCACCCGGCCAGCAGGCACGCGGCGCCCACCGGGACGATCCACCACGAGGTGGCCCAAGCCAGAGCGCAACCGACCAGGCCGGCGGCTCCGAAGGAACCGAGGGCGGCCCGCCTGACCTCCGCCGGTCGAGCCAGTCCCGACGCCACCAGCCGCACCGGACCGACCCGCTCGTCGTCGGTACCGCGCACGCCGTCGGCGTAGTCGTTGGCATAGTTGGTCCCGACCTGGATGGCGAGGGCCACGACCAGGGCGCCGAGCGCACACCACCACCCGTCGACCCGCGGGCCCACCAGGTGAGCCCGCGCTCGCGTCCCCCAGCGGACACCCCAGGCGGCGCCGGTGCCCACCATGACCGGCACCAAGGCGGCGGGCAAGGTCCGGGGCCGGGCCCCGAGCACCCAACGCATCACCGGACCGGGTACGTCCGCTGTCGTAGCCGCAGTCACCCCACCGGTCACGGGCGGCGGGGGAACCGGCTGAAGTCGGGGGGGCGATGCTCCTGGAAGGCGTTCCGCCCCTCCTGTCCCTCCTCACTCATGTAGAAGAGCATGGTGGCGTCGCCGGCAAGCTGCTGGATCCCGGCCAGCCCGTCGTCGGCCGCGTGGATACCGCCCTTCAGCATCCGGAGGGCGATGGGCGAGAGGGTCAGCATCTGCCGGCACCAGGCCACTGTCTCCGTCTCGAGGACATCGAGCGGCACCACCGTGTTGACGAGGCCCCACCGCTCGGCGGTAGGAGCATCGTACTGCCGGCAGAGGAACCACACCTCCTTGGCCCGCTTGAGGCCGATGGTCCGCGCCAGCAGGCTGACACCGTACCCGCCGTCGAAGCTGCCGACCTTCGGACCGGTCTGGCCGAACCGGGCATTGTCGGCGGCGATGGTCAGGTCGCAGACGAGATGGAGGATATGACCGCCCCCGATGGCGTACCCGGCCACCATGGCCACCACCGGCTTGGGAAGGCGGCGGATCTGGATCTGGAGGTCGAGGACGTTCAGGCGACCGATCCCCTGCCGGGCCACCGCGTCGTCGCCCAGGTACCCGTCGTCGCCCCGGATCATCTGGTCCCCACCGGAGCAGAACGCGTCCGGTCCCTCACCGGTGAGGATGACCACCCCGACCAAGGGATCGTCGCGGGCGGCGTCGAAGGCGTCGGCCAGCTCGAAGAGAGTCTGGGGCCGGAAGGCATTGCGGACCTCGGGCCGGCAGATGGTCACCTTGGCCATCCCCTCGGCCACCTCGAGGCGGATGTCCCGATAGGTCCCGCGCCCCGACCATTCGGGCGCCGACAGTGGTCGGAAGCGGTCCACCGGGTCGGGGGGAACTCCTTTGACCACCGTGGCGGATGGTGCCGCCGGTTGGGACTTCGAGCCGTCGTCGGCTCCGGGCGAGACCATTCGACCATCAGCTCCTGGAGTCATCACGCGTACAGTGGCCTAGGCTACTGCCGATGCCCGAGCTGGTCGCGCTCGATCTCCCTCCCGGACGGGCGTTCGTCGAGCAGCTCCAAGCCACCTGGGATTCCGGTGACGTGGCGCTGCCCATCGATCAGCGGCTGCCCGCACTCGCGGCCCGCACTCTGGTCGCCGCCCTCGCACCGTCCTTTGTCATCGGGCAGGACGGGCAGCGCCGCCGCCTGGTGGCCGATCGCACCGATCGAGGCAATGCATCCGGTGGTCGGATCGGGGACGTCGCCGAGGGAGACGCCCTCGTCGTGCCCACCAGTGGCACCACCGGCGATCCCAAGGGCGCCATCCTCACCCACCGGGCCATCGAGGCCTCGGCCGTGGCCACGTCGATGCGTCTGGGGGTCGATCCCCGACGCGACCGGTGGTTGGCCTGCCTGCCACTGGCCCACATCGGTGGACTTTCGGTCGTGACCCGGGCCCTGCTCACCGGGACCCCCCTGGTCGTCCACCCACGGTTCGATCCGGCTTCGGTCGAATTGGCCGCCCGGGACGGTGCCACCCTGGTCTCCCTGGTGGCGACCGCACTCCGCCGGTGCGATACCTCGGCCTTCCGTGCTGTGCTGCTCGGTGCGGCGGCACCACCCGACGCGCTCCCCTCGAACGTGGTCACCACCTACGGGATGACCGAGACCGGTTCGGGCGTGGTCTATGACGGCATTCCGCTCGACGGGGTCGAGGTGCGGATCGCCGACGGACCCGCTGGAGCGAACGGTGGTGCCGGAGTCGGGTGCGGCGATTCGTCCGAACCGACCGGACCGGTCGCGTCGGGCATCGGGGAGGTGTTGGTCCGCGGTCCGATGTTGCTCCGCTGCTACAGGGACGGAACCGTCCCGCACCTCTGCGGAGGATGGTTCCCCACCGGCGACGCGGGATCGGTCGACTCCGCCGGCCGGCTGTCCGTCCTCGGACGAATGGCCGAGGTCATCGTGACCGGAGGCGAGAAGGTCTGGCCGGATCCGGTCGAGGTCCTCCTCGGTGACCATCCCGCCGTCGCCGAGGCGGCCGTCTGGAAGCGTGGTGACCCGGACTGGGGCGAACGGGTGGTGGCCTGGATCGTTCCCGCTGATCCGGCCGCGCCGCCCACCCTTTCGGACCTCCGCGAGCTGGTCGCTTCCGAGCGCGCCCCCTGGGACGCCCCGCGGGAGCTGGTCATCGTTCCCTCCATTGCCCGGACCCCGACCGGCAAGGTCCGGCGATCCGAGCTGCGATAGGCGCTGCAGCCGCTCCTGCCCCGCTCGAGATGCCGGCTCAGGAGATGCCGCCGCTCGAGATGCCGCCGCTCGAGATGCACAGGGCTCCACCGTCGATCACGAGGGTGTGCCCGGTGATCCACGAAGCCGCATCCGAGCACAGGAACAGGGCGGCCTTGGCGACGTCCTCCGGCTCGCCCAGCCGACGGAGCGGCAGGCGGGCCGTGATGGCTCCCTCCCCGTGCTCCCAGAGCGCGCGCGCGAGCTCGGTCTTCACCAGCCCGGGTGCGAGGGCGTTGACCCGAACCGCGGGACCCAGCTCCGCAGCCAGCTGCCGGGTCAGATGGATGACTGCGGCCTTGGTCACGTTGTACCAGCCGATACCCCCCTCGACGGACAGGCCGCCGATCGAGGCCAGGTTGAGGATCGTCCCCCCGTGCCCGGCCATCCAGGCATCCCACGCCGCTCGGGCCCATTCGAGGTAGCCCGTCTGGTTGACCCGCACCATTTTGTCCGCCCGGGGCGTGTCGATCCCGATGATCGGGCCGAAATATGGGCTGGTGGCTGCGTTGTTCACCAGGATGTCCAGTGCTCCGAACCGTTGGAGGGTAGCACCCACCGCCGCGGTTCCCTGGTCCGGGTCGCCTGCGTTGGCCACGACGAAGTCAACCTCTCCGGGCCCGGCCCCGCGTCCACCGGATGCCCGGTTCGTCCCCTCCTCGATCGAGGACTGGGCCCGTCTCAGCCCGGCCTCCTTCCGGGACGAGAGCATCACCGACGCCCCAGCCCGGACGAAGGCCGACGCGATGGCCATGCCGATCCCGCGGGACCCACCGGTAACCAGGGCGGTTCTGCCGGTCAGGTCGAGCTCCATTGCGGCCCACCCTAGCGACGAGACGTCCGCTCGGCCCATACCGGTGGCGCGCCCGACCCGACCGGCGGGGCCTTCGGCAGCGAAGGGGCCGCGGCGGCGGCGTCTAGCATTCAGCGCGTGAATCGACTGGCCCGTGAGGGCTCGCCCTACCTGCGCCAGCACGCCCAGAACCCGGTCGAGTGGTTCCCCTGGTGCGATGAGGCCTTCGACGAAGCCCGCCGGCGGGACGTGCCCGTCTTCTTGTCGGTCGGGTACTCGGCATGTCACTGGTGCCACGTCATGGCCCACGAGTCCTTCGAGGATCCGGCCACGGCTTCGCAGCTCAACGACTCCTTCGTCTCGATCAAGGTGGACCGCGAAGAACGTCCCGACATCGACGCGCTCTACATGGAGGCGGTCCAAGCGCTCATCGGTTCCGGTGGATGGCCGATGAGCGTCTTCCTCACCCCCGACCAGCGACCCTTCTACGGGGGCACCTACTTCCCCCCCAGGGACCGCGCGGGAACCCCCTCGTTCCGGACGATCCTGAGCGCGCTGACCGACATCTGGACCGACCGGCGCCAGGAAGTCGAGGAGCAGGCGTCCGAACTGGCCCGAGCCATCGCCACCGGCTCGGGCTCCGG
>DAHUZT010000101.1 GCA_027315005.1 Acidimicrobiaceae bacterium | reverse complement strand
TCCGCCTCGGGCTGTTCGAACAGCTCGACGGAGAAGATGGTCGAGCCGGATGGGAGGGTGGGCGACACGACGACGCCGGTTTCCCAGTAGTAGCCGTCGGAGCTGCCCTTTCTGGCCAGTACCTCGGTCCCAGGCGTGTGCGCAAGATCGGACGCCCCGTTGTAGAGCCGGCTCCAACCCGTCTTCTTGAGGTAGACCTCGAACGCCTGGAGCACCTGGTCGGAGGTAAGGCGCGAGCGGAAGGTGACGGTGCGGTCGAACTGGGACTGACCACGGTCGGAGTTGAGCATGCGCACGAAGGTGCTCCCGGCCGGAACCGCCAGGTTCGCGAGGATGTCGGTCGGAGGCTGGCCGTCGCTCACGATGGACGACAGGGCCGACGTGGCCGGCGTGAGCTGGACGACGGACTTGTCGGCCAGGGTCACCTGGGTGACGACCGCGGCAGGGGGACCGCCGGTGTCGACGATCGAGACGGCGATTCCGACGACCACGATGAGCACGGCGATGCCGAGCACGATTAGCGCCGGGCCGCGGACCAGTTCGGGCGGCCTTCCTTGGTCCTCGGATTCGGGTGCGTCGGTTGTCCCCGGTGTCCCCGGTGTCCCCGATCGGGCGGAGGGAAAGGGCGGCGCGGTCATCAGCTCCGACCCCTGGGACCTACGGTGCGCGCCATGACTCGGTCATCCTACCGACCGGCTCGGAGCCGCCCGGACCGCTGGACAGCGGCGCCGGTATTCTCAGCTGGTACTCCGAGTTATCACGCTCCGTTGGCGGACGCGCGCACGGAGTGGCATTACGTTCATCAACTGTTTACTTTTGCGTCGTGATCCCGCACAATCACGGGAGCATCGACGGGCTTGGTGTCCGTCGTCGGAGGGGACCTGCGGTAGCCCTGGCGGAGGGCCCTGTGGAGGGGGGACAGTGGCCGGGTCGATGACCCGGCCACTGGCATGCCCGGGTTCACCGTGTGGTCCATCCGAAGTGGTCGAGGGGACCGTGCCCCCCGCCCAGCCGCCAGCCGGCGGCGTCCGCCAGCGCTCGGTGGACGAAACGCTGAGCCTCCCGAACGGCCTCGTCGAGCTTCAGACCCCGGGCCAGGTGGGCGGCGATGGCGGCCGACAGCGAGCAGCCGGTGCCGTGGGTGTTTGCGGTCGGGACGTGGTCGGTGCCGAGCACGGTCATCTCCGAACCGTCGTAGAAGACGTCGGCCATGCGGGGCGGCGGAGCAAGAGCACCGTCGGGTCTGGCCCCGGGCAGGTGTCCACCCTTCACCAGGACCGCGGCGGCGCCAAGGCCGTGGATCGAGCGGGCCAGGTCCTCCATGTCGTCGATCGTCCCGACAGCGGCGGGGTCGGTGCCACACAGGAGTGCCGCCTCGAACAGGTTGGGGGTGGTGACGAGCGCGTGGGGAACGAGGGCGTGCCGGTAGGCGTCGATTCCGTCGCCGTCGAGCAGGACCGCCCCGGTGGAGGCGACCATGACCGGATCGACCACCAGCCGGGGGAGATCCCCGGCCTCGGCCCGCCTCGCCACCGCCTCGACGATCGCGGCGGTGGCGAGCATCCCGGTCTTCGTGGCCGTCACCTCGAAGTCCGCCAGGACAGCCGTGATCTGCGACTCCACCGCCGCGATCGGCAGAACGTGAACGTCGGTGACAGCCACGGTGTTCTGTGCGGTCACCGCGGTGATCGCGGTGGTGGCATAGACCCCGAGCGCTGCCATGGACTTGAGATCGGCCTGGATTCCCGCCCCGGCACCCGAATCGGAACCGGCGATGGTCAATGCCACCGGCGGATCCCCCGGGGGGGTCACGGTTCGATCAACCCCGCCAGTGAGCTCGAGGCCACCGCGTGGAACCGGGGGGGGATCCGCCCGGCGTTCCGGGCGGCGTGGCCGGCGCTCACCGCCTGGCGCATGGCGCGGGCCATGAGGCCGGGGTGACGTGCCCGGGTGATGGCCGAGGCCACCAGCACCGCGTCGCAGCCGAGCTCCATGGCCGAGCAGGCGTGCGATGCCGTTCCGACGCCCGCGTCGAGCACCACGGGCACCCGTGACTGCTCCACGATGAGCTCGATGTTGTGAGGGTTCCGGATTCCGAGGCCGCTGCCGATGGGGGCACCGAGGGGCATCACCGCCACGCAGCCGACCTGTTCGAGCCTGCGGGCGGTGACCGGATCGTCTCCGCAGTAGGGAAGCACGGCGAACCCGTCGTCCACCAGGGCCTCGGCTGCGGCCACCAACTCGATCGCATCGGGCAGGAGAGTGCGATCGTCTCCGATCACTTCGAGTTTCACCCAGTCGGTACCGAACGCCTCGCGGCCGAGCCGGGCCGTCAGGATGGCATCGGCCGCGGTGAAGCAGCCGGCGGTGTTGGGGAGTACCCGGACCCCGACCGCGTCGAGCAGGTCGATCAGCGAGTGACGGGTGGTCGGGTCGACCCGCCGGACGGCCACCGTGGCGAGCTCGGTACCCGATTCGACGAGCGCTTCACGGAGGGATGCGGGGCTGGCCATCCCCCCGGTGCCGAGGATGAGGCGGGATCGGATCTGCTCACCCGCGATCGTCAGCTCACCACCGGGCCGGTCGAGCCCTCCTTCGGGCGCGGTCTCTTCGCGGTGCTCCATCTCGCTCCACGGTACTGCCGGCACTAGCCGCCGGCGGCGGCGGTGACGATCTCCACGGTGTCGCCCCGGTAGAGGGGGGTGGACTCCCACTCGCTCTTCGGGACGACGCCGCCGTTGCGGGCCACGGCTATGCCCCGGTCGGTGGGGCACCATGCCCGGACGAGTCCAGCGACGGTGGTGCCGTCCGGCGACGTCCATGCGCTCCCGTTCACGGTGACCTCGATATCGGTCACGGCCCGAACCGGTCGGTGGGGAACCGAGCGAAGGGCGCGAGCCGGTCGGCGTCGGCCGATGCACCGAGGGCGAGTGCTCCGATCGCGTCGGCCGTGATCGGGGCGAGCAGGATGCCGTTGCGGTAGTGACCGGTTGCCATGAGCAGTCCGACTATCGCGGTGGGCCCGACGATCGGAGCGTTGTCGGGGGTCCCAGGCCGGAGGCCGGTCGTGGTGTCGGTGAGCTCGTACTCCTCGACGGCGGGGACCAGTCGCCGGGCGGAATCGAGGAGGTCACCAACCGCGCCGGCCTGTACCGACGCATCGAACCCCCGCTCTTCGACGGTGGCTCCAACCACGAGGGTCCCGTCCCGGCGAGGGACGAGGTAGCAACCACGCCCGCGGACGAGGCCGCGGACCGTGCGCCGGAGGACCGGGAGGTCCTTTCGGGCCCGCAGGCGGAGGGTCAACCCCTTCACCGGCCTGACCGGTGGTCGGACCGTCTCGGGCAGCCCGCCGATCTGGCCCGAACGGCAACCGGCGGCTACCACGACGGTCTCGGCCGTCATCCTCTGGCCCGAGCCGAGCCCAACCCCCCCGACCCGGTCACCGGTCACGAAGACCTCGGTGGCTTCCTGCCCGACGAAGGCCACGCCGGCCGACCGGCAGGCGGCCAGAAGGGCAGCGAGGAACAGCCGGTTGTCCACCTGGTGGTCGATGCAGAGCTCGGCGCCGCCGCTGATGCCGGGCACGAGGAGGGGCTCTAGCTCCCGGCACTGGTGGGCGGAGAGCCGTCGGGCGGGCAGGGCCAGCTCCAGGTGAGAGTCGAGGAGGTCGTCGGTGGCAAGACGATCGGAGCCGTCGAGCGCCACGAGGAGGCTGCCCGTCTCGAGATAGCCCACGGATCGTCCCGATGCGTTTTCGAGCTGGCGGGAGAAGTCGGGCCACGCCCCGGCGGCGACCAGGTTGAGGCCGGTGAGGGGCGCCTCGCCGAAGTGGGCCTCTCCCACCGGTGCCAGCATGCCGGCTGCCGCCCAGCCGGCACCGCGTCCCGGCAGTGGATCGACCACGGTGACCGTGGCACCGAGCCCTGCCGAACGCCAGGCCACTGACAGGCCGATCACCCCTCCGCCGATCACGATCACGTCGGATCCGGTAGCGTCGGATCCGGCAGCGACCGGGTGCTCCCCTGTGACCACACCGATCATCGTAGGGGCGCCGAGGACGGGCGCCCACGGCGAGAGTCGATGGTGATGTACGCAGGGACGGAGGCACGCAGGGGACTGATGCCCGATGTACGCAGGGGACAGAGGCACCGTGTAGGATCTTCTGACCACGTATGGGCCAGCGTCGTCCCGGGTGGGAAGAGCCTCTTCACTCGTTGGAGCGACCCGATGACGACTCCCAGCAGCACGGACCCCGAACGTCGCGCAGTCCCCCTGGGGCGGCCGCGCCCGGAGCGCCGAGTTCCCCGACCGCCGGCCGACGGCTTGTACGACCCTCGCTTCGAGCACGACGCCTGCGGGGTGGCCCTGGTTGCGGACCTGAACGGGCTGGCCACCCATTCCCTCGTCGAGCGGGCCATCGGCGCCCTCGAGCACCTGGCCCACCGCGGGGCCACCGGGAGCGAGGAGGACAGCGGGGACGGTGCCGGCATCCTCATCCAGATACCCCACGCGTTCTACGCGGGTGCCGTCGACTTCGAGCTGCCGGATGCTGGTCACTACGCGACCGGCATAGCCTTTCTGTCGAGGGTGCCTGACGAGGCAGCCGCGGCCCGTTCGACCATCACCGAGCTGGCCGGCGAGGAGCGGCTCCAGGTCATCGGCTGGCGCCGGGTCCCGGTGCACACCGGTGCCTTGGGGTCGATCGCCGATGCGGCGATGCCGTCGTTGCACCAGGTGTTCGTCAAGCCGGAACCCGGGGTCACCCTCGACGGCGACGATCCGGCGCTCTCCCTCGACCGCCGGGCGTTCGTCCTGCGAAAGCGCGCCGAACACGAGGTCGGTGACTGCTACTTCGCCTCCCTCTCCGCACGGACCGTGGTCTACAAGGGCATGCTCACCTCCCATCAGCTGGCCGCGGTCTTCCCGGACTTGCGCGACGAGCTTGTCACCAGCGGACTGGCGATCGTGCACTCTCGCTTCTCGACAAACACCTTTCCGTCCTGGCCACTGGCCCATCCGTACCGGTACATCGCCCACAATGGCGAGATCAACACCCTGGCCGGCAACCGCAACTGGATGCGGGCCCGTGAGACGCTGTTGGCCAGCGACCTCGTGCCCGGGCTCGAGCGGGCCTTTCCGATCGTGACGGAAGGCGCGAGCGACTCGGCCTCCTTCGACGAGGTGCTCGAGCTCCTCCATCTGGGTGGCCGGCCGATCCACCATGCGGTGCTCATGATGTTCCCCGAGGCGTGGGAGAACCATCGGGCCATGGATCCCGGCCGACGGGCCTTTTACCGGTTCCACTCGTCGCTGATGGAACCCTGGGACGGTCCGGCCGCGGTGGCCTTCACCGACGGAACGGTCATCGGCGCCGTCCTCGACCGGAACGGACTCCGGCCCGCGCGCTACTGGGTGACCGAGGACGGCCTGGTGGTGCTGGCAAGCGAGGTGGGGGTGATCGACGTTGCGCCCGAATCAGTGGTGCGCAAGGGCCGTCTACAGCCGGGACGGATGTTCCTCGTGGACACCGCGGCCGGTCGCATCGTGGACGACGACGAGATCAAGGAGAACCTGGCCGCGCAGTATCCGTATGCCCGGTGGTTGGACGAGGGTCAGATCGACCTCGCGGACCTGCCTCCCCGCACGATGCTCACCCCGCAGCACGCCTCGGTGGTGGGTCGCCAGCGCCTGTTCGGCTACACCGACGAGGAGCTCCGCCTGATCGTCACCCCGATGGCCCGGACCGGGGTGGAGCCCAACGGATCGATGGGAACGGACACCCCGGTTGCCGTCCTTTCGGAACGGCCACGGCTGCTCTACGACTACTTCGCCCAGCTGTTCGCGCAGGTCACCAATCCGCCTCTCGACGCCATCCGCGAAGAACTGGTGACGTCCTTGCAGTCGACGCTCGGGCCGGAGTCGAACCTGCTCGAGCCGAGCAGCGAATCGTGCCGGCAGATCATCCTACCCATGCCGATCATCGACAACGACGATCTGGCCAAGCTGCTCTACGTCAACGAGGACGGTTCGACACCCGGGTTCCGTGCCTACGCCGTCGACGGCCTCTTCGAGGTCGGGCGGGGCGGGTCCGGCCTGCGGGACGGGGTCGAATCCGTCCGGACGCGGGTGAGCCGGGCGATCGCAGAGGGTGCGGACGTCATCGTGCTGTCCGATCGGAACTCGACGGCCGAGCTCGCCCCCATCCCGTGCCTGTTGCTGGTCTCGGCGGTGCACCATCACCTGGTGCGGGAGAGGACCCGGACCCGTGTCGGCCTGGTCGTCGAATCGGGGGATGCCAGAGAAGTCCACCACATGGCGCTGTTGAAGGGGTACGGAGCGGCAGCGATCAACCCGTACCTGGTTTTCGAGACCATCGAGGACCTGATCGCGTCCGGCGATCTCACCGGGGTGACACCCCGGCAGGCCCAGAGGAACTACATCAAGGCCGCCTCCAAGGGAATCGTGAAGGTGATGTCGAAGATGGGCATCTCGACCGTGGCCTCCTATACCGGCGCCCAGGCCTTCGAGGCTGTGGGCATCGACACTGGGGTGGTCGACGAGTACTTCACGGGGACCGTGTCGCGTATCGGCGGTGTCGGACTCGACGTGCTGGCCGAGGAGGTCGCTCACCGTCACCGGTTCGCGCACATCGACCGCGCGAGCGAGCAGGCGCACCGTGAGCGGCAGGTCGGCGGGGAGTACCAGTGGCGTCGCGAGGGCGAGCTCCACTTGTTCAATCCGAAGACCGTCTTCAAGCTCCAGCACGCCACCAGGTCGAAGCGCTACGAGGTGTTCAAGGAGTACACGGCTGCAGTCGACGACCAGTCCACCCACCTGGCCACGCTCCGCGGTCTGATGCGGCTTCGTATCGGGCGACAGCCACCGGTCCCGCTCGAAGAGGTCGAGCCGATCCCGGCCATCGTCGCTCGCTTCTCGACCGGCGCCATGTCCTACGGATCGATCTCGGCCGAGGCCCACGAGACTCTGGCCATCGCCATGAACCGGCTCGGGGGTCGGTCCAACACCGGGGAGGGCGGTGAGGACCCGAAACGCTTCGTTCCCGATCGAAACGGCGATCTGCGCAGGAGTGCGGTCAAGCAGGTGGCCTCGGGCCGTTTCGGCGTGACCGCCGAGTACCTTGCCAATGCGGACGACATCCAGATCAAGATCGCACAGGGGGCAAAGCCGGGGGAGGGTGGTCAGCTTCCCGGGAACAAGGTCTATCCCTGGATAGCCGAGACCCGGTACTCGACTCCCGGGGTCGGACTGATCTCACCCCCCCCGCATCACGACATCTACTCGATCGAGGACATCGCCCAACTCATCCACGACCTGAAGTCGGCCAATCCGCGCGCCCGGATCCACGTGAAGCTGGTGGCCGAGGTGGGAGTGGGCACGGTGGCGGCGGGTGTGTCGAAGGCGCACTCCGACGTGGTGCTGATCTCGGGCCACGACGGAGGGACAGGTGCCGCCCCGCTCACCTCGCTGAAGCATGCCGGCATCCCCTGGGAGCTGGGCCTGGCCGAGACCCAGCAGACGCTGCTGGCCAACGATCTGCGCGACCGGATCGTCGTCCAGGTCGACGGACAGATGAAATCCGGCCGGGACGTCATCGTCGGCGCGCTCCTCGGAGCGGAGGAGTTCGGGTTCGCAAGCGCTCCGCTCGTCGTCTCCGGGTGCATCATGATGCGGGTCTGCCATCTGGACACCTGCCCGGTCGGCATCGCCACCCAGAACCCCGCGCTCCGGGCCCGCTTCTCGGGAAGGCCGGAATTCGTCGAGACGTTCTTCGAGTACATCGCCGAGGAGGTGCGCGAGCACCTTGCCGCGCTTGGCTTCCGTACCCTCGAGGAGGCGATCGGACGAGTCGATCTGATCGATTCGACCGGGGCGATCGATCACTGGAAGGCGAGAGGCATCGATCTGTCGGGGGTGCTCGCAGAGCCGGAGCTCGCTTTGGGTGCCTCGCGCTCCTGTGCCGTCGAACAAGATCACGGGCTCGACCGGGCACTCGACCACCGGTTCCTCGAGGCGTGCCGGCCGGCCATCGAACAGGGAACCCCGGTGGTGGCCGAGGTTGCGGTGTCGAACGTCGACCGGACAGTGGGCACCCTGCTCGGCTACGAGATCACCAGCCGACACGGTGGTGCCGGCCTCCCCGACGGGACGATCGATTTGACCTTCACCGGATCGGCCGGCCAGAGCTTCGGCGCGTTCGTACCCCGGGGGGTGACGATGCGGCTGCTCGGGGACGCGAACGACTATCTGGGTAAGGGACTGTCGGGGGGCCGGATCATCGTTCGTCCACCGATCGAGTCCCTGTTCCCGGCCCAGGACAACATCGTGGCAGGAAACGTGATTCTCTACGGAGCGACCGCCGGTGAGGTCTTCCTCCGGGGCCAGGTCGGCGAGCGGTTCTGCGTGCGCAACTCGGGGGCGATCGCCGTGGTCGAGGGTGTGGGCGACCACGCCTGCGAGTACATGACGGGGGGGCGGGTGGTGGTCCTCGGTCCGACCGGACGGAATTTCGGCGCCGGAATGTCGGGTGGCATCGCCTACGTGTACGACCCGCACGGCCGGCTGTCGTCGGTCTACAACGCCGAACTGGTCGACCTCGAGCCACTCTCGTCGGAGGACCGGGTGTGGCTGAAGGACCGGATCACGATGCATCTTGGCGAGACGGGCTCCGAGATGGCCCGGCTGATCCTGGCCGACTGGATCAGCACCTCGGAGCAGTTCGTCACGGTGATGCCGAGGGACTACCGGCGTGTCGTCGAGGCGACCAAGGAGGCGGTGGCCGAGGGTCGTTCGGTGGACGACGCGGTGATGGAGGCCTCCCATGGGTGACGTCACCGGATTCCTCGACTACCGGCGAGAGCTGCCTCCGCGGCGTCCGGTACCGGTCCGTCTGCTCGACTGGCGCGAGATCTACGAACCTTTCGCCGTCCAGTCGGTCCGCGACCAGGGCGCACGGTGCATGGACTGTGGAATACCCTTCTGCCACGAGGGATGTCCGCTCGGGAACCTGATCCCCGAGTGGAACGATCTCGTCTACCGCGACCAGTGGAGCGAAGCGGCCGAGCGGCTGCACGCGACCAACAACTTCCCCGAATTCACCGGTCGCCTGTGTCCAGCCCCCTGCGAGGGATCGTGCGTGCTCGGGATCGACGACGATCCGGTGACCATCGAGCGCATCGAGTACGAGATCGTCGAGCGGGCGTGGGCCGAGGGCTGGGTCGAGCCGGTCCTACCGTCGATCGCCACCGGCAAGCGGGTAGCAGTGATCGGGTCGGGTCCTTCCGGGCTGGCCGCAGCCCAGCAGCTGGCTCGCGCCGGCCACGCGGTCACCGTGTTCGAGCGTGCCGAGAAGCCGGGGGGCCTCCTCCGCTTCGGCATACCCGAGTTCAAGATGGAAAAGGCGGTCCTCGACCGACGCCTCGACCAGCTCCAGACAGAGGGGGTCGAGTTCCGGTGTCGCACCTCGGTCGGCGCCGCCGACGCCGAGGTCTCCGGCGCGCCGGCTCGCGATGCGATCGTGGTGGCGGCGGCCGACCTGGTCGACGAGTTCGACTCGGTGGTGCTGGCCTGTGGGTCCACTGTTCCCCGTGACCTGGCACTCCCCGGGCGCGAGCTCGGGGGGATCCATCGGGCCATGGACTACCTGAAGCCGGCCAACCTCGTCCGCGAAGGCCTCCTCGACCGCACGCCGATCTCGGCAGAGAACAGGCACGTGGTCATCATCGGGGGTGGAGACACCGGGGCGGACTGCCTCGGCACCGCTCACCGCCAGGGTGCGCTCAGCGTGTGCCAGCTCGAGATCATGCCGGAGCCCCCGACCTCCCGCGACGCCGACAACCCTTGGCCGACTTGGCCGGTCATCTTCCGGACGTCCGGCGCCCACGAGGAGGGTGGCGAGCGCCACTTCGCAGTGACCACGACCGAGTTCCTCGGCGACGAGCACGGCCGGGTACGCGGCCTGCGAGGTGAGCGGGTGGAGCTGGGTGTGGACGACGGCGGCCGTCCGGCGTTCCACCCGGTCATCGGGTCGACCTTCGAGCTCCGGTGCGAGCTGGTGCTGCTGGCGCTGGGATTCGTGGGCGCCGAGCGTGGTGGCGTGGTCGACGAGCTCGGGCTGGAGGTGGATGCCAGGGGATGCGTGGCGGCCGATTCCGGTTGGTCGACCAACGTGGAGGGGGTGTTCGTCTGCGGTGACATGACCCGGGGACAGAGCCTGATCGTGTGGGCCATCGCCGAAGGGCGGTCGGCCGCGGCCGCAGTCGACGCCCATCTGATGGGCCGGACCGATCTGCCCGCACCGATAACCCCGGGGCAACTGGCCCTGCGCTGATGTGGGGGTTGCCGGGGTAGGCCTCCGAGCCCCTGACTGACCTGTCCGAGTCGGGTTGACCGGGTCGGCGCCGACCGGTTGCTCACCTTGAGGGTCACCCGGCGGGTCGGGTGGCACCCACGAAATCGGGCCAATTGGCGTCGTCGAACCGGACGTCGGCGCCGGTGTGGGGGGCGTCGATCATCTCGCCATCTCCCACGTACAGCCCCACGTGCCCGACCCCCGACGCACCGGTGCCGAAGAACACGAGGTCGCCGGGTTCGACCGTCGACCCGGCGGACACCGGTGGGCCGGCGTCGAACTGGTCCTGGGCCACCCGTGGAAGGGCGATGCCGGCACTGGCGTAGGCCGCCTGGACGAGTCCGGAGCAGTCGAACCCACCGTTGCCGGTGCCACCCCACCGGTAGGGGGTTCCGAGCTGTCGGGCGGCGAAGGAGAGGGCGGACACGACGGTCCCTGCGATCGAGGGATCCTGGCCGAGGGCGAGGGAGAGGGTGAGCACCGTCTCCACATAGCTGGTCGAGTGGTTGTAGCTCCACACCGCGCCCCAGAGCCCCCCTTGTGCGCCGGCACCATCGGAGCAGAGCAGGGCGGCAGCGGTGTACACGGCATCGACCGGGTCGTAGGGGTTCGGAGGCCGAACGCCTCCGGGACCGACGGTCGCGTGGGCGGCGAAGGTGGCCGGCTCGAACTGCATCGGTCCCTCTGCCCCGGCCGGATTGGACCCCGAGGAGACGCCCGGGAGCCGTGACCGCCCGCTGTCCGACTCGACGGTGCCGATGGCGGCGAGCACCGGCCAGAAGAGCCCCGGACAGGTCGCCGCCGCTCCCCGGTAGAGGTTCAACCACGAAGCCGGCACCGCCGGTGCCGATTGGCCCGGGCCGTTGCCCTGCCCGTTCCCGGTACCCCCAACCGCGACGCCCCCGGGCCCGGTCGCCGCGGTCACCACGGCGAGCACGCCGATCATCGCCATCGTTGCGGCCATGGCCAGGCCAATCACCATCTTCCCCATCGCTGCACCCCCGACCGTCCGGTCCGTTGGCGGTGAGCGACCCTGCTCAGAGCATCGGGGCGTACCGAGAGGACACCCGGTTCGGGCGGTCGGGCCCGTCCGGGGGGTCGGTCGGGCCCCGCGGCCGATTCCAGTACACCACCGGTTCCGACCGCGGGCAAGGGTCCACAATGCGCTGGGGTGGGCACGGTCCGCCCGAGGCACGGTCCGCCCGAAGCACGGTCCGCCCGGTTTCCCGCCCCGCTGCCGGCCGCCGTCGGTAAGCTCACGGCGAGGCCGGAAGGCAAGACGGTCCAGCCGTCGAGAGTGGGAGGGACCCGTGCTCAGTACCATGCAGGACGCACCGCTGTTGGTGAGCGGCATCCTCCGTCACGGCCAGCAGGTCTACGGGGACAGCCAGGTGGTCACTGTCGTGGATCCCACCGGTGGGGCGCGCACCGCGTCCTTCACCGAGGTGGCCGACCGCGCCGCCCGGTTGGCCAATGCGCTCGGTCGGCTCGGGATCACAGAGGGCGACCGGGTGGGGACCTTCCTCTGGAACAACCAGACCCACCAGGAGGCGTACCTCGGTGTCCCGGGCATGGGGGCCGTGCTGCACACCTTGAACCTCCGGCTCTTCCCCGACCAGCTCGCCTATGTGATCAACCATGCCGAGGACCGGGTGATCATCGTGGACGAGTCGTTGGTTCCGCTCATGGCCAGGGTCCACCACCAGCTGACCACGGTCGAACGGTACGTGGTGACCGAAGGGGGACAGGGGGGCGAGCTCGACCGGGTGGTCGGATACGAGGACCTGCTTTCTGGGGAACCGTCCACGTACGCCTGGCCGGAGCTGGATGAGCGCAGCGCCGCCGCCATGTGCTATACGTCGGGCACCACCGGGAATCCGAAAGGCGTGGTCTACAGCCACCGTTCGACTTTCTTGCACACCATGGCCATCACCTCGGGCTCCTCACTCGGGATCAACGAGAGCGACCGGGTGCTCTCCATCGTGCCGATGTTCCATGCCAATGCGTGGGGTACTCCCTATGGGGCGTTCCTCACCGGTTCCGACCTGATCATGCCGCAGCAGTACCTGCAGCCCGAGGCGTTGACGGCCATCATCGAGGCGCACCGGCCGACACTCTCGGCCGGTGTTCCCACGATCTGGAGCGAGCTACTCCGTCACGCACAGTCCCATCCGGTCGATCTGTCTTCCCTCCGGATGATCACCGCCGGGGGAGCGGCCGTGCCCCGCCAGCTGATCGAGCGCTACCGCGACGAGCTCGGCGTGGAGCTGGTCCAGGGATGGGGAATGACCGAGACGAGCCCGTTGTGCGCCCTCGCCGTGCCGCCTCGGGGAGCCGATCCTGCAGAGGACATCGAACGGCGGTCGATGACCGGGCGGATCGTACCCGGTGTCGAGGTGCGGGTGGCGGACGAGGACGGCTCCATCCTCGCCAACGACGGCAAGAGCGTCGGGGAATTCGAGGTTCGCGGTCCGTGGATCACCGCCTCCTACTACCGCGATCCTTCCCCCGAGCGGTTCCGCGACGGCTGGCTCCGGACTGGCGACATCGGCTCGCTCGACGACCGGGGCTACATGCAGATCAGCGACCGGACCAAGGACGTCATCAAGTCCGGAGGCGAGTGGATCTCCTCGGTGGAGCTCGAGAACGAGGTGATGGCCCACCCCTCGGTCGTCGAGGCGGCGGTCATCGCCGTTCCCGACGAACGCTGGAGCGAACGGCCGCTGGCAGCGGTGGTGGTCGATCCCGACCGGCCGATCGGCGCCGAGAAGCTGGTGTCCTTCCTGTCCGATCGGGTCAGCCGATGGTGGCTGCCCGAGCGATGGGTCTTCCTCGAGGAGATCCCGAAGACGAGCGTCGGAAAGTTCGACAAGAAGCTGTTGCGAGCCCGCCACGCCGAAGGTGCCTTCGAGGTCATAGAGGCCGCTCCGGCTCCCGATCGCTGATCCGATGGCGACCGAGCTCGAGGGCGTGGTCGAACGGCTGGCGGCCATCGGTGATGAGCTCGCCGACCTCGCGCTCGAGCGCCTGGCCCGGGCCTCGGAGTCGCTGCGGAGCGGGGAGGGGCCGGATCCGCAGGTTATTGCCGAGGAACGCCGGATCACCCGGGCTCGCCGTGCAATCGAGCGGGCGACGTCGCTGCTCAGCGATCCGCATCGTTGAGGCGGTCGATCAGCTGTCGCAGCCGTCCGTGGTGCAACCGGTCGAAGCGCAGGGCGATCCGATCCAGCTCCAGGTGGTCGCCACCGGACCGCTCGGGGGAGGACGGTCTGGCTCGCCGTATGTTCCCGCCGGCCAGGATGTCACCGAACCGGCGGTTCAGATCGACCAACCGTGCCGGGTCCGGGCCACGACGGAGGCGGAGCACCAAGAGGTCGCCCACCCACCGGCACGAGTGGTAGTTGCGGTAGAAGCCGAGGATCTCGGCGACGGCCTCGTCGACCCGGTCGGTGACAGAGAACAACAGCCGGTCTTCTGCGGAGATCATCCCTGCCGGGGCCACCTGCCGATCGAGGAATTCGAGCCATCCCCGCCAGTAGGTTCCTCCGGGGACGTCGAGCATCACCACCGGCGCCGGCTCGGCCTTTCCCGTCTGCAGCAGAGTCAGCAGCTCGAAGCCTTCGTCCAGGGTGCCGAATCCTCCGGGGAGGACGACGAACGCGTCGGACTCCTTGATCAGCATGAGCTTCCTGGTGAAGTAGTAGCGCATCTCGACCAATTTCGGGTCGAGGGCGATGAAGTCGTTCGCTCCCTGCTCGAAGGGGAGTCGGATGTTGACGCCGATCGAGTGGTCGAGCCCCGCCCCCTCCATTCCGGCGGCCATGATCCCAGGACCAGCCCCGGTGACCACCATCCAGTCGGCCCGCGCCAGGGACGCCGCCAGTTCACGGGTGCTGGTGTAGGCGGCGTTGTCCGGCTGGGTCCGGGCCGATCCGAAGACGGTGACCTTCCTGCGGTGCCGAAAGGGTTGGAACATCCGGAAGGCGTCGGCCATCTCGGACAGTCCCGCCTCGGCGATCTTGAGGTCGATGGTCTCGGTTCCCTGGGCGGCCAGGCCGGCGACGGTGGTGAGCATCGAGCGGTAGAGCCGCTTCTGCTGGGTGTTGGCCATGCCGGCGGTCAGGCCGTCGACCAGCCGGTCGAAGAGGTCTTCGGGCCCGGTCGAGACGGGTGGGCGAGCGGCGTGAGGGGTCGACCGGTCAGCGGGCAACGGCCACCGGATCGGTCCGGGTCGTGCCGCCCGGTATCCGTCCGTAGAGCGTGGTCCGCTGGACGAGCGTTCGTCCAAGGGGCTCCACCATCCGGGCGAAACCATCGGCGTCCATCATCTGCCCGTGACTGGCGCCCGCAGCGCGTGAGATGTTCTCGTCCATCAGGGTCCCGCCGAGATCGTTGACCCCGGCCCGAAGGAGCTGCCGCACCCCGTCGGCTCCCAGTTTCACCCAGCTGACCTGGATGTTGTCGATGAGTCCACGGTAGGTGATCCGGCCGATGGCATGCATCAGGAGGCTTTCGCGGAAGGTCGGGCCCCGCCGGGACCGGCGCTGGAGGTAGAGCGGGGTGGCCATGTGCACGAATGGGAGGGGCACGAATTCGGTGAACCCGCCGGTCTCCATCTGCAGTGCCCGGGTCCGGACGAGGTGCCTGGCCCACGAGCGGGGATGCTCCACCGCACCGAACATGATGGTCACATTCGACCGGAGTCCCACCCCGTGTGCGGTCCTGTGGGCGAAGAGCCACTCCTCGGTGTCGATCTTGTCCGGACAGAGGACGGCCCGCACCGGATCGTCGAGGATCTCCGCTGCGGTGCCGGGAAGCGTCTTCAGCCCGGCATCGCGCAAGAGGACCAGGTAGTCTGCCAGCGACGTCCCCGAACGGCGCGCCCCTTCGGTCACCTCGAGAGCGGTGAAGCCGGGGATGGGGATGGTGGGGGAGCCCGCCCTGACCGCCCTGATCACCTCGAGGTAGTAGTCGCCGTCGAAGTTCGGATGGATACCCCCCTGGAGGCACACCTCGGTGGCACCTAGGCGGTCCGCCTCCCGGACCCGGTCGGTGATCTCGCTCAGCTCGAGCAGATAGGGGCTGCCCCGGAGGTTGAGCGACAGCGGCCCCTTTGAGAAGGCACAGAACCGGCACTTGAAGGTGCAGACATTGGTGTAGTTGATGTTGCGGTTGACCACGAAGGTGACCTCGTCGCCGACGATCTCGGACCGGAGGTGGTCGGCGACGGCCGCGACCTCCCGGACCTCTGGGCCCCGGGCGGAGAACAGCGTCACGATCTCGTCCTCGCCCACCGTCGCACCGTCCAGCACCGCGGCGAGCACCTCACCGACCGGGCCGGTCGTCGTCGGCGTCGTGGCCACGGGAACCGGGCGGCTCGGAGCTCGAGCCTCGTGGACTCGGTCGATCGGACCGTCACCCCCGATGCCGATCTGACCGCCTGGGTGGAGGGTGGTCCGATCGAGGAGGACCGGCGGCGGGACTGCCCCACCCGAGCACCAGGGGTGGTCCCGTGCAAGTCCTTCGGCGTCCGACCGGTCCAGCACGGCAAGGCGCATGTCCGGATCGAGCCAGTGGTCCCCGTCCAGGGCGAACTCCGGGTAGACGGTGAGCCGCGGCGCCAGGGTGTGACCGGCCAGCTCGGTTGCGCGCTGCAGCAGTGCCACAGCGGGCCAGGCGCGTTCGGGATTCACGTGGTCGGCGGTCACCGGCGACACACCTCCCCAGTCGTCGATGCCCGAGGCGATGAGCGGTGCAAGCTCGTCGGAGAGGTTGGGGGGGACCTGGAGGTGGATCTCGGGGGGGAGCACTACCCGGGCGGCGGCTACGGTCCACAGCAGTTCCTCGGTGGGGCAGGCAGGTTGCCGATGCATGGACGTACCCGGCTTGGGGAGGAAGTTCTGGACGATGACCTCCTGGACGTGGCCGTGGCTCCTCTGGCTCCGGGCGATCTCCTCCAGGGCGCCCAGGCGGTCCTCGCGGGAGTCGCCGATGCCGACCAGCACTCCGGTGGTGAACGGGATCCGGGCCCGTCCCGCGGCCTCCAGGGTGGCGAGGCGGCGCTCGGGCGTCTTGTCGGGTGCCGAGCGGTGGGCATCGAGGTCGGGATTGAGCGACTCCAGCATCATTCCCTGGCTGGCGGAGACCGAGCGGAGGCGGAGCAAATCGGCGTGGTCGAGGGCGCCGGCGTTGGCGTGCGGGAGGAGCCCGGTCTCCTCTAGGACGGCCCGGCAGGCGGTCACCAGGTAGTCGACGGTCGACCGGTAGCCGTGTCCATCCAGCCACCCCCGGGCCACCGGATAGCGGTCCTCGGGTCCCTCCCCCAGGGTGAACAGCACCTCGTGGCAGCCGGCCAACTGGCCGGCACGGGCGATGCCCAATACGTCATCGAGCCCCAGGAAGGGCGCGTCGAGGTGGGCGGGTGCCTTGGCGAAGGTGCAGTAACCGCACCGGTCACGGCACAGCATGGTCAGCGGAACGAACACCTTGGGCGAGAAAGTGATCCTGGTCCCGTAGCGCGCGTCGCGAATGGCCCTCGCTGCCTCCTGGAGCTCGTCGAGGGGGCTGTCCGGGTGCACGCCGTGGGCCGCGGCTGTCCGTGCGGGGACGTGGCTGGAGGATTGGGCGAGACCGGGACGGACGGGCATCGTCGTCACCTTATCGGAGCCGGTCGCGGCTCCCCCCACCGCCGCGGGGCCACCCGAGCAGTACCTATCCGGCGTAGCCCGTGCCTTTCGCTGCCTCGTGGTCGACCAGCCACACCACCTCGTTCGCCCTGACCCGGGAGGCAGGAAGGTCCTCGCCCGTGGTCAGCCGGCGGAATGCGTCCGCCTTGGATCTCCCGGCGACGGTGAACACCACCAGTCGGGCACGTTCGAGGGCCGGCAGGGTGAGGGTGATCCGATCGTGGGGGTTCCGTGCGTTCGGGTCCCGGCTGGCGACAACCAGCAGTTCGGGGTCGTCCACCGCCAGCGCGTCGGAGCCGGCGAAGAGCGAGGCGGTGTGTCCGTCGGGTCCGAGACCGAGATGGACCACATCGAGCCCGTCGAGATCGGCCACGATTCGCCGGTAGGCGACGGCCGCGTCTTCGGGGTCTCCGGAGAAGTACATGGGGTGATCGCCGAAGGTCGGGCCCACCGGGCGGAGGAGGGTCTCTTCGATCATCCGGTGGTTGGAGTCGGCGTCGCCGGGTGGCACGCACCGCTCGTCGCTCAGGTACACATCGACAGAGCTCCAATCGAGGGGCCGCTCGCCGTCGGGCCCGGTCAGCTCTGCCAGCGCTTGATAGCAGGTCTTGGCCGTCCCTCCGGACAAGGCGAGCGACACCGGATCGCGCCGGATCCCACCGAGCCGATCGGCAATGAGCCGGGCGAACGCTTCGGGGACGGAGTCGACGATCTCCACGGTGCCGTTCATGGCGTGCTCCGCGTCACTGCGGGAGCTCGGTCAGCCGACCACCGGACAGCTCGAGGTCGATCTCCGGGTTCCGCCAGTGGCTGCCGGTGCTCTCGACCAGGAGATCCGCCATGGCCGGCCCCCAGGTCCCCGCGGCGTACCGATGGAGGGTGCTCCCCGATTCGGACCACGCCGTCAGGTACGGATCGACGATCCGCCACGCCTGTTCGACCTCGTCGGACCGGATGAACAGGGTGGCGTCACCGACCATGGCGTCGTGGATCAGCCGTTCGTACCCGTCGGCTGCCTCGGCGCCGGCGAAGGCCTTGTCGTAGGAGAAGTCCATGGCCACCGACCGGATGTGGAACTTCTCCCCGGGCACCTTGGCCCCGAACTCGAGGCTGATCCCCTCGTCGGGCTGGATGCGGAAGATCAGGGTGTTCGGTCGGAGATCGCGGCTGGTCTGGTGATCGAAGAGGAGGAACGGAACCTGGTGGAAGGTGACCGCGACCTCGGTGACCCGGGCCGGGAGCCGCTTGCCGGTCCGGACGTAGATCGGGACCCCCGACCACCGCCAGTTCTCGACCCGGAGCCGGAGTGCGACGTAGGTCTCGGTCTGGCTGTCCGCGGCCACGTCCTCCTCCTGGCGGTAGCCGACGACGGCTACGCCGTCGATCTCACCGGTTACGTACTGGGCTCGCACCGACTTGTCGACGGCCTCGTCCGGGCTCGGGATGTCGATGGCGTGGAGGAGCTTGACCTTCTCGTCGCGGATCCGGTCGGCGTCGGTGCTGGTCGGAGACTCCATCAGGGTGAGGGCGAGGACCTGCATCACGTGGTTCTGCACGATGTCGCGGAGGGCACCGGCCGTCTCGTAGAAGCCGCCGCGGTGTTCCACGCCGAGCGATTCGGCGACGGTCACCTGGATCTGGTCCACGTAGCGCCGATTGAAGACCGGTTCGAAGATCGCGTTGGCGAACCGGAGGGCGAGGAGGTTCTGGACCGTCTCCTTGCCCATGTAGTGGTCGATGCGGAAGATCTGACGCTCGTCGAAGGCGGCGTGCATCTGCACGTCGAGCTCGAGGGCGCTGGGCAGATCGCGACCGTAGGGCTTCTCCACCACGACCCGTACGAACGAATCCTCGTCCTTCGCCTCGTTGCAGCCGTGCTCCTTCAAGGCGCCGGCCACCAGACCGAACACGCTCGGAATGGTGGCCAGGTAGTAGATACGGTTGCCCGCCGTTCCGTCGATCCGGTCGGCTTCGTCCAGGTGGTCCTTCAGCTGCCCGAAGGTGTCCGGATGGTCGTACTCTCCGCTCACGTACTTGAATCGTTCGGTCAATGCCCTCCACTTGGGACCACCTCCTGGGGTGGCATTGGACACGTGGGACCGGAAGTCCTCGTCGCTCCAATCGGTCCGGGCGACGCCGATGACTGTGAACCCGTCGTCGAGGACGCCCCGATCGGCCAGTCGGGCGAGAGCGGGGAAGATCTTCCGCGCGCTCAGGTCCCCGGAGGCCCCGAAGATCACCAACGCCACCGGAGGGGCCTTGGACAGCGCCGCTGGCCGGTCTCGACTCGTCTTCTCGGTGACGCCGCGATCGGGGCTCATTGCGGGGTGGCCGTCTCGCCGGCCACGGTGCCACTGGACGTGGTGAACGCATGGCCGCCGAACTGGTTGCGCAACGCGGACACCAGCCGGAGTCCGAAGGCGTCCTTCTTCTGGGAGGAGAAGCGTGCATAGAGGGCGGCGGTGATCGCCGGAGCGGACACGCCACGGTCGATGGCCTCGTCCACCGTCCAGCGACCTTCACCCGAGTCGACCACCACGCCCTCGACCTGGTCGAAGCTCGATCCGGGGCGCAGGGCCCGCTCCGCGAGCTCGAGCAACCAACTGCGTACCACCGAGCCATAGCGCCAGATGGCGGCGATCTCGTGGAGGTCGAGGTCGAACTCGGGAGCCTCCGACATGATCTCGAAGCCCTCGGCGTAGGCCTGCATCAGACCGTATTCGATGCCGTTGTGGACCATCTTGACGAAGTGCCCGGCACCGGGAGGACCCACGTGTGCGTAGCCGCCTTCGGGGGCGAGGGCCACGAAGGCGGGTTCGGCCACGGCCACCGCCTCCTCGGTGCCCCCGACCATCAGGCAGTACCCCTCCTTGAGGCCCCAGATGCCACCGGAGGTCCCCGCGTCCACCAGCGAGACCCCCTTGGCTGCTAGCTCGGTGGCGAGGGGGGCGGTCTCCTTGTAGTTGGAGTTGCCACCGTCGATGATCACGTCCCCGCGCTCGAACCGGTCGGCGAGGGTGGTGATGGTCGTGTTGGTGGGCTCACCGGCCGGGACCATGACCCAGGCCACCCGGGGTGGTTCGAGGGCGGCGGCGGCTTCTTGGAGGGTGGCCGCCGGGGTGGCCCCCATGGCGGCAGCCGCCCTCCGAGCCGGCTCGGACAGGTCGTAGGCGACCACCTGGTGCCCGTGCTCGATGAGGCGTTGGGTCATGTTGGCGCCCATCTTCCCCAGGCCGATCATGGCGATCTTCATGGTCTGCTCCTTGCGCTCGTCACGTTCGGATCCTGCCGCCCCGTACCGGGCCGTGTCCGACACGCTCGTACCGGGTTCGGCCCGGCTGCCGTTCCGGACGGGACCCACCGGACCGTCAGGGGTTGGATCCGCCGGAGAGGGAGCGGGCCTTGTCGCCCAGCGACTGGATGAGCTGGTCGAACGACTTGGTGAACGAGGCCACGCCCTCCGACTCCAGCGTCTCGGCGACCTGCTCCATCTCGATGCCCGCCGACGCGAGCCGGTCGACGATCGACGCGGCCTCTTCCACCCCGGTATCGACCGTCCGGGCCACGGTGCCGTGATCGAGGAAGTCGGCGACGGTGGCGTCCGGCATGGTGTTGACGGTATGTGGGCCGACGAGGGAGTCGACATAGGCCAGGTCGGGATAGGCCGGGTTCTTGGTCGAGGTGGAGGCCCACAGCGGACGCTGTACCCTGGCTCCCTTGGCCGCAAGCGCATCCCAGCGCGAACCGGAGAACCGCTGGCTGAACAGCCGGTAGGCCATCTTGGCCTGGGCCACCGCCGCCTTCCCGCGCAGCGCCAGCAGCTCGTCGGCATCGGCTGCCCCTCGGGCCGCCTGCTCGAGCCGCCGGTCGACCTCGGTGTCGACCCGGCTGACGAAGAACGACGCCACGCTCGACACCGAGGAGAGATCGTCGGTCTTCTGCGCCAGCTCCTCCAGGCCCGACAAGTAGGCCTCGATCACGTCTCCGTAGCGGGCGAGGCCGAAGATCAGAGTCACGTTGATGTTGCGGCCCTCGGCGATCATCGACCGGATGGCCGGGAGACCCTCGGCCGTGCCCGGGATCTTCACCATGACGTTCTCCAATCCGATCCGCTCATGGAGGGAGCGGGCGGCACCGGTGGTCCCTGACGTGTCGTGGGCCAGGGCCGGAGCGACTTCGACCGACACGAAGCCGTCGGCACCCCCCGACCGGTCGTAGACCGGTGCGAGCACCCCTGCGGCCGCGGCGATGTCATCGAGGACGAGGTCCCAGTAGGCGTCCTCCACCGACGTCGTGGCGATCAGGGTGCGGAATTCGTCGTCGTAGGTCGCCTGCCCGGAGATGGCCGCGGCGAAGATGGTGGGATTGGAGGTCATCCCCCGGATCCCCTGGTCGACGAAGCGGGCGATGGTCCCGTCCCGCAGCCAGTCGCGCCGCAGGTTGTCGAGCCACGGGCTCTGGCCCTGCGACTCGTAGAGGTCATGCAGTGTGGTCACGGGCGCTGTTCCTTTCGGCGAGAAGGGCCTTGGCCCTGTCGGCGACATGTTCGGGGGTGAAGCCGAGGTGGTCGAGCACGACCTGACCCGGTGCCGACGCACCGAAGCGGTCGATGGTCACGGTGGCGTCCGACCAGCGCTCCCATCCGAGGGAACTGGCTGCTTCGACGGCCAGTCGTGGAACACCGCGGAGCAGCACCGAGGACTGGTAGTCCTCGCTCTCTGCGGCGAACAAGTCCCATGAGGGGAACGACACCACCCGCGCTCCGATGCCCTGGGCGGCGAGCAAGCCGGCTGCTCCGACGCACACGTGCACCTCGCTGCCCGTCCCGATGAGGATCAGGTCGGGCGTTTCCCTCCCGGGGTCGGACAGGACGTACGCACCGCGCGTGACACCGTGTTCGGCCAGCCTGGCCGTCCCGTCGAGGATGGGCAGGGCTTGGCGCGACAGCACGAGCGCGGTGGGACCGTCGGCGTCCACCGCCAACCGCCAGGCAGCCGCCGTCTCGTTGGCGTCCGCCGGGCGGATCAGCCTGAGGTCGGGCATGGCTCGTAGTGCGGCCAGCTGCTCGATGGGCTGGTGGGTGGGGCCGTCCTGCCCGAGTCCCACCGAATCGTGGGTCCACGAATAGATCACGTGGACCTTGGACAGGGCCGCCACCCGGACCGCCCCTCGCATGTAGTCGCTGAAGACGAAGAAGGTGCCGCCCACCGGGAGGATCCCCCCGTGGGCGGCCATTCCGGTCATCACCGCCCCCATCCCGTGCTCGCGGATGCCGTAGTGGACGAGACTGCCACCGGGTTCGGTCGCCGACTGGGCGATGGCCCCGTCCCAGGCCATCCCCGTATTCCCGGTGAGGTCGGCGCTCCCGGGGACCAGTCCCGGGATGGACTCGCCGGTGGCGTCGATGCAGGCCTTGACCGCCTGGCGGGTGGCGATCGGGTCCTGGTCGGGCGAGAAGGACGGGAGGCGACGCTCCCAGCCGGGGAGCCCGTGACCGGAGAGACCCGCCTCCCACCGGGCCCGGTCCCCGCCCCAGGCCTCGACGCGCTCCTCCCACTCCGAGCGAAGTGCCCGGCCGCGCGGGATGCACCGCCGGTAGAGGTCGAGTACCTGGTCGGGGACCCAGAAGGTCTGGTCCGGGTCGAGGCCGAGCAGCTCCTTGGTCAGGCGGATCTCCTCTACGGGGAAGGGATCCCCGTGGGCTTTGGCCGTGTCGGTCAGATGGGGGGAGGGCGTGCCGATGTGACTGCGGAGGATGATCAGGGAGGGACGGTCCTCGACCGCCATCGCGCGGCGGAGCGCCGCCTCGATGGTACCGAGGTCGTCGGCCGCCTCGCCGAGGTCGTCGACCGACCACCCGTAGGCACGGAAGCGTCCGGCCACGTCGTCGTTGTAGGCCAGCTCGGTTGGACCGTCGATGCTGAGGTGGTTGTCGTCGTACACGGTGATCAGGCGTCCGAGCCGGAGGTGGCCGGCCAACGACGCGGCCTCGTGGGAGATGCCCTCCTCGAAACAGCCGTCCCCGGCGATGACGAAGGTGTGGTGATCACAGATCTCGGGGGAGTAGTGGGTGCGAAGCCACCGTTCGGCGATCCCCATGCCGACCCCGTCGGCGACACCCTGGCCGAGGGGCCCGGTGGTGACCTCGATGCCAGGGGTGAGGGTGCGCTCGGGGTGGCCGGGGGTGCGGCTTCCCCACTGGCGGAACCGGCGGAGGTCGTCGAGGTCGAGGCCGTACCCGGTCAGGTAGAGGAGGGAGTACAGCAGGATCGAGGCGTGTCCGTTCGACAACACGAAGCGGTCCCGGTCGGGCCACCCGGGATCGGACGGATCGTGGCGCATGACCCGGGTGAACAGGACGTGGGCCAACGGGGCGAGGGCCATTGCCGTGCCGCTGTGCCCGGAGTCGGCCGCCCGAGGTGCATCCATGGCCAGGCCCCTGATGACGTTGATCCCGAGTTGTTCGAGGACCTCCTCCGGTGTCCGGTCGACGTCCGTGTCCCGAGGTCCGCTCATCGCGGCCACCCTACCGGGCCGGATGGTCCGGGTTGCGCCAGGTCGGACACGGTCCCCATCTGCCGAACAGCTGGTCGAAATCTCGCACCGAAGGCTCAAGCTCCTCCGGGAAGCGTCCGATGCAACTGACCATTGCCGCAACTGACTATTGCATAGCCATCGGTGGCACCGGCGCCCATCGGGCCGGGTGCTGCATTGCCAGCCAGTACGAAGGAGAAAACCGTGTCGTTCAAGGAGCATCTTTGGAAGCACCGGCGGGGGCTGCTCGTCTCAGCGGCCTCGGTGGCGGCTCTCAGCCTCACCACGGCTGCCACGCTGGGCGGCTTTTCCGCCACCATCGTCAACCCGAACAACACCTTCGCCTCGGGCACGCTGCAGTTGGAGGAGTCGCTCGCTTCGGCGACCTGCTTCTCCGCCGGCGGCGCCTCGCCCCAGACCGTGACCGCTGCCAACTCGTTCACCTGCACGATCATCAACAAGCTCGGCAATGCGCTGAAGCAGGTCCCCGGGGGCACGCCGGTGTCGACCACGGTCACCCTGACCAACGTGGGCAACCTGGCCGCTACCACCGACACCCTGGTGGCCGGGACCTGTGCGGCGTCCGCTTCCGCCGACAACCTGGGCTTCACCGGGGCCGACGTGAGCGGTTTCTGCAGCAAGGTGGACGTCACCATCGACGACACCACACCCGGTGCTGCCGACAAGTGCCTGTACCCGGTGGTCTCGACCACCACCGCCTGCAATATCGCCACCTCGGGCAGCACCGGCAACCTGGCCGCGCTGTCGGGGACCTCGGTGCCCGGCCTCGACGTGCTCGGGGTGGGCCAGTCGGCCACCTACAAGTTCACGGTCATGCTCGACCCGTCGGCCACCAACGCCGACCAGGGATTGAGCGCGAACATCCCGCTCTCCTGGGCGCAGACCTGATCGAGGCCGTCGACCTCGGGCACCGGAACGACGGCGCGATGTCACCGATGGCCAGTCCTTCCCGGTCGACCGGGCTCGATCGCGCGGTCCACGCACTCGTGCTCGCGGTCGCCGCCTGCGTGGTGGCCTCTCTGTCGTGGACGCTGTCGGGAGGGAGCCTCTACACGATGAGCACGCCGTCGATGTGCCCGGCGGTCTGTGTGGGTGCGCTGGTTGCCGACCGGCCCCTCGCCGGGCCGGTCCGTCCCGGTGAGCTGATCACCTTCCTCCCGCCGGGTTCGAGGACCACGTACACCCACCGGGTCGTCGCGGTCACCCCCCGTGGCATCACGACCAAGGGTGACCGCGAGACCGCACCGGACCCCTGGGTCCTCCAGCGGGCGCAGATCACCGGCCGGGTGGTCTTCACCTGGTGGGGCGCGGGCTGGCTGCTGCGCGCCCTGCCCTTCCTGGCAGTGGGGATGGCCGCTTTGGTCGGGCTGGAGGCGACCATCCGGCCCCGGTACCGCAACTCCCTCCGGCTGGCGTGGCTGACGGCGCTGGCCATCGTGCCGGTTGTGGTGCTCGATCCGTTGTTCCGTGCCGAGCTGATCCAGACTGACCCCTCGGCGCGAGGTCGGTGGTCGACTGCCCTTGTCGTCAACACCGGGCTCCTCCCTGCCCGCTTCTCCGTCAGCGGAGGCCAGTCCCGGAGCAACGTCCCTTCCTCCCAGCCTGTCCTCCTCGCCGGGCCCCGACTGCACGGCGGGGCATTGGTCGTCCACCAGGCACCGTCACTGTCCTGGTGGGGATGGTCGGTCCTCGTTCTCCTGGTCGCCTCCCCGCTCCTCGCGTTCGTGGTCCGGACCGGCCTCGGCTACCGGCGCGAGCGGTCCCGTGCGTAGTCTCCGCCGAGCGGCGATGGCACTGCCGGTCGTGTTGGTGCCGGCGTTGCTGGTGGCTACCGGGATCCCGGCCTACGGGGCCTTCAGCGCAGCGATAGCAAGCCCGACCGACACCTTCGCGTCGGGCTCCCTGGTGCTCGGGGCGACCACCGGCGCGACCACCTGCACCTCGAGCGTGCCCGGTCAGGTGACAACCAACGCCAACCCGAACTGTCCGGGTGCGACCGTTCCCCCCGGGCCTCTCTCCACCAGCCGGATGTCGGCCACCACCGTGCTCGCCCAGGCGGGCAACACCACCCCGTCGAGCGGGACGATGACCCTTTCGAGCTGCGGGGTCGCCCAAGTCTCCGACACCGCCGGCCAGAACACCGGGCTCGTCCGCAACGGCGTCACCTACGGGGCCCCCGGTCCCCTCGGGTCCACCGCCATCTCACTGGATGCGGCGGGCAGGGGTTATGTGTCGACCACCGGTGCCTTCTCCGATCCGGGCACGCTCAGCGAGGTGCTGTGGTTCAAGGCACCGACCAGCGGGTTCGGCGGCAACCTGATCGGCTTCACCGACCAGTCCACCGACGCCGCCCCGAGCAGCTGGGACCGCC
>DAHUZT010000100.1 GCA_027315005.1 Acidimicrobiaceae bacterium | reverse complement strand
CGAGGCCAGATCGTTTCGGAGTCTCCTCGACCACCTCGCCACCTTGACCCGTAACACCATGCGAACCACATCGGGGATGAGCCGGGAGTTCGAGATGCTCGCCGTTCCCACACCGACCCAGCGCCAGGTGTTTGAGTTGCTTGGCACAGCTGTGCCGCTCACGCTGACGTAGCCAGAACAACCCGCACCTGTCTCCCGTATCCCCTGGTGGGACCAGCATTCCCTACCCAACGAGGGGTAACTTCGGTCTAGTGGTCGGCGCCCTCAACGCTGACGACGCCGCAGGGGCCGTGATGGACTTGATCAGGTCGGGCTGGATGGGACATCGAGACTGAGCTCATACGCCGCAGCGTGCTCGTAGCGGCCGTAGGGCGGTATCCGGCGGTACCCACGTCGTTCGTAGAGGATCCGTGCCTCGGGCTGGGCCGGACCGGTTTCGAGTCTGAGGGTTCGATAGCCGCGAGCCTTGGCTTCGTGCTCCAGGCTGGAGAGGATGATCGAGGCCAGACCCTTCTGTCGTCGATCCGGAGCAGTCCACACCCGTTTGATCTCGCAGGTGAGGTCCGACAACCGTCGGAGGCCGCCACCGGAGACGACCTCGCCGTTATCGATCAGCACCAGGAACACACCGTCGGGCGGTTCGAATTCCCGGTCGTCGACCGACGCGAGCTCGTCCCCGGTTCCGTAGCGCCGCTCGTACTCCTCGGCCAACCCGCCGAGCAGCGATGCCGCCTCAGGGTCGGACAGCCGTACCTGGCGCTGCTCCACTCCACCATCATGCATCGAGCAACAGCGCCATCGTCCGCGAACGTGCCATTGGGATTGGAGAAGTACTTTCGGGCGAGGGCGCAGGGTCCATGGGCGGGACCGCGGATACTTCATCGGTGGCTGGTCGCACGGCGAGCGAGTCGGGAGCCGACCAGGTTGACCACGGCCAGATAGGTCACCGAACCGCCGACAACGGCCGAGACGACCCGGAGGAGCAGCATGATGCCGTGGCTCCCTCCGATCCCGGCCATGATCACAACCACTACGGCGGCCATGGCGACAGTGGATACCCCCATCGAACGGAGCGGCATCCAGAGGCGTCGGCTTCCGAGCGGACCGAGCCATCCGCGCAGGACCGCCAAACCCCAGATCGCCCCAATGCTGTAAGCGATCGAAAGGGCGAGGGCCAGGCCCGGCACCCCGATGAGATGAACGAGGATGAGGGCCAGGACTAGGTTGAAACCGTTGGGCACCATCGAGAACCAGAAGGCCGTCCGGGCTCGCTGCATGGCTTCGAGGACGCGGATCTCGTACTGGAAGACGCAGTAGCTCGGCAGCCCCAGAGCGAACATGGCCAGGGTGCTGCCGGTGATCGTGATCGCTTGCTCTCCTGAGCTTCCCGAGGCCGCCCCCCGGGAGAAGAACAGCCTTGACGCCGGATGAGCCAGCAGGAGCAGTCCAACCGAAGCGGGCACGATGATCGCTATCACCGCTCTCAGGCCGGTGGCCAGTCTTCGGCGGAACAGCTGCATCTGCTGAACCGCCCAATGTTTGGCCAGGTCGGGCGTCACCGCGCTCATGATCGAGACCGCCACGATGGCGAAGGGCATCTGGAGGAAGGCGTATGCATAGGTATAGGAGCTCACCGGGGCGGGTCCCCCGGCGGCCACCGCCAGGGCCAGCACGACGAACTGGACGAACTGGCTCATCAAGATGAATCCCAGTGTCCATGACCCGAGGCGGGCGATGGCGCGGACCGCCTCGTGTCCCGGTTCGAAACGCCACCGGAGGGAAACGTGGGCGCGTTTGAGGCTCGGAAGCAACAGCGCGGCCTGGAGAGCCACGCCGCAGGTGGTTCCCAGTCCGAGCAGGATCAGCTGACTCTGATGGAGACTGACGCTCTCCAGGGATGGCTGCGGACCGGCCACGTACCGGAACCAGAGCAGCACGAGAATGCAGACGGCGTTGTTGGCTATTGCCGTCCACATCGGCGCGATGAAGCGATTCCTCACGTTCAGCAGCGCCGTGGTCAGGCCGATGAGTCCGTAGAGCGCGATCTGGGGTACGAACCACCGAAGTAGGGTGGTCGCGACCTCCTTCTCCTGTTCGAGGTGGGCTTGGCCGCGGGCACCTGATGCGTGACCGAGGATGGTGAACGCGTCGATGATGTAGGGAGCCATCACCCAGGAGGCGACTGTGGCCACGACGAGTAGAAGGACGGCGGTGGTGGTCACCGCCGAAATGGCCTTCCAGGCCTGACGTTCGGATCGGGTCGCAAGTCGTTCGACGAAGATGGGGATGAAGGTTGCCGACAGAACGCCGCCGAGCACGACGTCATAGAGCATGTTGGGCGCGTTGTTGGCCAGGTTGTACGCGTCAGCCAACCGTGTGAAGCCGAGGGCGTAGGCCAGAGCAAGGATGCGCAGCAGTCCGGTCAACCGGCTGAGTGCGGTGCCGATCCCCATCCAGATCGTCTGGACCCGTAGGCTCTGATATGCGCGGGCCGGACCTCGACGGACGCCATCTTCCTCTCGCATCGGCGTCATGTCTGTCTCAGCTCATCTCGATGCGGATAACCTCGATGGGCGACAGTCCCACCCACCGCCTCGATTCCGCCCCTCTCCGCCGTTCTGCGGCGTGCTGAACCACTCCGAGCCTGCTTGGACGTGCGTCCGTCGCAGGGTAACACCAGCCCATCAGGCACCCGACATCGTCGTCCGGGGGGCCCGACGACGAATGACGATCATGTCACACGTACCCGAATCAGCCCCATACCAGCCGTGTGGGCAAGCGGCGGTCACCTCCCAACCTGCAGTTCCGCGATGGACCGGCGATGCGCCGCGGTGGGCGGTCGTGTCCGGCTACGGTGTCGTCCCAAGCGACCTCTCCGCCGGGCGTCCGGATAGCCCGGATGGACCCCTTACGACGGCACCTGACGAAACTTGTCCCGCTCCCACCAGTTGCCCCCGCAACTCGACCTGATGCAGTACCGGAATGCCGTCGGCGAGGTGGCCGACCAGATCGCCTCGATGCTCGAGGACTCCGACCACGAGAAGGTGCGGGCGCGAATCGAGTCGGTCCTCGTGGAGCCAGATTTGAGCGGTCTACTCGATCGTCTCGGTCCAGGCTTGACCGGCGTAGCCGACTCCCTCATGGAGGAGGCGATGAACTTCCGGCCAGACCTGGCCAGTTCTCTGGTGGACCGCACGATGCTGGTCGAAGTCTTTCTCCTCTCACGGATCGACGCCCTCTGGTGGGGCGATACCCCGACGTTCCAGACCGACTCGGACATCTGCGGGACTTCGGAATTGGTCGATCTCGACGCCCTGCGGAACTTGCAGCGACTTCGATTCCGCTACCGTCGTCAGCCAGTGACCTGGCCGAGCCGTGGGGCCGCCTGGGTGCAGCGTCGCTTGCTTCCGGCAAGACGGCCACACGCTTCGGGGCTCCGCTTCACGCGATCGAGACCGGAAGGAGTCGCCCTCCTGAACCGGCTGGGCTCCGACTGTGCCCGATCCCTCGGCTCCGATCATCCAGCGCTGTGGGTGACCAGTCTCGTGCGCAGCGAGCAGCATCAGCTTCACCTGAGGAGCCTCGGGTACTCGGCCTTCCTCCCCAGTGCGCACTGCACCGGACACGCTATCGATGTCGAGGTCAGGTGGTTCGAGCGTTTCGGCGCGGCCGATACGCTGAAGGCCCTGCTCAACGAGTACCAGGAGCAGAGCCTGATCAATGTGATCGACGAGGGACAGGCCTGGCACATCTGCATCAATCCCGCGGCAATGGGTGCTCTCCGACAGGAGTTCGCCCAGTCGAGCGCAGGCTGAGCGCATGTGCGGGATCGCACTCGTGATCGGTGCAAATCCGGATGGCGACATCTTTGCGTCCATGTTGGATGCCCTCGAACCCCGAGGTGACGTCACCGAGACACTCCGGGACCCCCGTGCGCTGCTCGGGACACGGCGGCTCCGCATCGTCGACCGGGAGCGCGCCATTCAGCCTTGGGTATCGACGGATGGGCGATGGGCGTGTTGCTACAACGGAGAGGTGTTCAACTTTCTAGAGCTTCGAGACGAGCTCCAGGGACTCGGACGTACCTTCCGGACCATCAGCGACACCGAAGTGGTCCTCGAGGCGTTTCTACAGTGGGGTGAATCCGCGGTCGCGCGCCTGAGAGGCGAGTTCGCGTTCGCGATCGTCGATCGGCACGATCAGCGCGCCTTCGTGGCCAGGGACCCGGTCGGCGTAAAACCACTCTTCTGGTCGATACGGGGGTCGCTGCTCCACGTGGCTTCGGAGGTGAAGGCCCTGGTGGGTGTCGGAGCTGCCATCCACGAGGTTCCTCCCGGCCATCATGGCTGGTCCGTAGGGTGCAAACCGCCAGAGCTGGTGCCCTACGTCGATCTGCTGCGTCTCGGGGACGATCTCCCGCAGATCACCGACGAGCACGAGGTCGCCAAGCAGGTCCGATCCGCCCTCGAAGACAGCATCCGGGTGCGGGTGGCGACGGATCTGCCGGTCGGCGTGATCCTGTCGGGTGGGCTCGACAGCACCTTGGTGATGCTCCAGGTTCGAGAGATGCATCCCGATTGTGTGGCTTTCACCATCGGAACTCCCGAGAGCGAAGATCTGGAGTATGCCCGACGGGTGGCGCGAGATCTCAAGGTGTCACACGAACTCCTCGAGTTGCGACCGAGGGACATCAGGTTCGAGGACATCCGTGAAGCGGTGCGTACCGGCGAGCTGACCGAGTATGGAGACGTTATCAATGCCGTGGTGTCGAACCGGATCTTCGGGCTGATCCAGCGCAGCGGAGTCCGGGTGGTCCTCTCAGGCGACGGCTCCGACGAGCTCTTCGGCGGATACGACATGTATCGATCGATGGGCGAACGCTGGGGCCAGCAGCTGTTCCAACACAACCTCCGCAATCTCAGCCGGACCGAGCTTCAACGGGTGGACCGTACGAGCATGGCCCATTCGGTCGAATGCCGGGTGCCTTTCCTCGATCTGTCGGTAGCCGAGCTGGCGATGCGGATACCGACCGCCCTCAAGGTTCGAGACGGTCAGGAGAAGTGGATCCTCCGGCACGCCTTCTCCGACGTATTGCCGGGATACGTACGAGAACGTAGGAAGAACCCGCTCTCCCACTCGACAGGATTGCACGAGCGGATCCGGCTGTACCGTCCGCGATTTGCCGCCCTACACCGGTCCTATGGATACGACGCCTGGGAGCCCATGCGCCGCGACTTCTCTGTGGTGGTCGACGATCGTGCTATCGACTTCGACCAGGCACTGGCCGGCAGGGATCTCCGCGCGGACTACAGCGTTCGAGAGCACCTTCGAGATTTTGCGGGCGCGCTCAAATGGAACGTCACCGGCGCGGTCAAATCCCTTCCCGGACTCCGTAAGGCGGGGACTGGTCCGGTCATCCGAACCTCCGGCCCACCATCGCCTGATCCGCGCTGAACCGGTGTATCAGGCGTGTCCGGGCCACTCGGCGCGGAAGGCGTAGCGGTCGCCCCGGATGTGGCTGATCCGGAATTCGACCGGTCGATCTCCGGCGAACACCAACCGTTCGACCTGGAAGATGGCTTCGGACCTGGGAAGGTGCAGCAGGCGGCGTTCGTCGGAGGTCGGGTTCCGCGGCCTGATCACCTCGGTTCCTCCCGTCACCCGCACCTCGCAGTGCTCCACGAGATGGTCGTAGAGCATGCCGGTGGAGAGATCGGCATCCACCAGGCCGCCTGCCAAGTCGGCCGGGAGCCACGATCGGTCGAATGACAAGGGTTCGTCGGCGGCGAACCGCAATCGCTGGAGGGCGAGGACGGGATCGTCTGCATCCAGCTCCAGTGGCGCGGCGTGAACCCCGGCCGGCTCGGTCGACAGTCCCCGCACCTCGCTGTGCTCACGCCATCCCCGCTCGGTGACGCTCTGGGCAAGGCTGTAGAGGGCGTGTAAGGGTTGTTCGAGCTGCGGCACGGCGAGGGTCGTCCCCCTTCCTCGCTCCCGGATGAGGAGGCCGTCCTGGGTCAGATGGCGAAGCGCCTCCCGCACGGTCTGGCGACTGACGCCATAGGATTGCCCGAGGATCGACTCGGTTGGGAAGGCCTGGTCGAATTCGCCTCTGGCCACGCGCAACCGGAGATCGTCGACGAGTTGGGACCAGAGCGGAAGGGGGCTGGAGCGATCGAGCGATCGGGGTGGCTGTGGGGACCGTCCTGCCTTCCCTGGCGAGCGGTCGAGGACAGGGGTGACCGATCTCACGACGCGCCTCCGATGACGAAGGACCCGAGAAGCACGATGAGTACGAACAAGGTGATCAATGCCATCCGGATGTCTTCTTCATAGAGGAACGTGAGCACGCCGACTGCCACCCGGAGCACGGGAGTCAGGAGCAGAACCACCAGGCCGAGCTCGATGATCCCCTGCCCTTCGCCGCTGGCGATGGACGTAAGGAGCTGGGAGACGGAGCGGGGGAACGGCGTGGTGAGCGAGGTGTAGGCCTTGTAGGAATGCCGATGACCAGTCGGTACTTGGCCACCCAGCCTGGCGAAGACCACGATCAGACCGGTCACCACGAGGATCACCGCCAGGCCCACACCCACCCGGAGGACGAGGCTGATGGCCAGCTCCGCCTGCCGGACTTTCCGGTCCTCGGGTACGGATGGACCATCCTGGGCCACCGGCTCGACGGCGCCGTCACGGGCGGGAGGCCGGGCCGAGCCATCTGCCCGGCCAATGGGGGCTCCCGCGTCTCCTCCATCGGACTGGTTCATCCGACCACTCCCCGCTGGAGCATCTCGGCGGCGATGACGACCAGCACCGTCACGAAGATGAGCCGGACGGTTCTCCCCCGAAGGCGCCCGAGCAGTCTGGCACCGACGATGGCTCCGCCGAGCACCCCGGCGGCCACCGGAGCGGCGATGTACGGGTCGATCTGTCCGCGTGCGAAGTAGAACCCGGCGCTGGCGGCAGCGGTGACCCCGATCATGAAATTGCTGGTGGCGGTCGAGACCTTCATCGGCATGTGCATGGCCAGGTCCATGGCCGGGACCTTCAGCGCACCCGACCCGATGCCCAGTAGAGCCGATACCATGCCGGCCACGTACATCATGGACAGACCGGTGGGGGTGCCGGTGACCTTGTAGGAGATCTCCCGGTGCTCCGCATCGTCGTAGTAGGAGCCATGGAGGTTGAGGGAATTCGCGATCCGGTCCTTGGATACGGTCAGGACCGGCGCGGCATGTCGCTTCCGGTAGACGGCGAACCCGGAGTAGAGCAACACCAAACCGAACAGGACGAAGAGGAACCGTCCGGGAAGCAGGGTGGTGAGGTATGCCCCGGTGACCGCCCCGGTGGTGGTGGCCACCTCGAGGAACATCCCCGCGCGCAGATTGGTGATCCGCTCCCGCACGTAGGTGGCGCCCGCCCCACTGGAGGTGGCGATGACTGAGATGAGGGATGCGCCGATCGCCAGCCTGATGTCGACCCCGAAGATGATGGTCAGCACGGGCACGATGACGATCCCCCCACCCAGGCCGACCAGTGAGCCGAGTATTCCGGCTGCCACCGAGATGACGAACAGCAGGACCACGAAGGTCAGCAAGTCCATATGTCATAATGTACGTACAAATGAGATCCGATGCAACCACCATTCACTGCAATCGGGGGTCGTCGGCGTGATCAGAACCAACCGGTGCCGTCTGGGATTCCGAGGCAACCGGTCTTCCTGCACTCGGAGCCGGCCCGCGGCTCCGGCCATCCTCTCGTGCCGTGGTGCGAACGACGGTGGTGATCAGCTCGACCAACCCGCAGCCGTCGGGGCCGGACCAGCCATCGGCGCCCACGGCGGCTGCCAGCTCGGCGCTCTCTACCCCGGCCCCGCCGACGACGATGGTCACGTCAGGGCGTACCCTGCGGACCGCGTCCACGGTGGAACCGACCACCTGGAGCATCCCGGACAAGGTCGTTCCGATCGCTACCACCGACAGCCGATCCGCTTCCGATGCGGTAACCGCGAAGGCCTCGGGAGGGGCGTCGGCACCGAGATCGACCACCCGGATCTGTTCGGCGCGCAGCAGATCGGCGGCCAGCATCACCGGTAGGGCATGATGGTCATCCTCGACGGCGCCGAGCACGACCGTTCCCCGGGTCCGGCCCGGACCGACGAAGGCGGATCCGAGGCGCCCGAGCACCCTGGTGGTGACCGCGCTGGCCCGGTGCTCATCGGCGATCCGCAGCTCCCCGGCATTCCAGAGGTCGCCGATGCGTCGCATCGCAGGGGCGACCACCTGGAGATCCAGGTCCATGGGGGTTGCCCAGGTGGCCAGTGCCTCCTCGCATACCGCCAGCGCCCCCGCCTCATCTCCGGAGATGGCCCGTTCACGGTAGAGCGACGCCGACCGCTCCCGCGATCCACCGACACGCCTCTTCCTCGGGCGTGCAGATCGGTGGCGTAGCAGGTCGACGTCCGAGCGAGCGATGTGCCAAATCCCGTCGACCGTGGTTGCCGGCAGCCTTCCGGTACGTACGTACCGGTAGGCTGTCATGTAATGGACGCCGAGCATTGCCGCGGCTTCGGGCAGTCCCACCCGGTCCGCGCCACCGGCTGTTGACGCGCTCACCAGGTGCGGCTTCCCGGTGGAGGCCGGTATCCCGGTGCGGTCAGCAGCATCTGGACGTCGCTGATGTGGCGTTCGAGGAAGGCGGCCTCGCAATAGCAGAGGTAGAGGTGCCAGAGCCGGAGAAACCCCTCGTCGATTCCCCCGGTCTTGAGTTCTCCGGTACCGGCCGACACCCTCTCGTCCCAATGGCGGAGGGTACGTGGATAGTGGCATCCGATGTCCTCGAGATCGAACAGTCGGAGATCGGTCTTCCGGGCCACACTGTCGAGGATTGCGGTGATCGAGGGGATGCACCCACCAGGAAAGATCATCCGGCGGACGAAATCGGCGTGCTGGCGCGCCCGCTGGTAGCTCCGCCCTTCGATGACGATGGCTTGGAGCAGCATCGCGCCCTCCGGTTTCAGCAGGCGGCCACAGGTGGCGAAGTAGGCATCGTGACGACGCCAGTCGACCGCCTCGATCATCTCGAGGGATACGAGCTTGTCGTAGTCGCCGGCTAGGTCCCGGTAGTCCTCCTCGAGGACCGTGATCCGGTCACTGAGACCGGCTTCGGCCACCCGTTCTTTGCTGGTGAGGAACTGTTCGTGGGAGACGGTGGTCGTGGTCACCCGGCAACCGAACTCCCGGGCGGCCCTCAACGCGAAGCCGCCCCATCCCGAGCCGATCTCGAGGACGTGATCGCTGGGCCTGAGATCGAGCTTGGTGCAGACCCGATCCACCTTGGCGACCTGCGCATCGAAGAGGGTGGCGTGCTCGTCGGCGAAGATGCCGCACGAATAGAGCATGGTGTCATCCAGCATCACCTCGAACAGCTCCGGGGGGAGGTCGTAATGGGCACGGACGTTCTCGCGATCCGACGCACGGCTCGGTGGTCGGAGCTGATGGAGCCGGGTGTACGGTCGGTCGATCAGCCGTCCCATTCGGTCGAGCCACCGGATCGGCGTCGTCAGGTTCCGAAGCAGGAGCCGGATGAATCCGGTCAGGTCGTCGGCGTCCCACCAGCCGGCGACGTACGATTCGGCAAGACCCACCGATCCGTGGAACAGGAGCGAGGACAGGGCGCGTTCTTCATGCAGGGCGACCCGCACGGCGGGTTCGCCTTCCCCAAATGTGGAGCGGCCCATCGGCCCGTCGACTTCGAGAGTACCGACTGGCAGTCGATCGGCGACTCGTCGGACCAGATCTCCGGCAAGGTCAACCACGATCCGCGGCCTCTGTCGATCGCGGTGCGGTGCACCCCGACGCCGGTTCTCCGGACAGGTGGGTCGCGGCCTCCCGTGAAGGCCCGACCCGGTCGGGATGGTAAAAGACCTTGGCCCCCCTGGCCCGGAGTGCTGCAGCGTGGCGGTAGATGCCAACCGAAACCCCCACGGAACCCGTCCTCGGCGCCCACAGGAGTCGGCCCAGATTGCGGCCGGTGGCCGGACGGCGGATGAGCCGGGTTGCCGTGTGGAGGACGGTACCGTGCCCACCGGTGACGGTGATCGAGACGGTGAGTTGGCCGCCCGGGGCGCTGTAGGCCACCCGATAGCGCTTGTCCATGTCGATGAACGGGCTTACATGGAACTCCTTGTCGACGTGGTGGACGCCGGGAGGTCCGAAGACGTAGCAGTGGCGTTCGTGCCATGGCGTGTTGGTCACCTCGGCGACCATGAAGCGGACATCGGTGCCGGATTTGCCGTAGCAGTAGTAGCAGCTGATCGGATTGAACAGCCATCCCCACGTCCGCGGGTAGGTGAGCATCGCGATCGGTCCATCAGGGCGAATGCCGGTCTCCCTCTCGACGACGTCGCGCACCGAGGTACCGAGCGGCAGGTCGGGCGGCCCCAGGTAGTCGCTTCGACGGATTTCGACCGGAGCGCGATGGCGATGGGACCAGAGTGGATGGAGCCGGCACAGCCTTTCGATCTCCTCCAAGTCGATCAGAGCCATCCGCACCGGTCGTTTGAAGGAGAAGCCGTGTGCCCCAGGTCTCCGGTGGAGGACGGTGCCGTCGTAGGTGGCGCTGCGGAGAGCGTCGTCCACCCCGGAGCCGGGACTCGCCGCGACGAGGCTCACCAGGTCACTCCGAGCTCCCGGCAGACTCGGACCGCGCTCTGGAGACCGTCCTCATGGAAGCCCGCTCCCCAGTAGGCGCCACAGAACGAGACGCGGTTCACGCCGCTCACCTCTGCGTGTCGTGCCTGGGCGGCGACGGCGTGACCGTCGATGACGGGATGGGCGTACTCGAACCGGGCCAGGACCAGCTCAGGGTCGATCTCGTCATCGCGGTTCAACGTGATCAGAACCGGGGTGGAGAGCCGGAGATTCTGCAGGCGATTCAGCCAATAGGTCATGGTCACCGATCCGCACGGCGTCGATGGTCTGTGGTAGTTCCATGCCGCCCAGGCGCGGGTGTTGCGAGGCATGAGATGGTTGTCTGTGTGGAGCGTGACCAGGTTCTGCTGGAAGTGGATGGCGCCGAGCACGTCCTTTTCGGCGACTGAGGCATCGACCAGCACATCGAGGGCCTGATCGCTGTGCGTGGCCACTACGACGTGGTCGAAGCGCTGGGTGCCCAGTGGCGACCCGATCTCGATGCCGAGGTCGGTGCGAGCGATCCGTTGGACCGGACAGGAGAGGTGCTGGCGGCCGGCCGCGGCGACCGGGCCGAGAGCTGCTGCGACATAGGTGCTCGAACCGCCGGTGATCGTCCTCCACTCTGGTTTGTCACCGAAGGCGAGCAAGCCGTGACGTTCGAAGAAGCGCAGCACGGTGAGGGCGGGCATCCGGACGAATGTCGCGGGATCTGCCGACCAAATGGACGAGCCGAGGGGGACCAGGTACCAGCGCACGAACTCGTCGGAGACCTTGATCACCCCGAGGAGGTCCTCGAGGGTCTGGTCGCCTGCGTTCGGGGATATGAGGATCCGTCTCCCGATCCGCTGGAACCGGGCGATGTCGACGAGCATCCGCAAGAAGCGCGGATTGACGGCGTTTCGGCGCTGGGCGAACACGGTCGAGAGGGATCGGCCGCCGTATTCGGTTCCGGTGGACTGGTCGGACACGGAGAACCCCATGTCGCTCGATTCGGTGGTCACACCGAGCTCACCGAGGAGGCGGACGAGTCCGGGATAGGTCCTCGGGTTGTAGACCAGGAACCCGGTGTCGGCCTCGAGCTCGTGGCCGCCGACACGCACGGTGACGGTATGGGCGTGGCCGCCGGGCCGCTCGTCGGCCTCGAACACGGTCACCTCGTGTTGGCGAGCCAGCAGATGGACGGCGGTGGTGCCTGCGATACCGGTGCCCACGACTGCGATGCGCATGGCGGTATTGTTTAGCACTAAATCAAGAGGAGACCGGAGCGGCACCTGGTCGGCGACCGACGCGAGGAGCGAGTGCATGGAGACCTGCGATGGCGAGGCTGGCTCGACCGGCATACAGGACCGATCGATCGGCCACCAACAGGGGGACAGCCCAGCCGATGGCCGATGGGGGATGGGCTTGCCCGCGGCCACGGCAACATCTGCGGTTCGCCGGTTGATCGACGCCGGCTTGGAGGTAACGGTGGTGGGCAGTTTCTCGAGCATCGGCCCGAGCATCCGTCGTCGAATCGACCGCTGGGCGCCGCCACCGGCCGCCGAAGGACGGACGGTGCTCGTTACCGGGGCGACCTCAGGACTGGGCCTGGCCACGGCGAACGAGCTCGCCAGGCTGGGCGCTACCGTCTGTCTGGTCGGCCGAGACCGGGAACGGACAGCAGCCGCACGCCGAGGGGCGTCAAGCCTCGGACGGGCGCAGGTACTCTCCGAGACGGCCAATCTCGGAGATCTCGAGCAGGTGAAGGCGTTGTTCGTGCGGCTGACCGGCCGACTCGATCGCCTGGACGCCGTGATCCACAACGCCGGCGTGCTGTTCCATACCCGACAGCTGTCCCCACAGGGAACGGAGGCCACCGCGACCATCCATCTTCTGGCCCCGTTCGTCCTGACCGAGGGGCTCCAGCCCTTGCTCCGTGCTTCGGCGCCCTCCCGCGTGATCACCATGACGTCGGGTGGTATGTACGCACAGCGGTTCGACCTGGAGCAACTCGTGGCACCTTCCGGCGAGTACGACGGGGTGAAGGCGTACGCATGCGCCAAACGGGCGCAGGTCGTGCTGACGCACGAATGGCAACGACGCCACGGACCCGGCGGTATCGACTTCCACGTCGTGCACCCCGGTTGGGTGGACACGCCCGGCCTGTCCCATGGGCTCCCGGGCTTCGCCCGCCTCCTCCGTCCCATCCTGCGCAGCCCGCCGGACGGTGCCGACACGGCGGTGTGGCTTGCCGGAGGACGGCCCGGACAACCGCCCGGCGGGCAGCTGTGGCTGGACAGGCGTCCCCGTGGCGAGTACCGGCTGCCGTGGACCTGGATGCCTTCGGCGTGCCGAGTCGCCGGCGGTGAGGCCCTGTGGGCATGGTGCCATGCGCAGGCGGCGGAGGTGGTCGGCGGCGGGGCGGCCCGGTGAGCCGAACCGGAGCGTCCGCCGGCATCATCTGGTTCCGTCGCGACTTGCGGCTGTCGGACAATCCGGCCCTGCGGGCTGCCTTCGCTGCATGCCGGACGGTGGTTCCGCTGTTCGTCTGGGACCCGGCTTTGGTCCACCCCGCCGGCGCTCCGCGCCTGACCTTCCTCCGCAGCTGTCTGGAAGATCTCGATCGCCAGATCGGAGGAAGCCTCGTCGTCCGGGCAGGAGATCCCCTCCGAGTCGTCCCGGAGCTCGCTGGTGAGGTCGGCGCTGGCACCGTTTGGTGCGCGGAGGACTTCGGACCCCACGGCCGCGCCCGGGACGACGGGGTTGCCTCACGGCTCTCGCGTATGGGCGTGCGGCTGATACGGGTCGGATCGAGCTACGCCGTCGCACCGGGTCAGCTGCGCACCGGGCAGGGGAGGCCCTATCAGGTGTTCACCCCGTATCGAAGGCAGTGGCTGCGCGCGGGGCGGGAACGGCCAGTGGGCCGGCCCCGGGTGGGCGGCCGATTTCCGAGGGGCATCCGGAGCGATCGCCTGGAGAAGCTGCCCGCTACCGGGGCGAGCCTGCCCCCTGCCGGTGAGGCGGCGGCGCACCGTCGACTCGACCTCTTCATGGAAACCGCGGCTGATCGCTACGACCGAGGGCGGGACGACCTCGGGTCGGACGGAACGTCGCGGCTGTCCGCCTACCTCAAGTTCGGCTGCCTCCACCCCCGCCAGGTGCTGGACCGATTGGATCCGACCTGCTCGGGTCATGAGCAGCTGGCCACCGAGCTGTGCTGGCGGGACTTCTATGCCGATGTGCTCTTCGACCGCCCCGACTCCGCCCGTTCGGCCTACCGGCGGGAGTGGAGCAGGTTCCGAGTCGATCGGGGGGCTCTCGCCGACACCCGCTTCGACGCGTGGGCCCACGGTCGCACCGGCTACCCGATCGTGGATGCCGGGATGCGCCAGCTCCTCGACGAGGGCTGGATGAACAACCGGGTGCGGATGGTGGTGGCCAGCTTCCTCACCAAGGACCTCCATGTCGACTGGACCAGGGGAGCGAGATGGTTCATGGGCCATCTGGTCGATGGGGACCTGGCCTCCAACCAGCACGGGTGGCAGTGGGTGGCTGGGACGGGAACCGATGCTTCGCCGTACTTCCGGGTGTTCAATCCGCAGTTCCAAGGGCGCCGATGTGACCGTCGGGGAGCGTACGTCCGGAGATGGGTTCCCGAGTTGGCCCACCGCGGTGATGGCGCCATCCACGATCCACGACCGGAGGGCGACGAGCTCCTCGCCGCCGAGGGCTATCCCCCGGCAATCGTCGATCATGTCGCAGAGCGACTCGAAGCCCTCGCCCGCTATCACGAGCTGCGGGCCTCGCCACCCCGGAAGGACCGGGGACCGGGGCGTTCGCACCCCTGACCTTGCAGGGAGCCGGGAACGTCACGCCGGATCGATCGCCGGAGACCGGGGATCGAAGCGGTCATCCTCCTCGATCGGGCCACCCATGTCAGTCCGATCCCCGGGGTCGGGCACCGCTTCATCGGGGGCCGAGGGGACGAAGTCCTTCGTCCGGATGAGCAGCACCGAGAACAAGGCTCCGACCAGGGCGAGGACGCCGGACACGACGAAGAGATCGTCGAGGGTTCCGGCAAAGCTGGATTGGATGGCTGCGACGAGAGGGGCGCGCACGTCGGGGGGAGCGGAGGCGATGACCCGAGAAGCGTATCCCTGCTGGATCGTCGAGGTGAGCGACGCCCCCTTCCCGGCGAGCGAGGGGACCGACGACAGGGCTGCGTTCAGATGGCTCACGAACGAGTTGGTGAAGATGGTTCCGAAGGCGGCGATGCCGGTGGCGATGCCGACCTGGCGGAAGGTGGTGTTGACCCCCGAGGCCATGCCGGCCCGACGCGGCTCGACCACCCCGACCGCGGTGGAGGCAAGCGGGGGATTGACCATGCCGCTCCCGACACCCGAGATGATGAAGCCGGGGATCAAATGGGTCCATGAGCTGTCGCCCCGGATCCCAGCCATGAGGACGAGACCGACCCCGGTGAGGAACAGTCCCGGCCCGATCAACCAGCGCACCGGTACGAAGCTGCTCGCCCTGCCCGCCAGGGTGGCGGCGATCAGGCTCCCACCACTGATCAGGACGAGTCTCAGGCCGGTCTGCAGAGCGGAGTAACCCAGGTCGTCCTGGAGGTAGAGCACGAGATAGACGAGCATGGCGTAGAGCGAACCGTTCATGGTGAACGCGGCGATCGATCCACCGAGGAAGGTGGGCGTGCGGAACAGTGAGAGATCGAACATGGGATGGGACACGCGGCACTCCACAATTCCAAAGACGAGGAGGAAGAGAGCACCCAGCGCCACACTGGCGAGCACCAGGGAGTTGCCCCATCCGATCTCTCCTGCTCGGATCAGCCCGTAGACGAGTGTGACCAGGGACAACGTGAGAGCTGCAAATCCGAACCAGTCGGGGCGGTTGGCCTGGGGAAGGCGTGACTCCTCGACCTTCCAAAGCGTCACCACCACCGCGAATGCTCCGATGGGGACGTTGACCAAGAAGATGCCGCGCCAGTTGATCCCGCTGGTGATCACGCCGCCGAGGATGGGCCCGAGCGAAGTGGCGACGCCGGTGACGGCTCCCCAGATGCCGAAGGCGACACCCCGCTCGCGTCCGTGGAAGTTCTGGGCGAGTAACGCCAGGGAGGTGGCGAAGAGGATGGCGCCTCCAACTCCCTGTGCACTGCGCGAGGCGATGAGCATTAGCGGCGATTGGGCCAGTCCGCACAGCAGCGAGCCGAGGGTGAAGACGGTGAGACCGATGATGAAGAGCCTGCGGCGACCGTAGAGGTCGGCTAGCGACCCGGCCGTCAGCAACAGCGACGCAAGGGTCAAAGCATAGGCATCGATCACCCACTGCACGTCGGCGAACGTGGCGTGCAGACCCCGTTGGATCTCCGGGAGGGCCACCACCACGATGGTCACGTCGAGCAGCAACATGAAGGTCGCGCCACACACGACGAGGAGTGTCCACCATTTCAGTTCCACGCTCGCTCCTCGTTCCTCCTCCTCGACCCTCCTCCTCGACCCTCCTCCTCGACCCTCCGGACGCCGGCCGCCTATTCGGCTGCTCCGCCCGCCGCCTGTTCGGCTGCTCCGCCCGCCGCCTATTCGGCGGCTTCGGCCAACGCCTCGGCCAGGGTCGGGTGTACGGGCATCGATTCGACGATATCGGCCGCGTGCAACCGTCCGGTCACGGCCAACGCGATCACAGAGATCAGCTCCGAGGCGTGTCTCCCCACGATCGATCCGCCGAGGACGATTCCGGTCGCAGGATCGGTGATGATCTTGACGAATCCGCGCGAGTCATTGTCGATGACGGCCCGCGAGCTGGCTGCGAACGGCACCTTGGTCACCCGGATCTTCCTTCCCTGTGCGAAGGCGTCCGCCTCGGCGAGCCCCACGTCAGCGATCTGGGGTTCGGTGAAGATGGCCGAGGGCGCGCTGTCGTAGTTCGGATGCCGATGGGACGCGGTGTGACCGCGCACGACGTAATCGGCGACGTTCTGTCCCTGCATGAGAGCAACGGAGGAGAGCGGTAGCTTGCCGGAGAGATCACCGGCTGCGAACACGTGCGGAAGATTGGTCTGACAGTGCCGGTTCACCGGAACGTACCCGGCGGCGTCCACGACCACACCGGCCTCCTCCAAACCGAGGCCCTCGGAGTTCGGAATCGAACCGACGGCGATCAGGGCATGGGATCCGTGAGCCTCCCGTCCGTCGTCGCAGTGGACGGTGACCCCGCCTGCGCTCACCTCGGTCGACACCGCGCGGGCCCCTTTGAACAGCGTGACCCCCCGACCGAGGAAGTCGGCTTCGAGCGCGGCCGCCACCTCGGGGTCCTTCTGGGGAAGCACCTGCTGCCTGCTGACGATCAGGGTCACCGCCGAGCCGAAGGAGGAGAACATGTGGACGAATTCGACGCCGGTGACACCCGATCCAACGACGACGAGGTGATCGGGGAGGTGATCGGGGGGGTAGGCGTCACGGGTGGCGAGGATGCGGTCCCTGTCGATGGATGCCCATTCGGGCACCCGGGGCCGGGATCCGGTGCTGAGGAGGACGGCGTCGGCATCGAATGTCCGGTCGCCCGAGGCCGTCGTCACTGCCACCGTGTGCGGATCGAGCAGGCGGCCGTCGCCCCGGACGACCTCCACACCCTGGCTGGCGAGGATGCTCTCATTGGACCGTTCGAGCTCACCGATGATCGTCGAGATACGGCTCCGGACGACCTCCAGGTCGACGGTTCCATGAACGTCGGTCACTCCCATGCCGGCGATGCGCCCGAGCGCGGAGACTGCCCCACCAGTGGCGATCATCGCCTTGGACGGGATGCAGTCCCAGAGGTTGGCCGCGCCGCCGACGACGTCACGCTCGATGAGCACGACCTCGACGCCCAGCCGGGCGGCATGGGTGGCCGCCCGATTTCCGGCCGGGCCGCCACCGATGATCACGAAGCGCATGCGGACAGGTTACGGTCGTGCCCGGATGCCCGGATGCCCGGATGCCCGGATCGTTGGGGACGGCCTAGACGTCGACTCCGACCTCGAGGTTCTCCACGGCCTCCAGGTACTCCTCGACCATCGACCGCACGACGTCCTTCGCCTTGCGGACACTGGTGGCCCGACCGATGACCTGGCCACACGGATTGAAGTTCACGTCACGCGCCTGTTCGGGATAGCGGTGGCCGCGTGACACCGCCTCGATTGCGACCAGCATCTGGAGTGGCATGGGAAGGGGGTCGGGGGTGTCCTCGCGCCCCCAGGCGTCGGTCCAGTCGTTCTTCAGCATTCGGCAGGGCTTGCCCGTGAAGGAACGAGACCTGATGGTGTCCCGGCTGGTGGCGGCGAGATAGGTCTCCATCTGCTTGGGCGGGATATCCGCCTCTTCGACAGTGAGCCAGAGCGTGCCCGACCACACGCCCTGTGCCCCGAGGGCAAGGGCCGCTGCCATCTGGCGACCGCTGCCGACACCTCCGGCGGCGAGGACCGGGCTCGGCGCCACCGCGTCGATGACCTCGGGCCACAGGACGATGCTTCCGACATCGCCGGTATGGCCACCGCCTTCCGAACCCTGGCAGATGATGAAGTCGAGCCCCGCATCCTTGTGGCTGAGCGCATGCTTGACCGATCCAGCCAGCGCACCGATCTTCCGCCCGGAGGCCTGGACGCGCTGGACCACGTCGGGGGGTGGAGTGCCGAGCGCATTGGCGACGAGCTTCACGTTCGGGTGCCCGAGCGCGACGTCGATCAATCCGGCGGCGTGCGCTGCGGTCCAGCCGATCATGCCGCTCGACCGTTGTTGGTCGACGGGTAGCTCGGGGACACCGTGGTCGGCCAGGATCTCCCGGGCGAAGTCACGGTGTCCGGCAGGTACCAGCCCCCGAAGGTGTTGCTCGAGCTTGCCGGGATCCATCTCGTCCATTCCCTCGTAGTTGGCCGGGATGACGATGTCGACGCCGTAGGGACGGTCACCGACGTGATCATCGATCCACGACAGCTCCACCTCGAGCTGCTCGGGGTCGAACGCGATGGCACCGAGCACACCGATCCCACCGGCGTTGGTCACTGCTGCCACGACGTCACGGCAGTGGGTGAAGGCGAAAATCGGGAACTCGATTCCCAGCTGCCTTCGGATCTCAGTGTTCATGGGACGTTCCTCCGAACGGGTTGGGAGACGGGTGACGTTGCTGCACGGGTACCGGTACCGGTTGGACGCGGGCGAGAGAAGGCGTCCCGGACGAGCGTTGGCGACCACGTCGGCTCGGATCCGCCGTCTCGGTCCCCGGGACCAGGCCAACCAAAGCGGCAAGACCGCGTAGGGCGAGATGTTCGGGAACCGTCGTCGGGTCGATCCGCCGTTGCCAGACCAGCCCGGACACCAGGGCCTTGACCAGCACGGCGAGTCCCTCGGGATCAGCAACCGGCCGCGCCGTCGTGGTCGCCGTCCACCCGGCAAGCTCGCGGGCGACGTACCGCCGTCCCTCGCTGTCGCGCGAGCGGACGACCGCGGCAACCTCGTCGTCGCGGGCGGCACGCAACCACAGCTCTTGCTCGAGGAGCGACCACCGGTCGCCGTCACCATCGGTGCCGGCCAAGTGCCTCCACACGGCCCGCAGCTGCCCTTCGGAGGATCCGGCCAGTGCCACCTGGGCCAGCAGTGCGGCGAGCACCGAGCCCTTCCACCAATCGAGAAGCGCCATGAGTAGACCCTGTTTGCTGCCGAAATGGGCGTAGACCGATCCGGAGGTGCGCCCGGCCGCCTCGGCGACGGCGTCGACCGATACGGCATCGATGCCCTGCCTGGCGAAGAGCTCGGCCGCGGCCTCGAGGAGCCGCGTCCGGGTTTCGGCCTTCCGCTCCTCCTGCGTTCTCGGCAACTGTCGCCGCCTCCTCCGGTCAGCGTCGGTCCGGTCGGTGCGGCTGTCGTCTCCTCGGGGTGACGGTCCGCGGTCCGATCCAGGTCCTCGATCGGGTCGATCTGGTGGACATCCTAGATATATCGGGATCGTTATTCAATATGACACCGCAGTCCATCCGGCAGGGCGCGCGATCGCGGCACCGGGTGACGGTGTGGCGAGGGGCCCGGTTGCGACCCGGCGGATGCCGTTAGGGTGGGACCGGTCGGGTGCGGAGCGCCGGGATGCGAGCGGTGCACCGGGATGGCAGCGCGACCGCACGCACTGTCGAACACCTCGCGGAGGGAGTACATATGACTACGTCGACCACGATCGATCGCGATGCGTTGTTCATCGACGGGCAGTGGATCGCCTCGGATGGGAAGGCGGCCATCGAGGTGATGGACGCGACCACCGAGGAAGTGGTCGGAACGGTTCCCGAGGGCACGCCCGCCGACGTCGACAGAGCGGTGTCCGCGGCCCGCCGGGCCTTTCCGAACTGGTCGGCCCTCGAGCTCGAGGACCGAGTTGCCTTTCTCACCGCCATCAGCGAGGCCCTGGGCCGACGCATGGAGTCCCTCGCCGATCTCATCACGCACGAAGTGGGGATGCCGCGCGCGCTTTCGCAGGCCGTTCAGGTCGGTCTGCCCATCCTGTCGTTCTCATCGATGGCTCAGGTCACGGCCGAGTTCACCTGGGAGGAGACCATCGGCAATTCCCTGGTCGTGCGCGAGCCGGTGGGCGTTGTCGGTGCCATCACGCCCTGGAACTACCCCCTCCATCAGATCGCGGCCAAGGTCGCGCCTGCGCTGGCCGCCGGCTGCACCGTCGTGCTGAAGCCCAGCGAGGTCGCACCGCTCAACGCCTTCGTGCTCGCCGAAGTCGTCGAAGAAGTCGGTTTGCCTGCCGGAGTCCTCAACCTGGTGACCGGCATCGGGCCGGTGGTCGGTGAGGCGATCGCCGCTCACCCCGACGTCGACATGGTGTCGTTCACCGGGTCGACCCGTGCCGGTCGCCGGGTGTCGGAGGTGGCCTCCGCCACAGTCAAGCGGGTGTCACTCGAGCTCGGCGGCAAGTCGGCCAACGTGATCCTGGACGACGCCGACCTGGAAAAGGCGGTGGCCGACGGGGTGGCCAAGTGCTACCTCAACTCCGGACAGACCTGCAGCGCCCTGACCAGGATGCTCGTTCCCCGAGACCGGTTGGACGCCGTGGAGGACCTCGCCGTGGAGGCGGCCGAGTCCTGGGTTCCGGGAGATCCCTTCGAGGCGTCGACCATGCTCGGTCCCCTGGTGTCGGCCGTGCAGCGTGACCGGGTGCGTTCGTACATCGACAAGGGCCTGGGGGAGGGTGCCCGGCTCCTGACCGGTGGATCTGACGCCCCCGACGGTCTCGATCGGGGGTACTTCGTCCGACCGACGGTGTTTTCCTCGGTGACGAAGGAGATGACCATCGCCCGAGAGGAGATCTTCGGTCCGGTGCTGGCCATCATGCCCTACGACACCGAAGAGGAGGCCGTCGACCTCGCCAACGACACCGAATACGGCCTCGCCGGCGGGGTCTGGTCCGGTGACGCCGAGCGGGCGACGGCTGTGGCCCGAAAGCTCCGCACGGGCCAGGTGGAGGTGAACGGCGGTGCGTTCAACCCGATGGCCCCATTCGGGGGATACAAGCACTCGGGGCACGGCCGCGAGCTGGGGCCGTTCGGCCTCGACGAGTACCTCGAGGTCAAGGCCATCCAGCGCTGATCGGAATGCCCTCCGCCATCCCTGTGCTGCGTCGGCGCGCGCCCGGAGGAGGATCCGGGGGGTCAGGGCGGGTCGGGGAGCCGGGTGAGCAGGTGATGGCTGAGGTCACCGACCAGGTCGATCGAGAATCGGCGCTCGGTGAATCTCCATCGTTTCGCAACGAGAGTGAACCGGTCGCGGTAGCGCCCGGCCACGATCGGTTGTAGTGGTAGTCCGGGTACCGCCTGGAGCACCGTGAAGTACGAGCGTGCCCGAGCGGTCTGTCCCCCGTCGGAAACCTCCACGATGAGGTTGGAGGTGACGTGTTTGGTGCCGGGGGTGCCGTCGGGATACCGCCGGGTGGTGGCGGCGAACAGCGAGCGGATGGCGTCACGTCCGGAGAGGAGCGGACCGTCCCCCACCGATCCCACCGAAGCTTCTCCCAGGAGATCGGCGACCCCATCGAAGTCGCCCGCATCGATCAGTTCGGCGTAGCGGGCGACGAGGTTTCCGATGGTGACCGCCGCGTCACACATCGGCGTCATGTGCCGCTCCCCCTCGGGGCGAGCCCGAATACCCCCGCCATGTCATGCACCCACGGCGTGCACCCCGCCGTCCACGTGCAGGATCTCCCCGGTCGTCATGGGGAGGAGATCCGAAAGCAACGCCACGCAGGCCCGGGCCACCACGTCGGTGTCGAGCACATCCCAACCGAGCGGAGCTCGATCCGACCAGGTGTCCTCGAAGGTATGGAATCCGGGTATGGACTTGGCCGCCATCGTCTTGACCGGTCCCGCAGCGACGAGATTGACCCGGATCCGCTCATGGCCGAGGTCACGGGCCAGGTAGCGCGACAACGATTCGAGCGCCGCCTTCGACACCCCCATCCAGTCATAGGCCGGCCATGCCACCGACGCGTCGAAGTCCAGTCCCACGACGGACGCACCTGTACCGCCGCCGACGCCCGCTGAAGCGAGCAGAGGACGGAAGGCCTGGACGAGCGCCTTGAGCGAGTAGGTGGATACGTGGAGGGCGACTTGCACCTGTTCCCAATCAGCCTGGAACATGTCTCCTCCGAGGCACTCCGGGGGCGCGTATCCGATGGCATGGATCATGCCGTCCAACCGTTCCCACTTCTCCCCGAGTGCGGCGGCTGCTCGTGCCAGCTGATCGGGTTCGGTGACGTCGATCTCGAGCACGTCGGCTTCGGCCGGCAGCCTTCTGGCCGTTCGCCTGGTCAGTGAAAGGCCCCGACCGGCACCGCTCAGGGCTACCTCCGCACCCTCTTGTTGGGCCCGCCGGGCGACTGCGAATGCCAGTGAGGCGTCGGTCAGGACACCCGTCACCAGGATGTGTTTTCCGTCGAGGAGTCCCATGGAACGGTCAGGTTATCGGTCGCGCCCGTTTCCATCGGGACACGGCTGGTGTGCAATGGTGGGAGTCATGCAGGTGGGAATCGTGGGCGGTACAGGTCCGGCCGGCCGGGGTCTGGCCGTCCGCGCCGCCGCCTCGGGACATCCGGTGGTGATCGGTTCGCGCGATGAAGGTCGCGCCAGAGGCGTTGCCGCTGACGTGGTGGCGGCCTGGCCCGACCAGCACGTCGAGGTCGAGGGTCGGACCAACGAGCAGGCCGCCGGCTGCGAGGTGGTGGTGGTGGCGACTCCGTGGGACGTCGCGGTGGCAACGCTGCGCCCCCTGGCCGAGATGCTGGACGGAAAGATCCTGGTCTCGATGGTCAGTGCCCTCCTTGCGGAGGGTCGAGAGTTCCATGCCCTGCTTCCGTCCCGGGGCTCGATGGCCGCATCGATCCAGGCAGCGGTTCCCGGCTCCATGGTGGCCGCGGCCTTCCACCACCTGCCCGCGTCCGAGATGGAGCAGCTGGACCGGCCGCTCGTCGCGGATGTCCTGGTCGCCTCCGATCATGCCGAGGCAACCCGCACCACCCTCGACCTCGTCGACTCCATCGAAGGTCTGCGCGGCATCGACGCCGGAAGTCTCTCCCAGGCGGGCCCGATCGAGGCCCTCACCGCGACGCTCATCACGGTGAATCTTCGGCATCGGGTCCACGCAGCCGTGCGACTCGCCGGATACGACACCCGCGGCGAGCACGGTGGCTGACGATTCGACCCACGCCGGGCCGATTTCCAAGAGCGGCGGTCCGACACAGCTCTACGACACCGCTCGGCAGGCCACCGTGCCACTGGAACTCGGTCCGTCGGTGACGATGTACTCGTGCGGAATCACGCCGTACGACTCGGCGCACCTGGGCCACGCCAAGGTCTACCTGACGTTCGACGTCCTCCAGCGGCGTTTGCGTGACCTCGGTCACGAGACCCGCTGTGTCCGCAACGTGACCGACGTCGATGACGACATCCTGCGCAAAGCCCGCGAGCTCGGAGTCCACTACCTCGATCTGGCAGCTGAGGAGATCGTCCGTTTCGATGCCGACATGAGCGCGCTCGGGCTCATGCCGGCATGGTCGGAACCACGTGCCACGTCGGCCATTGCCGAAATCCTCACGCTGATCGGTTCGGTGCTCGAGTCGGGTCACGCGTACGAGTCGGCTGGTGGCGTCTATTTCGACGTGCAGAGCGCTCCCACCTTCGGCTCGCTCAGTCACTACGACGAGGCCACGATGGCCTTGCTCGCCGCCGAGCGGGGAGGGAAGCCGGACGACCCGGCCAAGCGCCATCCGCTCGACTTCGTCCTGTGGCAGCCATCGCTGGCGGACGAGCCTTCCTGGGAGTCGCGTTGGGGTCCGGGAAGACCCGGTTGGCACGTCGAGTGTTCGGCCCTGGTCCTTCGCGAGCTCGGAGAGACGATCGACGTCCACGGCGGAGGGCGTGACCTGGTCTTCCCCCATCACGAATGCGAGCTGGCACAGTCGGTGGCGGTGACCGGGAGTCCCTTCGTCCGCCACTGGCTCCACGTCGGGCTGGTTGGTCTCCGTGGGGCCAAGATGTCGAAGTCACTCGGCAATCTGGTCTTCGTGGGAGATCTGCTGAAGGAGTGGGAGCCCGCCGCCGTCCGTCTGTCGCTGCTCGATCATCACTACCGCAACGACTGGGAGTGGACCGACGAGGATCTGCCTCGTGCGGGTCGCCGGCTCGCCGCATGGCGGGAGGCGGTCCGGTCCGGACCGGGCGGGAGAGACGGCCACCTTGATCGCCCCCCCGATGCCGCACTCACCGCGGTGCGAGCCTGCCTGGACGACGATCTCGACACGCCGGGTGCGCTCGCCATGTTGGACGAGGCGGCCGAGTCGGGCAGATCGGTTCTCGCTGGAGCGGGGCTCTTGGGCGTTACCCTGTAGTGGGCTCAGCAAGCCCCTTTCGCTGGTGACGGCACGGCTTTCGCTGCTGACGGCACGGCGGATTCGTGCGAAGGTTTCGAGAAAGGCGTTCCCATGGCAGTCGTGAGCGTTCAGCTCCCGGACGGTTCGACCAGGGAGGTCGAACCGGGCACGACGGCTCTCGAGCTCGCCCGGTCCATCGGCCCGCGCCTGGCGAAGGCAGCGGTGGCCGTCACCTTCGACGGGGTCGAGGCGGATCTCACCGCAGCCGCGCCAGACGGTGCCGCGATCTCCATCGTCACCGCCGAATCGGACGCCGGTCGGGCTGTCCTGCGTCACTCGACGGCCCACGTCCTGGCCCAGGCCGTTCTCCGGCTGTGGCCGGGCGCTCACTTCGCGATCGGCCCGGCCATCGAGGACGGGTTCTACTACGACTTCGAGCTTCCGGGAGGGGCGCATTTCAGCGACGACGACCTCGAACGGATCGAAGCGACGATGCGGGAGATCATCGCCGAGGACCAGCCGTTCCTCCGTGCTGAGCATTCGATCGAGGAGGGGATGTCCCTCTTCGCCGACCAGCCGTTCAAGCGGGAGATCATCGCAGCGGTCGGCTCTGGCCATGACGAGGTGGACGCTCCGGCCGGCGAGGGCTCGGATGCCCGGGTCTCCACCTACCGGAACTCTTCCTCGTTCACCGACCTCTGCCGCGGACCCCATGTTCCGTCCACCGGCCGACTCGGACAGTTCGCGCTCATGCGGGTGGCGGGCGCATATTGGCGAGGGGACGAGAAGCGCCAGCAGCTCCAGCGGATCTACGGCACCGCATGGGAGTCACGCGAGGCGCTCGAGGCCTATCTGCACCGTCTCGAGGAGGCAGAGCGCCGGGACCACCGCCGCCTCGGCGCCGAGCTCGACCTGTTCTCGTTCCCCGAGGAGATCGGATCGGGCCTGGCCGTGTTCCACCCCAAGGGGGGAACCGTCCGCCGCCTGATGGAGGACTATTCGTACCAGCGCCACCGGGCAGCCGGTTACGAGTTCGTCACCACTCCACACATCTCGAAGTCGGAGCTCTTCGAGACGTCGGGCCACCTCGACTGGTTCGCCGACGGGATGTTCCCGCCCATCGAGCTCGACGGTGGGCAGCAGTACCACCTGAAGCCCATGAACTGCCCGTTCCACGTCCTCATCTTCAAGAGCCGGCAGCGCTCGTACCGGGAGCTCCCGCTCCGACTGTTCGAGTTCGGCACCGTCTACCGCTACGAGAAGTCCGGGGTGGTCCACGGGCTCACTCGGGTACGGGGCATGACCCAGGATGACGCGCACATCTTCTGCACGCGCCAGCAGATGGCTGATGAGCTCCATCGGACACTGACCTTCGTCCTCTCGTTGTTGAGGGACTTCGGGCTCGAGGAGTTCTATCTGGAGCTGTCGACCAGGCCGGAGGGCAAGGCGGGCGGGACGTCCGAAGAGTGGGACGAGGCCACCGAGACATTGCGCGACGCCGCCCTTGCCATGGATCTGGACCTCGTGCTCGACGAGGGCGGTGGCGCTTTCTACGGTCCGAAGATCTCGGTCCAGGCAAAGGACGCCATCGGCCGGACCCACCAGATGTCCACCATCCAGCTCGATTTTCAGACCCCGCAGCGGTTCGACGCCGAGTACGTCGGGTCCGACAACACACGCCGGCGGCCGATCATGATCCACCGTGCCCTGTTCGGCTCGGTGGAGCGGTTCTTTGCCATCCTGCTGGAGCATTTCGCCGGTGCCCTGCCAACCTGGTTGTCACCCGAGCAGGTCCGAGTGCTCGGCGTTCGCGACGACCATCACGGATACGCCACCAAGGTGGCCGACCGGCTGGGCGCGGTCGGAGCCAGGGTCGCAGTCGACCCGGCCGACGAGCCGCTCGGAGCCCGCATCCGGCGGGCCAAGCTGGCAAAGGTCCCCTACGTGCTGGTGGTGGGGGACGAAGACGTGGCGGCGGGCACCGTCGGGGTGAACCGCCGTGGAGGCGACCGACCCGAGCGCAACGTCGGCCTGGCCACATTCACCGCCGATCTCGAAGCGGACATCGCCGGCCGGACGCTGCCGGAGCGCTCGTGACCCTCGAACGCCTGTGGGCGGGCTGGCGTAGCCACTACGTCGCGGGGACCGGTTCCGCCTCCCGAGTCGCCCTCGACGGCGGCGGAACGCCTTCTCACCTTCCGCCGAGCTCAGGGGTGGAACCGGTTGCTCCGGACCAACCGGTCGATCCAGAGGATCCGGCAGGGTGTGTCTTCTGCCGGATCGCCGCCAGCGGTCCCCCTTCCGTCGACAACGGCATCCTGTGGGTGGGGTCGGAGGTGTTCGCCGTGCTCAATGCCTACCCGTACGCAAGCGGCCACGTGATGGTCCTCCCCCTGCGCCACGTGCACCATCTCGGTGGCCTGACCGCTTCGGAGGGGATCGAGTTGTGGGAGGGGCTCGGTCGGATGGTGGAGGCGCTCGAGTCCGCCTACGGTCCGGAGGGCCTCAACCTGGGTGCCAATCTGGGCCGTGCGGCAGGGGCGGGCATTCCGCGCCACCTGCACTTCCACGCCGTGCCTCGGTGGGTCGGGGACACCAACTTCATGACGGCGGTGTGCGATACCCGTGTGCTCCCCGAGACACTGGCCGTTTCCTGGCACCGACTGCATGCGGCTCTCTCCCGGTGAGCGAGCGGCCTCTCACGAGCCCCCGACCTGTGCACCCGCCTGGTAGGATCGGTCCATCTGGAGGATGATCCATGTTTGACGGGCGATGGCGCGGCGCGGTCGATCGCAGGACCGGTCCTGTGGGGGCGAGGCTGCAGCGCCTCGGAATCACCGCCGACACCCTGACTGCCACCGGTCTCATCTCGGCGTCGGCCACGGCGGTCGCGGTGGCCGTTGGCCGTCTCCACCTGGCCATCATCCTGCTGGTGGTGACCGGCCTGCACGATCTCCTCGACGGCCCGGTGGCCAAGGCCTCCGGGACCACGTCGGTACGAGGGGCGTTCTTCGATTCGGTCACCGATCGGGTGGCCGACGCCCTCATCCTCGGAGGGGTCGCCTGGTACCTGGCCTCGACCTCCGGCGGTCATCTGGTCCTTCTCCCCTTCGGGGTGCTCGGGGCGACCTCGCTCGTCTCCTACCAGCGAGCAAAGGCCGAGTCCCTGGGTATCACCGCGAAGGGCGGGCTGATGGAGCGGGCGGAACGGATGATCCTCCTCGGGATCGGGTTCCTGTCGGCCAGCTTCCTCGTGCCGGTTCTGTGGACCATGCTCGGTCTGACGGCGCTCACCGCTGCGGGACGCTTCGTGAGAGTGTGGCGCCTCGCCGAAGCACCGGTCCCGGTGGCTACGGTCCGCCGTCCCCGAAGGACGCGTCCCGCGTCCCGGCTGGGATCGCGCAGTCGCCGGTCGGCCTCAGCGCCGTCCAGGTGGCGTGCCCGTCGTCAGGGTGAGCTCGCCAGCCGATCGGGACGGGCGTGGCGGGCCCGCCACGTCCGTCAGGGGACACGTGCTCGTGCCGGGCGCCGTCACCTCTGAGCCCGTACGCCTACGGGGCAGGAAGCTCGTGGACACAGGGGCGTTGGCGTTCAGGACGTACGCGACCCTGGGACGCTGCCTGGCAATCATTCCCGAGCCTGTGGCGCTTGGCGCGGCCGCTCTGGTGGGGGACGCCCTCTTCGACCTCCGTCGACAGCAGCGACAGATGGTCCGCATCAACCTCCGTCGTGTGCTCGGGGCCGGACACGATGATGACTTGGTCGTCGACCGGTGGGCACGCCGTTCGTTCCGGGCGTACGCCCGTTACTGGGTCGAGGGGGCACGTCTCGGCCGCACCTCGTCCGTAGACGTGGAGCGCAGGATGCTCGTAGAGGGTCTGGAGCATCTCACCGAGGGAATGCAGTCCGGCGAGGGCGTGGTCATGGCCCTGCCTCACGTCGGGAGCTGGGAGCATGGCGGAGCATTCCTGGCGGCTCGGGGCATGCCGATGACCGCGGTTGCCGAACGCCTCGACCCCCCGGAGCTCTTCGACTACTTCGTCGAGCAGCGGGCGGCCATGGGCCTCCGCATTGTCCCCCTCGACCCATCCCTCACCGGTACCCTGATGCATACTCTGCGGAGTGGAGGCCTGGTGGGGTTGCTGTGCGATCGCGACCTGGTGGGCAACGGCGTCGACGTCGAGTTCTTCGGTGAGCGCACGACCATGCCGGCCGGGCCGGCGATGCTGGCATTGCGGACGGGTGCCCGCCTGGTGACGGCCGCGGTCTACAGCGGCCCTGGCCCCGAGCACCTCGGTCTGATCCAGGCGCCACTCGACACCACCCGTCGGGGACCGCTGCGCCAGGAGATCACCCGGATCACCCAGGAGATCGCTACCCGGCTGGAGGGGCTGATCCGGAGAGCACCCGAGCAGTGGCACGTCTTCCAACCACTTTGGACCGCCGATCGCCCTCGGACTGGACCATGAGCAGGTTCTGGCACCGCTCGGACGCGCGAGCAGGGAGCGCGATCGCCGAAACCGTCTCGGTGGGGCCGCTCGCGGTGCCGGGCGGGCGACCGGAGGCCGATGGGGATGGCCCGGTGGCCGGGGGAAACGGATCGACCCCGTCCCCTGAACTGCGCACGGCCGCTCCGGCCGGCGAGGCGACCGGGGGGTCGCCCGGGATGCACCCCCGGGGACACTCGACGACCGCCAACGGGTCGGATCCGGCCGGGGCGGCGGGTACCGAGCTCAGGTTCTCGGCCGTCGACCAGCGAGAGTTCGACCTCATTGCCGTGGTGGACGCCGACGGTCGCTTCGTGTTCGTGAGTGCATCGGCGGCCCGGGTCCTCGGTTACGACAGCGGCACCGCCGTGGGTGAGGACGTCTTCTCGCTGTTCGATCGGGTGAGCGAGTCGACGGTGCGGTCACTGTTCGACGACCTGCTCGCTCGCAGGCGCCTCTCGGTGTCCCTCGAGCTGGAAGCGACCGGGGCGGACGGCCGGCTGGTCGTACTGGATGCGGTCGCCGCCAACCATCTCGACGACCCCATCGGCGGAATCGTGGTCAGCCTCCGGGATGTGACCGAACAGAAGTCCCTCGGGCGACGGATCGAGGAGGGCCAGCAGCGGTACTCGACGATCATCGAATCCCTCGCGGACGGGGTTCTCACGGTCGATGCCGCCGGCACCGTGGTCCGGGTCAACGAGGCCTTCGAAGTGATGTTCGACATGCCGCGGATCCGCACGGTGGGTCGTCGGCTGGAGGAGCTCCTCACCGGCGATCCTCCCGGTTCGCTGGAGCTCCTCGACGCCCGAGGACATCCCTTGGGGCCCGAGGACCATCCGTTGATCGTCAGCCTGCGCACCGGCCGCCGGTCGGTGGGCGTGGTGCTCGGGGTCCGTCGGCCCGAAAGGGATCCCATCTGGATCAGGACCAACGCCCGGCCCATGCTGGAGGTGGACGGAACGGTGGGCGGAGCCGTGGCCTCGTTCAGCGACGTCACCGACGCCCGGCTCGCGGCCGCGGAGCTCGAGCGCGAGGAGCGCTTTCTCCAGGTGCTGCTGGACACCCTGGAAGAGGGGATCGTCGCCTGTGATGCGGACGGTCGGATCACCGTGTTCAACCCGTCCGCCCGCCACCTGCACGGGCTGCCCGAGGACGCGGCGGTGATCGGTCGGGTACCTTCCGCGAATGGACTGCTGCGACCGGATGGCTCGGCCATGGCACCTCGTGAGAACCCGCTGATCCGGGCGATGTCGGGGGATTGGCTCGACGACATGGAGATCATCCTCGAATCGGTCGATGGGAACCGCCGCAAGGTCAGCGTCAACGGCCAGGCCCTGATCGCCGATTCCGGGCGACGGATCGGCGCGGTTGTGGCCATGCACGACGTGACCGAACAGAAGCGCAACGAAGAGCGCCTGGCCGAGATGGCCCTTCACGATCCGCTGACCGGTCTGGCCAACCGGACGCTGTTGGCCGACCGCCTCCAGGAGGCCATCGACGGCATGGCCGAGCGCTCGATCGCGATGCCGGTGGGGGGCCCCGAAGGGACGATCCATCCCGGAGTGGCCGTCTACCTGCTCGACCTGGACGAGTTCAAGGAGATCAACGACGAGCTGGGCCACGACGTGGGCGACGACTTGCTCGTCGCCGTGGCCAGGCGACTGACTGCAATCGTGCGTCCAACCGACACCGTGGCCCGTCTGGGAGGCGACGAATTCGTCGTGGTCTGCGAGATCGAGAGTGGCGAGGAGGAGATGCTGCGTATCGCCGAGCGGATCTCGTCGGCCCTTGCCCGGCCCTATCGCATCGACGGCCGGATCCTCCATGCGCTGGCCTCGGTCGGAGGGGTCTTCGTGGACCATGCGAACACCGACCCCTCCAAGCTGCTGAGCCAGGCCGATGACGCCATGTACGGCGTCAAATGGACCCGCCGCCGCCGACGCAGGTCGATGATCGCCACGCCGGAGGACTGAACCGCCGGTGGAGCCGGAAGAGCAGTGGTCGTCCCGGCCTCTACGGGTCGCCATGGTCTGTCCGTACAGCCTCTCTCGTCCGGGCGGGGTGCAGGGCCAGTCGCTCGGACTGGCCCGCGGGCTTCGTGCCCGGGGCCACGAGGTCACCGTCTATGCGCCGGTCGATGGAGATCGGCTCCCGTATGGAGCCGAAGGCGTCGAGGTCACCGGAGGATCGGTGGGCGTCCCCGCAAATGGGTCGCGGGCCCCGATCACCATCTCCCCGGCGGCCGTCGTCCGGGCCGTCCGGTCCATCCGTTCTTCGGCGTTCGACGTGGTGCACGTGCACGAGCCATTCGCCCCGGGTGTTCCCTACGGCCTGCTGGTCGCATCGGGACTGCCTCCTATGGTGACCACGTTCCACCGCAGCGGATCCAGCCCGTTCTACGCCGTCCTCGAGCCGCTCATCCGGGCCCTTGCAGGGCGGTTCGCAGCGCGCTGTGCCGTCTCGGAGGCCGCCCGGCAGACGGCGGACCGGGCGCTCGGGGGGACGTACCTCGTCGGGTTCAACGGTGTCGAGATGGACCGGTTCGAGAACGCGGTTCCCTGGTCGTCCGACAATCGGCCGGTGGTGCTCTTCCTCGGTCGGCACGAGGAGCGGAAGGGACTGTCCGTGCTGCTAGAGGCCTTCGGTACCCTTCAGCGCAGGGCAGTCGAGCGAGGTGGCGGGAGCGACCGTCGGCCGGTGCTCTGGATCGCCGGGGACGGCCCGGAGACCGGGCGCCTGCGCCGGCTGACTCCCGAATCGGACGACATCCACTGGCTCGGAGTGCTGAGCGAGCAAGAAAAGGAGCGTCGACTGGCCTCGGCGGCGGTGGTGTGCGCGCCATCGCTCGGCGGTGAGTCGTTCGGGATGGTGCTTCTGGAGGCGATGGCCGCTCGTGCCGTCGTCGTGGCGAGCGACATCGACGGGTATCGGAGAGCGGCCGGCGGTCATGCACTGACTGTCCCACCCGGGGACGCCGTCGCGCTCGCGATGGTGCTCGAGGGTGCACTTTCTGCGGCCTGGGCCACAGCAGCGGGGGTGGGGAGCTCCGCTGTGGCCCCGTGTTCCCGCGCCGACTGGTTGGACGCCGCGATGGTCTGGGCCCGGCACTGGTCCATGGAGCACCTGGCCGGTTGGTACGAGGACGTCTATCGGTCGGTCGTCCGGCCGGCACCATGAGGAGCCGTACACTTCGCTCATCATGGTTGCATCTTCCTCGGACGAGACGGGACACGACGGTCAGC